>JAJQEC010000133.1:0-27141 GCA_021201815.1 Candidatus Azobacteroides sp. | reverse complement strand
ATTTTATCGGTACGACTGACGCGGTAGACTTTTCCATTCGGACGGACGATGAGACTCGTGTGCGTGTGACTAGCGACGGGAATGTAGGCATAGGTACTACTACGCCCGGTGCGTACCGGTTGAATGTGGATGGAACTACCCAGCTTGATGGGAATACCTCTATTACGGGTAATACCACGATCGGCGGTACTGCAACCATCGCCGGAGCCACTACAATCAATAATGCAGCCACCGTAACAGGAACTACTAGCCTTAACGGAGGCACCGGTGGTGGGGTGACTATATCCGGCCTTCCGGCAGCTACCGGTGCGTACTCTAATCTGACGGTAGATGGCAACGGGCTGGTTCGCAGAATAGATCCACCAGAGATTCCGGATGCCTGGGAGCTGGATGGGAATGCCGGAACGGATGCGGCCAATAATTTTATCGGTACGACTGACGCGGTAGACTTTTCCATTCGGACGGACGATGAGACCCGTGTACGTGTGACCAGCGACGGGAATGTGGGGATAGGTACCACAACGCCCGGAGCGTACAGGTTAAACGTAGCAGGGAATACCCAGCTTGCCGGAACTGCCTCTATTACGGGCAATACCACGATCGGAGGTACGGCAACCATCGCCGGAGCCACTACGATTAACAACACGGCTACGGTAACAGGCGCTACTACTCTTAACGGAGGCACTGGTGGCGGGGTAACCATATCAGGACTGACTGATATTGCGGATGGAAATATCCTTGTTACGGATGCCAACGGAAAGGTGGCTACCATCGCTACCGCACCTGTAAAAATTTGTTTTGTACAAGATGTTGAGGCACAGCCTATAGAACAGGCTGACATAGCTTCTTTTAATACTGGGAGCCCATTGGTAGCTTCCTGGAAGAGTACAGATATAGAGCAAAACAACCTGGTGGATTTCAACGACACGGATGATACATTTACTTTACGCGAAGGGGGGAATATTGAAGTATCGGGCTTTGCTAATTATTATGCTGCAGCAGGCGAGCCTTCTAATAATTCCGATCCTGATGTTGCTTTGGTAAATATATTGATCCAGCGTCAGGTTGCAGGTACCACTACCTGGGTGCAGTTTGCCGGTGCACGAGGGATACTTGCGGGAAGTGCAGCACAATCCAATGCCATCACTGTTGTAGTACCACCGACAGTAGCACACTTGAATGCCGGCGATAAATTAAGAATGGTCGTGAGACGTCCAACTAGTGGAGAGGGTGGTACCCCTCAGGGATTACCACATCATCAAGCGACTAGAGGTGGAATTGATACAGCATTTGGGATAAATTTCAGCAAAAACCTTAAAATATTGAAATTAGGAGAATAACTAACGATCCGTATTTTGTCTGCTTCTTTCGTTAAAAGGAGGTAGGCTGTTTCCCTTTTGCCGGAAAAATGCTATGGCATCCAACGGATAAAAATAGGGAGAACAGTAGAAGATAAGAGTTAGTGAATTTTAAATGTATAAATCCGTATAATTAAGTACAGATCATAGTTCTTACATATTTTTTAGCCGTTGTGCTATTGTGAGGCCCTGGAAGCTTTGTCTTCCAGGGCTTCTACTTTTCCCTCGAACAAGATCGGGCTGTTATGTTCTCTTTTACCATTTGGCATGTACGGTAGTTATTTTTTTTAACCTATCCCCTTTGCATGCACAGCAGTTCGGCGTAGCGTCCCGCTACGGCGCGGCTGAAAGCAGGCCTCCGGCCGGCAAATAATCACAGAACATGAACTGGAAGGTATGCAAATAAACCAATACTTTTAAACGGGACAGTTATCCTATAAAACAGGAATAGAAAATGAGAATAGAAAATAAAGCAACCAGGTAAAAATGCAGTGCATATATAAGATGCAAATATCCCGGCCGGAGGCCTGCTTTTAGCTTCGAACATAGCGGGAAGCTACCCTCAACCACTCACATCCTCTATCATTTTTCAATAGGATACAAAGATGTATATAAAGAATAGGTTGGAAAAGGGCAGGGTTGCCGGTGGTTTTTCTATGCATAAAGTAGCATCGAAAAATAGGGATAGAACCATAAAAGATGAATCGCGCGCAACGGTTCGCTTTTATAAAGGGAATAAGCGCCTGTCAAATGGATTAGGAAAATCATCCCTACTCATGTACTCATCCATTAAAAAAGAACGTAACAGCCCCCCCTTGAAGAAAGAGGTAAGGCTTGATAAAAGACCTCATTCCCCTTTTACTCCTCATTTATCATCCGCAGCAGCTCTTCTTTATAACTTCCGCCGATAGGAAGCTGTTTCTGATGAATATGAAGTGTGTTTTTATCGATCATTTCAATCTTTTTCAACGAAACAATAAAGGACTTATGAATCCGGATAAAGTCCGTTTTAGGTAATTCTTCCTCCAGCTTTTTCATGGTGTAAAGAGCCGTGATCCGTTGTTTGGTGGTGTGGAAAGTGACATATTCCCGCTGTCCTTCCATATAAATCAAATCTGCATATTGAACCCGATACATTTTACTTCCGTCTTTCACAATAATATACTCTTTTCCTCCGGGAAGAAAAAGATCGTTTCCTGCCGGGTTAACGATAGAAAGATGAGCTGGATACTTCTTCTCATACACCTTGTTCACCGCCTGAATAAACCTGGGAAAGGCAATCGGTTTAAGAAGATAATCCACCGCTTCGATCTCATAGCTTTCTACAGCATAATCAGAATAGGCAGTGGTAAAGATAATGGCCGGAGCTTTTCTCAGGCTGCGGGCAAATTCCAGCCCGGTTACATCCGGCATATGAATATCCAGGAAAAGAATATCTACAGAATGCTTCTGTAATACGGTAATCGCTTCAAAAGCATTTGCTGCCGAAGCAATCAGCTCCAGAAGAGGAAGCTTCAACACATAATCACACAATAACTTCCGCGCATGAAATTCATCATCTACTACTAATACTTTTAATTTCTTCTCCGGACTTTCCATATACCTATAAATTGATGGATAATATTATTTTAAAGTGATCCGGCTGGTCAATAATATCAAGATTGTAATTGTTTCTATAATAAATATCCAGCCTTTTCTTCACATTCTTAATGCCCATTTCTGTTTTCTTTTTTTTTGTCAGTACCTGCATCATCGGTTGGCTGTTTATTGCAATAAATTCCAGTTTCTTTTCTTTTACCGTAAGGGATAGGTCAATATAGCTATCCGGATTCGTATCAAGGGAACAATACTTAAAACAATTCTCTACAAAAGGCTGGAAAAGCATGGGGGGAATGTGAATATTCCTGTTATCCAGTTCCCTGTGAAAAGAAATCTTCTTATCATTCTCAAACCGCAATTTCTGAAAATCGATATAATTATCAATATACTCTAATTCTTTTTCCAGGGGTGTCAGGTCCGATTCACAGTCTTCCAGTACGTACCGTAGCATCTGTGAAAGTTTCAATACATATCCCGAAGTATATTCATCCTTAAAATAAATCATGGAATAGATATTATTCAGCGCATTAAAAAGGAAATGGGAATTGATCTGGGATTTCAGCATCCTTATTTCCAGTTCTTTCTTCTCCATCAGGAGGGTTTCCCGTTGCTTATTATCCTGATTATTCTTATCAATGAATGAATTCACATTCACTACGGTAAAAGTAGTAAGAAATAAAACAAAAGATCTAATAAACGGATAACTGAATTTGAATTCTTTATTGATATTTACTTCATAGAACTGAAAGAAAAACAATTCTGTGGTAACACACACATACGTTACAGAGGCAAGGAGAATAATCGTTAACAGGGTATAGAGCAATTTTCTGTTAGGCAGGAGGAAATACGGAATTAATAGATATTTGGTAATAAAGTAGATAGATAACATTCCTACAAGTGTGCATGTACTGGTAGAAAATGCAAATTTTGTATTTGTCCATAGCAGGTTAATAAATAAAACAGCGTAAATAATACACCATATCCCTATATCCCGTATTCTTTTCGGAATGGCCCAACTATGAAAAATGTCTTTTATTTTCATTAAAAATAATTTAAAAAATAATAACCAATGCAAAAATAGGGATTTCGGCGAACCCGGATAAATGAATTCTACCAAACTCGTCCTGTCTTCTACTAATATCTCCTTTTTATCTCATAAATCCTCTATCCATGTAATTATATTCCGGAAATAAAAATAAGTAGAATATAACAATAAATTGGTAGAATTTTTTTTGGCAAATCAAAATATATTCTCAATTTCGCCGCCGGTTTTTAGGGTCTGTCATGTAACGCTTATATACATAAAGTATCCTTCTTATCATCCTTTCCTATACTAACGAAAAATCTGCTTGTAACCTTTTTACGGGATGCAGGCTTTATTATTTTGAGGGAGCATATAAAACAAAAATAGAAAATATTAATCCATAACATAGTAATTATCAGCAGAGGAAATACATAAACAAACGATGAAGACGATGAATGTAAAAACAATTTTATTGGCAGTTTCCCTGGGTGGGATGTTAATTGCCTGTAATGACAACAGCAATCAAGGGCAACAGGCATCAGTGAGTGAATATCCGGTTGCCACCGTAAAAAAGCAGAGTGCCGTACATCAGTCGGTATATCCTGCTACCGTAAAAGGACAGGAAGATATTGAAATCAGACCACGTATAGATGGATTTATTAAAGAGATATATGTGGATGAAGGAGCCGTTGTCAGAAAAGGACAACCTTTATTTAAAATTGATTCACCGGCTTCGGAACAGAACCTCCGTACGGCAAGAGCATCGGTAGAAAGTGCCAAAGCACAACTGAATACCGCTCAGGTAAATGTAGACCGTATCCGTCCGTTGGCAGAAAGAGGCATCATCAGCAATGTGCAGCTTGCTACTGCACAGGATAGCTATGCAACCGCTCAGGCTTCCCTGAGCCAGGCTCAGGCTTCCCTGGCCAATGCCGAAGCAACCCTGTCATGGACCAATGTAACCAGTCCGGTGGATGGTGTAGTGGGTGAAATACCCTACCGGCTGGGTAGCCTCGTAAGCAGTTCGAATGTGCTCACATCCGTAGCAAATACCGGACACGTATATGCTTATTTTTCTATGAATGAGAAAATACTCAAAGATTTTCTTGATAGAAGTCCCGGCAGCAACCAGAAAGAAAAAATCAATAACATGCCGGAAGTTACCCTGCAGATGGCAGATGGTACGGAATATGCTTACAAAGGAAAGATTGAAACCATTACCGGATCCGTCAATGTGACCACCGGAACAGCTAACCTCAGAGCCCGTTTCCCGAACCCGAACGGAGAACTGAGAAGTGGTACCAGTGGTAAGATTTTCATCCCTTATGTAATGGAAGATGTATTTGTAATACCACAGAAAGCGACATTCTCCCAGCAGGATAAGATTCTGGTGTATCAAGTAGAACAGGATTCCGTATCCCAGAAAATTATAACAGCAGTTTCTACGGCAGACGGGAAAAATTATATTGTTACTTCCGGACTTACCGACGGGGAAAAAATTGTTACCGACGGGGTGGCTACCCTAAGAAACGGAACAAGAATACAACCGGTAGAGGCTCAATAATTTCATACAAATCAAAAACAGAAATCCAATGTTAAAAACATTTATAGAAAGGCCGGTATTATCTACTGTAATCTCTATTATAATTGTCGTATTAGGTATTATCGGTTTATATACATTACCTGTCGAACAATATCCGGATATTGCTCCTCCTACCGTGAGGGTATCTGCCGACTATAGCGGGGCAAGTGCGGATGCAGTGATGAACAGTGTGATTATCCCGCTGGAAGAACAGATAAACGGGGTGGAGGACATGACATATATGACTTCTACTGCATCTAATAGTGGGTCAGGAACCATTACCGTGTACTTTAAACAGGGAACTGATCCTGATATGGCAGCCGTAAACGTACAGAACCGTGTGGCACAGGCTTCTTCCGTATTACCCAAGGAAGTGACGGAAGCAGGGGTAACTACCCAGAAACGACAGAGTAGTACGGTATTGATGTTTGCCTTGATGTCTGATAATGACGAATATGATGGAGAATTTATCCAGAACTATGCCGATATCAATATTATCCCGCAATTAAGTCGTATTTCCGGAGTAGGAGATGCAAGTGTATACGGGGCGAAAACCTATTCCATGCGTATTTGGTTAAAGCCCGATGTAATGGCTGTATACAAAATTACTCCTCAGGAAGTAATTGCGGCTTTGCAGGATCAGAATATCGAAGCTGCTCCGGGAGAGTTAGGACTGGATAGTGACCAGAGCTTCCAGTATACTCTGAAATATACAGGACGATTAAAATCGTCTGAAGAATTTTCCGACATTATTGTCCGTTATGCAGACGGCCATATCGTTACGATCGGAGATGTAGCGGAAGTGGAGTTGGGAGCATTGAATTATTCGGTATATTCACAGTTAAACGGACGTAATTCTGTGTTGATTGCTATAAGTCAGACGGCCGGATCCAATGCGCAGGACCTTATTAAAGAAGTAAAAGCGGAATTAGACAGAGCGCAGGAAATTTTTCCTCCGGGGATGAAAATTACATACATAAGCGATGCCAGTGACTTCCTGGATGCTTCTATTAAAAAGGTAATATCGACCTTGCTGGAAGCCTTCCTCCTGGTATTTATTGTGGTGTATGTATTCTTACAGAGTATGCGGTCTACTATTATTCCGGCTATTGCGGTACCGGTAGCTATTGTAGGTACTTTCTTCTTCCTGCAGCTGTTCGGATTCTCTGTTAACCTACTTACCCTGTTTGCCCTGATTCTGGCTATCGGTATTGTAGTCGATGACGCCATTGTAGTCGTGGAAGCCGTACACGCCCACATGGATGCCGGAGAAAGGAATCCGATGAAAGCCACTATGGCAGCCATGAAGGAAATTGCTCCGGCTATCGTATCTATTACCCTGGTGATGTCTGCCGTATTTATTCCGGTGAGTTTCATCGGAGGGACGAGTGGGGTATTTTATAAACAGTTCGGCTTAACCCTGGCTGTGGCGATTATTATTTCGGCAGTAAATGCGTTGACATTGAGTCCGGCTCTTTGTGCATTATTCTTGAAACCTCATCAGGAACATACCGACGCTACAGGGAAAAGAAAACGAAAAAATATCGGACAACGTTTTTTCCATTCTTTCAATAAAATATTTGATTCGGCTACTCGGAAATATAAAGGTACGGTTTACTTCTTAGGCCAGAAGAATCACCGCTGGATTGTAATTGCTATTATTGCTATTTTTACAGGCATCATGTTCGGTTTGATGCGGATGTTGCCTACCGGATTTGTGCCGCAGGAAGACAGCGGTGGGATAATGGGTATTGTTACCATGCCTCCCGGAGCTTCTCTGGAACGTACGGATACGATCATGCAACAGGTGGCTGCCATAGCAAGGGAAATCCCGGAAGTAAGAGATATTCAGGTCCTGACCGGGGTAAGCTTTATGTCCGGATTAGGTAGCTCGTATGGTTCTATTGTAATTAAAATGATCCCGTGGGAAGATCGTAAAATTACTGCCAGTGAAGTGGCAGCTACGCTGACGGCAAGAACAAAGGATATTACCGAAGCTACGTTCGTATTTTTCTCTATGCCTACTATTCAGGGATTCGGTTTGAGTTCCGGAGTGGAGCTTTCTATGCAGGATAGAACCGGAGGAGATGTAAATGAATTCTTCGGGGTAACGAATGCTTTTCTGGATAACTTAAGGGCTAATGATGCGGTTATGATGGCCATGACTACTTTTAATCCTAACTATCCTCAGAAACAGATAGAAGTAGATATTGCAAAAGTAAAAGCAGCAGGTCTTACACTGGATGATGTTATGACTAATCTGCAGGCATATATCGGAAGTATGTATATTTCCAACTTCAACCTGTATGGAAAACAGTATCGGGTTATGCTTCAGGCTGCACCGGAATATCGTTCCAAACTGGAAGATCTTCATGGCCTGTATGTAAGGACAGGAAGTGGTGAAATGGCTCCGGTTACGGAATTTATTACCGTTACGGATGTGACTGGTCCACAATCGCGTACCCGTTTCAATATGTATTCTTCTATGGAAGTAACGATTATTCCTAATTATGCAAAAGGATACAGTACCGGGGATGTAATCAGCCTTGTAGAGGAACTGAGCAGGGAAACTTTACCTACCGGATACAGTTATGAATTTTCCGGTATGACTCGCGAAGAATCCAATAGTAGCAGCCAGACCGTGCTGATATTCGCCCTCTCGCTGATATTCGTTTATTTGCTGCTCGCTGCTTTATATGAAAGTTATATCCTTCCGCTTGCGGTAATCTTATCCCTGCCGGTCGGACTTTCGGGAGTATTCGTGTTTATTTTCTTCTCCATGATGTCCGGTTCTGGTATTGTAAATAATATTTATGTGCAGATTTCTTTGATTATGCTCATTGGTCTGTTGGCTAAAAATGCCATCCTGATTGTAGAGTACGCTATCCAGCGTAGGCAACAGGGAATGAGTATTATTCAGGCGGCTATCAATGGGGCAAGTGCCAGGTTACGCCCGATTCTTATGACCTCCTTTGCATTTATCTTCGGCTTATTACCGCTGGCACTGGCAACAGGAGCCGGAGCCGTAGGAAATAAATCCATCGGTATCAGTGCAATCGGAGGAATGTTGATCGGTACGATATTCGGAATTATAGTTATTCCTACCCTGTATATTATTTTTCAGTCTTTACAAGAGAAATTCAGTAAGACAGGAACAGTGAATAAAGAGGAAAACGAGGATATAAATTAAACAGGATATGATCAGAAGAAATATATATAAATTCATACTGCCGGGATTGCTTATTCCGGTAGTATTCCAGTCATGCCAGGTAACGAATAAATACAAGACCCCTGAACTGGATACCGCAGGATTGTACCGGGAAATGACGGCTTCGGATACCACAACCATTGCTACTATTCCTTGGGAAGACTATTTTCAGGATACTTATTTGCGGGCTTTAATCGGTGAAGGACTGGAAAACAATTATGACATGCGGATTGCTTATACCCGTATTCAACAGGCAGAAACCAGCTTGAGTATTGCCAAAGCAGCTTATTTTCCTGACGTGGCACTGGTAGGACAAGTGTCACACAACAGGTATAGTTTGAACCCTGTAGACGGAAAGCGGGATGTATTGGGATATCATTCGGAAGACTATACGTTAGGAATCAGTGCATCCTGGGAGCTGGATATATGGGGGAAAATGAACCGGGAAGCCCGTGCAAGCTATGCTCAGTTTCTAGCTACTCATGCCTATAAAAACCTGATTCAGATATCGCTGGTTGCCAATATTGCTACTTCGTATTACTCTCTGCTGGCGCTGGACGAACAACTCCGTATTACTCTTCAAACCATAGATTTGCTTCAGGAGAGTGCCGAAACCATGCAGGCAATGATGGAAGCAGGGATGCTGACTGCTGCGGCAGTAGAACAAAGCAGGGCATTGTTGTATTCTACCCAGATAACTGTTCCTGATCTGGAAGCCCAGATCAGGCAAATGGAAAATGCTATTTCCGTTCTTGTGGGGCGCAATCCGGGGCCGATAGAAAGGAGTTCTATCCATCAGCAATATGTTGTAGGTGTATTAGATCATGGAGTACCTGCACAAATGCTATCTCAACGGCCGGATGTACAACAGGCAGAACTCGCGTTCCGGTCTGCTTTTGAACTGACGAATGCTGCACAGGCGGCTTTATATCCTTCTGTTAAGTTAAGTAGTGGAACAATTGGTTATGGAGCATCCAGCCTGTCTAATTTCTTCCGGGCAGATAATTTGTTTGTTAGTCTTATCGGTGGGCTTACCCAGCCAATCTTTGCAAAGAAGCAGCTTACCGGACAGTTGAAAATCAGAAAGGCACAACAGGAAGAAGCGTTGCTCACATTTGAACAAACCGTACTGAATGCCGGTCAGGAAATTTCAAATATCCTGTTCTCCTATGAATATTCGTTAAAGAAAAACGGAGTGCGCCAGCAACAGGTAAATTCCCTGCTGAATGCGGTGGAATATACACAGGCACTTTTGCTGGCCGGGGAAGCAAATTATACCGAAGTATTATCAGCCGAGCAAAGTCTGTTACAGGCCCAACTGGAACAGGTAAGTGATAAGCTCGAACAACTCCAGTACAGTGTAAATCTTTACAGAGCACTAGGAGGAGGATTGGAGTAATATATACAAAATCCTTCACCATAAAAGATTCAAGGATCATACGTCCATAACAGAAGGAATTTCTGATATGGACGTATTTAATATATAGAAATTATCCATTCTTTAAGGTACGTCGTGGCTGGATGTTACAGCCGTATTGAGTGCCTTTTGGCTTCGGCAATCATAAAATCGGTCTAGCTACAAAAGGGTTTAAAAAGTCGTGTATTTCTCAAGAAAGCAATAATCGGATTGATTGGTAATAATTCTATTTATTCCTCCTGAAAAAAAAGACCTTTTAAAGTAGTAAGTTTAATGAATTTACTCTTAGGAAAGAAATAATAAGTTATAACATTATCAGGCCTTTATATAAATATACAAAACGGCAGGTAACAATTTTTTAAAAATAATGCAGTAAATATTTGCATTTCGTCTTGTTTATATATATCTTTGTATATATAAAAACAAAAAAGTTATCAAAATATGGAACTTATCTTTTTTATAATCCTGCTTTTTCTTTTTTTTCTGCTTCTTTCAGAAAGAAAAAATGGCTTGGTTCTTTATAAAGAAGAATTAAATTTTTGTTTATTCCGCAGAAATACCAATAGGGTAAAAACTCATCTCCTGAAAGCTTTATTTTCTATTTTGTTTCTTTCTGTAAGGCAGACTGATAAGGAAAAGGAATGTGTTTCTTATTTTAATTATATATTTCCCAAACAGTCACTTCTTTATTCATTCTCTTTTCTTTCGGGATCTTTTTTCCTCTTTTTCCCTTTTTTTTGAATAATAACAGTCAAAAATAAG
Organism: Candidatus Azobacteroides sp.; assembly: GCA_021201815.1. Taxonomy (GTDB): domain Bacteria; phylum Bacteroidota; class Bacteroidia; order Bacteroidales; family WRGA01; genus WRGA01. Next base: position 16,191 of record JAJQEC010000133.1, on the reverse strand, counting down.
TTAAAAAAATATCTTTTTTTATAAAAAGTACCCGAACTAATACGGGATAGTTGGTCAACTAATACGGGAAAAAGGCTGTTTTTTTACCCAAAAATGCTCAACTATCCCGTATTAGTTGAGCATTTTTGTCAATATACTTGTTCAACTATCCCGTATTAGTTGAACAACTAACTTTACATGCCTGTATTTTTTGAAAAGGTATTTTATTTTGTCTGAAAATAACATAAAACGCTCTTGAATGTGAAATTAAAATTTATTAGTATCGGGTTTTTGAATCGATTTGCTAAATAATAGTTTAATGATCTTGCTAATTACTTATATCGGTTAATAGGTAAACATGCCAATAATAAAACTCCTTTCTTTAAGCACCGGGTGTTTGTATAAATTCTTTAAAATGGTACTTAATAAACGAAAGAGAAGGTATATGAATGATAAATAACTTCATGCAATTTCTTTTGTTGATATCGCATGAGCAACTTTATCTATTTTTATAAGGTATACCTTGATGAAGTTAATTCTCTATTAGCATATATGTAAATTGGCACATTTTTATATTTTTATTGTTTTTTCCCGGAAAAGAATTATATTTGTACACCCGAAATCCTAAAGAAAATTCAGACTTCCTATTCTATTGTTTTAAGAGAATGAATCTTTTTAAAATCTATATATTCTTAAAACATACATATTAATACTCAACGAATAAAAATAAAAAGGTACTTTTGTTTAGATGACTTATGTATGGTTATTTAAATAAAGTCTCCGGAAAACACTTGTTTTTCCCTGCAAAGGAATAATTTGATTTAACATATTCAATCAGTAAATACATTGACATGAAAACAATTATTGAAGAACGTTGGGGAACTCACCCGAATGATGTAAAAAAGTATGATACTACCCAATTAAGGAAAGAATTCCTGATAGAGAAATTATTTGAAGCAGATAGTGTATTAATGACTTATACCCATAATGATTGTTTGATCATTGGAGGGGCACTTCCTGTAAAAGAAGAGTTGAAACTGGAAACAGTAGATCTGGTACGTTCTGAATATTTTTGTGAACGCCGTGAATTGGGAATTATCTGTATCGAAGGGGAAGGAGTGGTTTCCATAGATGGAAAAGATTATCCGATGGCATTTAAAGATGCGGTATATGTAGGGCGGGGAAGTAAAGATGTAATTTTTAAAAGTAATAATCCGGCTCAACCGGCTAAATATTACTTTGCTTCAGCGCCTGCCCATAAAGAATATCCTACGGCTGCTATTACGGCAGAAATGCGCCGGACAAGGGATTTAGGGTCTCCTGCTACTTCTAACGAACGTTTGCTGAACCAGATTATCCTGAGTGAAATAGTCCCCTGCTGCCAGTTACAGATGGGTATGACAGAGATAAAAGAAGGAAGTGTATGGAACACAATGCCTCCTCATACGCACTCGCGTCGCATGGAAGCGTATTTCTATTTTAAAGTGCCGGAGCATCAGGCAGTATGTCATTTTATGGGGGAACCACAGGAAACACGCCATATCTTTATGGGCAACGAGCAGGCGGTCATTTCTCCTTCCTGGTCTATCCACTCGGCGGCAGGGACCAGTAATTATACATTTATCTGGGCCATGTGCGGTGAGAATCTGGATTATGATGATATGGATACGTTTACTGCTGATAAATTAAGGTAAAAGATGTAAATAATATCCGGAAATCCGGCCGTGTGCTGAGATAGCACGGCTGTTCATATGTCATCCCTCCGGGGTTTTAGGATAGGTATTTTATTTTTCTTATTCATTATAAGAATATAATACCGGGTTGGGGACATAATATAATCTGTCATTCGTGAAGGTAATGCGGCTATTAATGTGCCATCCTCCGGAATTTAGAGCGGATATTTTAACTTTCCTGTCCGGTATAACGGAAGTATCATAATGAACTCAAGTAAGACCGGATAGATTGTATTTTTCTTAAGCCACGCAATGGCGATATATCATTAGCCGTGCGGCTTCAGCCCACGAAGCTTTATTAATTATTTAACGGATTTATTTTTAAAAATATACATAATATGCAAAATCAATTTTCATTAGATGGAAAAATCGCACTGGTAACCGGAGCCTCTTATGGCATTGGGTTGGCTATTGCTTCTGCACTGGCTAAGGCCGGAGCTAACATTGTTTTTAATGATCTTAAGCAGGAATTTGTGGATAAAGGCCTCGCTGCTTATAAAGAAGCAGGGATCGATGCGAAAGGATATGTTTGTGATGTAACCGATGAAGAGCAGGTAAATGCGATGGTTAAACAGATAGAGGATGAAGTCGGTATTATTGATGTATTAGTGAATAATGCCGGTATTATTAAACGTATTCCGATGATTGAAATGAGTGCTGCTGAGTTCCGTCAGGTGATTGACGTAGACCTGAATGCTCCTTTTATTATAGCAAAAGCTGTTCTTCCCGGTATGATCAAAAAAGGCCATGGAAAGATTATCAATATCTGTTCGATGATGAGTGAACTGGGACGTGAAACGGTTTCTGCGTATGCTGCAGCAAAAGGCGGATTAAAAATGCTTACTCGTAACATTGCCTCTGAGTATGGTGCCTATAATATCCAATGCAATGGCTTGGGACCGGGATATATCGCTACCCCTCAAACTGCACCGTTAAGAGAAGACGGACATCCGTTCAATTCTTTTATTATCGCTAAAACTCCTGCAGCACGTTGGGGAACTCCGGAAGATCTTGCCGGTCCTGCCGTTTTTCTTGCTTCTGAAGCATCGAATTTTGTAAACGGACATGTTTTATATGTAGATGGCGGTATTTTGGCTTATATAGGGAAACAGCCCTGAAAAATAGTTCAGTGAATAAAGAGGAATGATAGGATTATATGCTGTTTATTCCTCTTTTTCCATAAAATACTATTATTCAATGAACCTCATCTTTCTTTAGGGGAAAGTGTACCTTTTAGCCGGGTAGAAAATTAGAATGCTTCTTGTTTATAGTAAAATAATTAAGTATAAAAGCAGAAGGGTAATAAAAATATTTTTATTACCCTTCTGCTTTTATCTGAATTGCTTTTATTTATACCATCAGGTCATTAATTATCTAACACTTCTTTTATTGACCTGGGAATATAAAACTCATCGTTTTTATTTACATACACAAAAACTGTCTGATAAGGTAATACGGTCTTTTTATTTAATAACGCCTGATTATCATATGCTTTTAAAGAAATTGTTTTTTTAGTTTTATTGGACGTAATAGTAAGAACCGGTACTTCTCCTTGTGTATTTATCAAACATTTATATTCGTTTTCCGGAAATAATGTCTTGTGACCGGCAAAATATTCTCCGGTTAATTTTTTCAGGTCTTCCGTACCAAGTACCTGCTGCATATAAAGGTTTACTTCTGTATTATGTATGACTTCTGTCCGAATGTCCCCTTTCGGGTGATACATACCCAGGAATACATCTTCCCCGGTATGCCCGGTTGTTGTAAATCCGATCATCAGGTGACTGTTAAAAATACGATGCACTGTATTTTTTACCTTCTCATGATCCGGAGTTCCGGAACCGGATGCAGGTGTTAAAGCAATGAGTAATTCTCTTAATTCTTCATCGGTAATATCAGTTAAACCGAGATAATCCGATAAATCGGATTTCAGGCTTTCGGCCGTATTGTTTTTCGCTATTAACAGGGAAGCAATCTGTCCGAAAGTATGCCTGGTCTTAATTAAAGGTTCAAGGATATTGTTTTTCGGCATTTTACTATAAACTCCATTAGACCGGGTGCTTCCGATGCTGATCCCGCTGTTCCCATGATCCGGACAGATAATAACAGCCGTATTCCCATCCTTTTTTGCAAAATCGATAGCCACCTTTACGGCATCATCAAAGGCCAGATATTCGGTTATAATCCCTAACGCATCGTTTGCATGTGCCGACCAGTCCACTTTACTTCCTTCTACCATCAGAAAAAATCCGTTTTCATTTTTTGCCAGTGTCCGAATGGCACTTTCTGTCATTTCCGCAAGGGTAGGATAGATAGAAAGGTCCGTATCAATATCAGACGGAATATCCGTCGGAGTAAACAACCCCCATACCTTGTCACCGTCAAATGTTTTAAATTTATTATAATCTCCTAAAATCACTTCCCATCCATTCTGAATCAGGTAAGCTTTATTTTCTTCATTCAGGTAATTAATTCCTCCTCCGTATACGACATCAATATTATTCTTTACCATTTGTGCGGCAATAACAGGGTAATCACTCCGTGAAGGGGTGTGGGAAGAAAAATCCGCAGGCGTGGCATGTGGAAATTCAGCCGTAACTACTAATCCGGTTGATTTTCCCTGAAGATTAGCTGCTTCGAGGATAGTCATGGCCGGTGTATTAGCAAGTTCCGGATCTACCTCTACAATATCATAAGGCGTTTTTTCCGGATAAGTAGCCACATAACCCGCCTAAGATACGACGCTGGTTGCGTATGTACTTCCGGTCGGAGCAGAATCACCAATAGGGGCATCAGAACAATATGTTTTTACTAAACCGCAAATATAGGGATCAATATTCAACGAAACCTGGTCAATATTCTGTGAAGGTGCATAACCTAATCCTGATTTATACCATCGTGACAATGTCAGCACACTGGAACTAGTGCCGTCCGGGATCATCATAATCACATTTTTTACCTGTGAAGGCTTTTCTGCAAATAAAGAAGGGAATAAGAAGATAACTGAAAGTAGCAGGTATCCTTTCTTCAGAATTTGTTTTTTCATATAATTAAAATTGAAACTTTATTTTTTATAAAAATTACTGCAAATAGCTCAGGAAACATTTTTCTCTGATTTTGATGGATAAAGATAATTATTTTTTCTGCCGGATAATTTGTATGTATTATTTTTATTATTTGTTGGGACCAAATGATATAAAAAAGGCTACTTTTCAAAATAAAGTAGCCTTTTTTTATACGATATATAACTTATTTATTCTTCTGTTTTCTCTTCTTTTTTAGACTGAATCTGATAAGCTAAAGGAGCAGAAAGGAATAGAGATGTTGCTGTACCCACTAATACTCCGATGATCATTGCAAAAGCGAAACTTCTGATAGTTTCTCCTGCGGCAAAGAAGATAACAAATAATACGAGTAATGTACTGAAACTGGTATTAAAGGTACGGTTCAGTGTGGTATTTAATGCTTCATCAAATACACGTTTCTTATCTCTTTTCGGATAAAGCTGTAGATATTCCCTTACACGGTCGAATACAACTACTTTATCATTTACAGAATAACCGATTGCAGTAAGGATTGCTCCGATAAATGTCTGGTCTATTTCCATGGAAAATGGCAGGAATCCCCATAGCATTGCGTAGCATCCAAGGATAAATACCGCATCAAATATCAGGGAGGTAATTGTTCCGATACTGAACGAAATATCACGGAAACGTAATAAGATATATAGCCCGATACCGATCACTGAGAAGATTACTGCCCAGATCGCTGCTCGTTTTATATCATCTGCAATGCTTGGTCCGACTTTTTGTGAACTTTGGATATAGATAGTCGAAAATTCTTCTTGTGTAGTTCCTTGTTTTAATAAGGGTTTAAGACCATTGTATAATTTTGCTTCTATCTGTTCGTCTATTCCCTCCGAATTGTCTTCGATCATGTAATTGGTCGAGATACGGACTTGATTATTTGCTCCGATGGTAATTACATTTAAGCTATTATCGGAATCAAACTGCTCACTCAACATTTCCTGTACCTGTAACGTATTTACCGGTTCATCAAAACGAACAACGTAATTACGACCTCCGGTGAAGTCAATACCCTGATTTAATCCGCGGGTAAAGAGAAATCCGAGACTTATTATAAATAGGATAGCAAATCCAATAAAATATTTTTTCCTGTTTTCCATAAAATGGAAACTTGGGTTTACCAAGAAGTTTTTACTCAACTTGGTGGTAAAAGTCAGATTATGTAATTTGCCTTTTGCTAATAATCCTTCATAGGTAATTCGTGTTAAGAATACTGCAGTAAAGAATGAAACCAGGATACCGATGATTAACGTAGTCGCAAATCCACGGATAGGTCCTGTTCCGAAATAGAAAAGGATAACTGCTGTAAGAATAGACGTGATATTTGCGTCAAAGATAGCGGAGAATGCTTTCTTATATCCTTCTTCCACGGCTCTTTTTACATTCTTGCCAGCCCTTAGTTCTTCTTTAATACGTTCCTGAATCAATACATTCGCATCCACGGCAATTGCCAGTGATAATACAATACCCGCAATACCCGCTAAGGTAAGCACAGCCTGGAAGGATACTAATATACCGATAGTGAAGAATAAATTCAGAAGGAGAGCACCATTTGCAATAAGTCCGGGTACTGTTCCATAAATCAAGAACAAGTAGACCATTAATATTACTAACGCTATTATGAAAGCGATAATACCATTATTGATTGCTTCCTGACCCAATGATGGTCCTACTACATCTTCCTGTATGATACGTGCCGGAGCTGCCATTTTACCGGATTTCAATACATTCACAAGGTCTTGTGCTTCTTCCGGAGTAAAGTTTCCTGAAATTTCGGAGTTACCTCCTGTGATTTCTGTATTTACCGTAGGGAAAGAATAAACATAATCATCCAGTACGATTGCAATACTTCTTCCTATATTTTCTCTTGTTAAGCGTGCCCAGTCTTTTGTTCCTTCTGCATTCATGGACATACTTACACTTACTGAGCCCTGCTGCCCGTAGCTTTCCTGTGCTCTTGTTACCACATCTCCTTCAAGTGGTGGACGTCCGTCACGGGTAGTGATTTTCAATGCAACCAATTGATAATATTCCGCTCTGTTTGCGCCCTCTCCGTATACCTGAGGTTTCAGCGTCCAGCGTAACATCAGGTCACGGTTAAATACGCTTTTAACCTGAGGTAATGACAGGTAACGGTTTACAGTCGCTGTATCTTTTGCTAAAGCCATTCCTACGACCGGACCTCTGGATATTTGGCCATTCATCTGGTTTAGGGGAAGTACGGCAAATAACGGGTATTGCTTTTGCCATTCCAACTGATCTTCCAGGATTCCGCTCTGATCACCTTCTCCGCTTAATTTAGCAAGCAGGGTATCTTCTGCGGTTTTAACAGAGTCTGTAGTTTCTGTTGCGATATTTTCGCTGGCTATGCTATCATTAGTCAAAGTTGTTTCGACTGTTTTAACTTCTGTTTTTTCTTCTTTCGCCTGATTTAAATCCCGGATTACATTATTCGCTGTTAAAAGTGATTGATAAATTTCACTTAATTCATATGTTTCCCAGAATTCCAGGTTTGCACTACCCTGAAGTAATTTACGAACCCTTTCGGGTTCTTTTACTCCCGGTAATTCTATTAAAATACGTCCGTTAGAGTTCGTGAGTTGCTGAATATTCGGTTGCGCTACTCCAAAACGGTCTATACGTAGACGAAGAATATTAAAAGAGTTCTCCAATACACTTTTAACTTCCTCTCTTAATACTTTTTCAACTTCTGCATTTGTGCTGCTGGAACTGATTCTTCCATCCATCTCACGGGTTGCGAAGATTGCAGACAAGCGAGCTCCGGGATCTAATTTCTCATAGTTTTCACGGAATAGGGTAATGAAATCGGACTGGCTGGTAAATTGCTGCTTTTGAGCTAGGTCGAGCGCTTTATTGAAATTATCATCCATATTATTTCCGGACAGATTTTTCAAAATATCCGGTACGGAGATTTCCATAATCACGTTCATCCCACCTCGTAGGTCAAGCCCTAAGTTAATTTCTTTTTCGCGGGCTTCTTTCAGTGTGTATCCCAGCCACACTTTCTGATTTGCCAACGAATCATTCAAATAATGATTATACAGGCTCATGTATTCCCTGTCATTATTTGAATCGATTTTGTCGGTTCCCATGATGCCCTTCGCATATTTATCCGCTTCATTATAATAATGACGGGTTACGAATGTAAACGATAAGTAATATAAACATACTAAGGCGAGTAAAACCGCAAAAACTTTAATGAATCCCTTGTTTTGCATTGTTTTGAAACTTTTATAATCTAACTAATTAATGTATTTCTCGGATGTGTAATTTTTTTAATAGCATTTTAACGGAAGTTTCCTTCAATGCTAAAAATGTTATTATTCCATAATTTAAGCCCGCAAATATAGCAATTTTTTTAATATTTCATTTTAGATTTATTTTAAACCCCGATTTTTTAATAAGCTTTCAACATCCGGTTCTTTTTTCCGGAATTGCATATATAGTTTCATAGGCTCTTCACTGTCTCCTTTTTCTAAAATATGTTGTCTGTATGAGGTGGCTGTTTGCCGGTCAAAAATACCTTTTTCTTTAAATAGTTCAAAGGCATCTGCTTCTAATACTTCTGCCCACAGGTAACTATAATATCCGGCAGCATACCCTTCATTGCTGAAAATATGGTTAAAATTTGCAGAGTGATAACGAAATGTTATTTCCGGTATCATATTTAAGTTTTCTTTTACTTCTTTCTCTAATGAATCCACATTGGTTTTTTCTGTGATATGTGTTGTGTGCCATTCCATATCCAGAAGTGCGGCTGCTGCCAGTTCAGTAGTTTGAAATCCCTGATTGAAAAAAGTTGCGTTGGTTAATTTTTCTATTAATTCATCCGGAATTATTTCTCCTGTCCGGTAGTGTCTGGCATACATCTTTAATACCTCGGGTTCGGTTGCCCAATGTTCCATAAGCTGTGAAGGAAGTTCTACGAAGTCTGTCGCCACATTTACCCCTGATAAACTGGCATAAGCCCCTTTTGTTAATAAACCATGCAGGGCATGGCCGAATTCATGGTATAATGTCCTTACTTCCTCCAGGCTTAATAGGGCAGGTATGCCATCTTCCGGTCGTGTAAAGTTGGCAACGTTGTACACAACAGGTCGTATATCGATACCATTTTCTACTTTCTGCTCCCTGAAAAGCCCCATCCATGCTCCCGCTCGTTTTCCCGGTCGGGGAAAATAATCTGTGTAGAAAATGCCTATATGTGACCCATCTTGATCTTTTACTTCATATGCTTTTACTTCCGGATGATAAACCGGCGCTTCTTCCAGGGGAGTAAAAGAGATTCCGAATAATTGGTTTGCTACCCGGAACGCTCCGTCCCGGACATTTTCCAATTGGAAATAAGGTTTTAATTCTTTTTCATCCAGATCATATTTTTCTTTTCGCAGCTTTTCGGCAAAATACCACCAATCCCATGCGGCTATCTGGTCTCCGTAATTTTCTTTCTCTGCAATTTCCTGCATTTCTGCCAGTTCGGCTTTTGAATGGGAAAGAGAGGCTTTCCAGATATTGTTCAGCAGATGATATATATTTTCTGCATTTTCTGCCATCATTTCCTGCAGCTTAAAATCTGCAAAATGAGGATATCCTAATAATTCGGCCTTTTCCTGCCTTAACTTTGTGATGGATAAAATTATCTTTTTATTGTCATTTTCATTATTATTGTTTCCCCGGTTGATGTATGCCTGATAAAGATTTTTCCTTATTTCTCTGTCTTCCGCATACTGCAATACCGGTATGAGGCTGGGTTTCTGTAATGTGAATATCCATTTCCCTTCCGGAGAATCTGCGGTAGCCGTATTTTTCGCAGCGGTTTTAACAGTTTCCGGAAGTCCTTTTAATTTTTCTTCTTCCTCTATAATCAAACGGAAGCTATTGGTTTCTTTCAGTAAGTTATTCCCAAAAAGAACATAATATTCTGTCAACTGTGTATTTATTTCTTTTAACCGTGTTTTACTTTCTTCCGGTAGCCATATCCCGGCACGGATAAATTTCTTATAGTATTTTTCTAACAGACGAATCTGAATACTATTTAAATTATCTTTTTCTCTGTTTTCAAATACGCTTTTAATTTTTTCAAACAAAAGAGAATTGAGGAAAATATTATCTTCATGTTGTGCCAGCAAGGGTGAAATTTCCTGATTAATCTGCTGTAATTCTTTTGTGGATTCTGCATTTTCAATTCCGTAGAATATGAATGAAACCTGGTTTAAAAGATTACTACTGTTTTCTAAAGGAACAATTGTGTTTTCAAAATCCGGTTTTTCCTTATTGTTAATAATTGTTTGAATAATATCATTCTGCTCCTTCATTCCTTGCTGAAATGCCGGAATAAAATGAGATGCCTTTATTTTATGGAAAGGCGGTAGTGCAAAAGGAGTCCGGAATTCTGATAATAATGGATTGTCAGAGTTATCTTCTTTTGAATTTTTACAACTATTTATCAACATCATAGCAAAAGAAAGAATTAAAAGGATTTTTTTCATAGAAAATAAAGTTATTCTTTAAAGGTAAAATAACATATCATCGGATAATGATCGGAATATTTTTCTTTATTATCTACCATACAATTGTAAGCCTTTAAATCAGGAGAATAAAATATATGATCAATTCTGAAATAAAATTTATTTTCATTATAGGTATGTCTGAATCCTAAACCGGTATCCGCAAATGCATCCCGGAGTTTATTCCCTTTTATCAGATAAGCCGCATAAGAATTAGGAGGATCGTTCAGGTCGCCACAAGCAATAATATATTTGTTGCTTTTATCTATTTCTTCTTTTACAAGTTTGGCTTGTCCATCCCGTATTTTAAAGGCTACTCCCAGCCGTTGACGAGCAATATCAGCCAGTTGGAATACCTTGGTTTTTACTCCCCGGGCACCTTCTATATTATTGAAGGCTTCAGCATATTCGGCACGGTCTTTTTTTGTAATCCTGTTTGTTTCAAGATGATTGTTTACTATTGTAATTATTTTTCCGTTTACATCTACTTTATAAACACAAGAACCGTTATTTTCACTTTCATAAGGAATCGTCCATGAATCGGTAATTGGGTATTTGGAAAAACAAGCCAGCCCGTGATATTTATAATTATTTACATTGACTATGTCATTCGTTTTGCAATAAGGGTATTTTTTTTTGAACTCTTCATGGACTTCCGGTTTTCCGTCTATATACAAATAACCGTATTCCTGTAAACAGACAATATCTGCATCGTGATCTAAAATGTATTGTACAATAGGATTTTTTTCTTTACTATCATGCGGTGCATACAAATCGAAATGTTGTACATTAAAGGTCATAAATTTAAGCGCATTTTCCGGTACTTTCTGTTTATAGTGAATTGGAAAAACCGCATTTATTGTTGGCCAGCTTATTATAAAAGCAAGAACCGGAATAAGGACCGATAATTTTCTACGTATTGCCAGATAAATAAAAAAACAAAAATTGAGCAATAAAAATACCGGAAACAGAAATGCCAGATACGATGGAAAGGCTGAAAAAGTTACCGGAGATAACCTGTTGGAATAAGCAGATGCAACCATTATAAGAGAATTCGCTAATGTAAGGAGAAATATAATGGATGAAAAGGCCTTTCGGATTATTTGTAAAAATGATTTGAATTTATTTTGTTTGTTGTTCATTTACTTTTGCTTGCGTGAAATAGATTCTTTTTTTCTTCGGTAGATAAACTTTCATAACCTGATTTTTTTAATTTGTCTAAAATCCGGTTTAGTTCTTCTTCTTTAAGATTATCGTTTGCTGTTGAGGCAGTATGAGTGTCCGAAGTGGCTTCCTTTTTTGTTTTTGTGTTATTGAACCTGACCTTCATTTTGGGTTTTTTACTGAAGAGGTTCCAGAATATGTCAATCCCTTTATTAATAAATAAAGTAATATCTTTCCCTTTTGATAAACGCCATGAGAATAACATCCCGATTAATGCACCTCCAAGATGGGCAATATGGCCACCTGCATTTTCCGGTGTACTGCTCAGAAAATAAATATCTAATAATATCGTAATTAATACTATGTATTTGAGTTTTACATTTCCAAAAATAAATAATCTGATAGAATAATTGGGTGCAACAATAGCCGGGGCTACTACGATAGCCAAAACAGAAGCGGATGCTCCCAGCATAAAGCTTGGTCTTGGGAAAGACTCAAAATAAGGAAATAAATTAAACGATAAAAGGTAGAGTAATCCTCCACCGATACCTCCTAATACATACAATCCCCCTAATTGGCGACCATTAAAAAAAGACAGAAATATACGTCCGAACCAATATAACCATAACATGTTGAAGAGAATATGTATAAGATCATAATGAAGGAACATATAAGTAAATATAGTCCATGGTCTTCTTATAAAAAGAGAGAAAGAGGAAGGCATTTCCAGGTAACCCAGAAGTTCACCCGAATTCAGATTAAATAATGTGCATACTAATAAGAAAAGACGGGCAAAGATAAACACACCGATATTGATGTAAATGAATTGCATCAACACATCCGCTTGCTTAAACGTCTTCCTGAGTTTATCTAAAAAATCTGCCATTGTTATTCAAGTCTCTGTCATTAATATCTTTTTTTCTCCAGTACTTTATCATAAAGTATCCGAATAACATTCCTCCCAAATGAGCGAAGTGTGCCACATTATCACCTCCATAATTTGCAATGCCGAAGTATAACTCTGCCAGACCATACAGCACCACGAAATATTTTGCTTTGATAGGGATAGGAATGAAAATCAAAAATAATTCAGCGTTCGGGAACAGCATCCCAAAAGCCAGCAAAATGCCAAAGACAGCACCGGAAGCTCCTACTGTAAGCGAATTTACCAGGCCGGCCAGATCTTTTATCTGATTCATGGACATATCAGCTCCTTTGTTCGTTACAAAAGAAACCAGGTCCGGAGCAAATTCTCCTGTAAACTGATAAATCCTGATACCGCAGACAAGTTCCTGAATTAATCCTGCTCCGATTCCGGTTATAAAGTAAAAGATAAGAAAGCATTTTGGACCCCATACTAATTCCAGTGTGCGCCCGAACATAAATACGGCAAACATGTTAAAAAACACATGAGAAAAATTTCCATGCATGAACATATAAGTAACTAATTGCGCCGGATTAAAATACTCAGAAGCAAAATAATGAAGTCCCAGATATTGATATAAAGAATTAACCAGGTTATTCGGTAAAGCAACAGTTGCAAACCAGACAAGAAGATTAATAATTATAAGGTTTCTTGTTACGGGAGGTATAGAACCTAAGAAACCGGATCTATTTTGATACATATTTATTTTTTATTTTAAGCTAAATAAAAATAAGTAGCAAATTTATTGAAATAATCTGTTAACAGGATGATAAAATACTAAAAAAGATAGAATGTGATTATACCTTTGTATTCCTTAAAGAAGAATATATATTTTCCCAGTTTGTGTCCAGTGAAGGCATATCTTTAAATATGAAATCCGCTCCGGAGTCTTTCAGAATACTATCTTTTAAAGGACCCGTATTTACTGCAATAGTAAATATCCCTGCTTTATGTGCGGCTTCTATTCCTAGGGGGGCATTTTCTATTACAATAGCTTCCTGTGGGTTGTAAGAGCCTTTTTCCAGGGCTTTCAGGTATGGTTCCGGATTGGGTTTGCCATTTCTGACATCCTCTGCGGTAATTATGTATTCCGGGGAAAAAATTCCGGGAAAATGCATGGTTAATCTCTCAATTAAACTCTTTTGTCCGGATCCGGTAACTACCATCGGTTGAAGACCAGTATGTTTAATTTTTTTCAATAAAGAACTTATTCCGGGCATTACTTCTGCCTTTGAACATTCATTGAATTTCTGAGTTTTAATTAAATATAGTTGTTCTGCTTCTTCCGGGGAGGCTTTTCTTGCAAAGTTTCTTTCAAAAAGAATATCAATGGTTGCCTTTCCGGTTCTTCCTTCATGCAAATATGCTTCTTCGGGAGTAAAGGGAATTCCAAAATCCCTCATGGTTTCATGCCATGAGCTGGCATGGTATTTCATAGAGTCAAAAATGACTCCATCCATGTCAAATAAAACAGCTTTTAAATTGATTGAGTGAAAAGGTTTATTATTTAAAAATTTTCGGATTGCTTCCTCCATGGAATAATATTTTATTTTGAGAATTTGAAACTTGATATTTACTTCTTTCAGGGTGCTAAGGTATTACTTTTTATTGGTTTTATATAAAAAAAGTCAGGTTGGAACAACCTAACTTTTTATTTTATTTAAAACTGTTATTCTTTCAATTATAAAGCATATCATGAAGTTTATCCATATTTAGGATAGAGAGTTCTTTTCTTTTATATTCAATGATACCTTCTTCTTTCAATTCATTAATCACTTTTAATAAAGAAGGACGTGCTACTCCGAAGAAGTCGGCTAAATCCTGCTGGGTACTTTTTATATGGATGTTGGTAGAACCTTTATGTGTAAGGCTAAGAACGAAGAAAGCAAAGTTCTTTTTAAGATCGGCGCCTGCCAAAGAAATTGTCTTATCAAATGCCGATTGGGCTTTATTAGAAACGATGTTTAGAAAATTCAGTAAGAATATATCTTCATTTTTCATTAAATAGAGGACCTGTTGTTTACTTATAGATAATGTAGAAACATTATCCAATGCTGTTACAGAGGATGGAGATTGTGTATGTTTTCCGAACAAAAAAGAAGGAAAAAGGACAGTTTCTCCTGTGATATGTTCATAGATAGAGAATTTTTCTGTTTTATCGAATGTCTCACATAAAATGCTCCCATCTAATAAAAATACCAATTCATTACATTCTTTTCCTTTTTGAATAATTAAGTCTCCTCTTTGATATTTATCAAATTTTAAAGTAACCTTTTCAAGCAGATGGATTAGTTTTAATCGCTCAATTCCTTGAAACAAAGGTAATGAGAGGATTATGTCATAAATTGTTTTCATTTAAAAATTGTAGTTTGTATAATAGTTTTTATATACTTTATAAAAAAGAACTTTTCTTTATAAACAATGTGATAATTCTTTAGTTCATTGTTAATCTTTTAAAACCTATAAGTGAAGCCGGCTTCGAATAATTGGTTGACTTGTAGTGTTGGTTTATCCTTTGTTTCTCCATTTTTTCATAAGGTAAAACGTACATTATCATCATTTATAAATTGTGTCCCGAAATTTGCAGAGATATAATCATTTCCTTTCATGAATATACTTGGCGTATCATCTATGGCCACATTCTTAGGTTGTTCCGCATAGTCTGAATATAAACTCAATGTATTTTCTCGTTTTCTATTTTTCAAGACCTCATTTTTTCGGAATAAAGTAAAAAAAGTTCCGAATTCATATTCAGGATTGTCTCCGGGTCTTACGTCGAATGCTCCTATTTGACACAATTCGTCTTGTATTACAATTTTAATTTTCGAGGGAATAGGCGAAAGGCTCATCTTAAAATTTTCTGATAACTTATGTGCAAAACCGGTTTCTACATTAAGGACAGCCGGAGCAGAAAAGGAAAAAATCAATGGCTTATCTTTTAAAGAATCATCATATCCTTTTGTAAAATGGCTTTGAAAATTAGTACAAAAGGTTGCCATCCGATTTTTGAAGCATTTCCTCCCGACCAGAAAATCAATAATTATATGATTATTATTTTTTCTCCAGCCAATTTCTTTTTGTTTATTGAGGTCATAACCGTTAATACATTTATTATCCCAGTTCCAGTTTTCTTTTTTGTAGTTAAAGTCATAGTTTAATCCTAAATTTTCTTCAAAAGAATTAATTCCTCCGGACGACCAGTTTGAAAAGGATGCTTGAGTAAAAAGGAGAATACTTTCTCCTTTTATTGTCCATAATTTAGTAAAATCAGAATGTACTTTTGCCTGAATTAAAGTACACAATAAAAAGGTACATACAAAAGTACAAAAAAATATGCGTTTCAAAACCATCCGGTTTATTTTTTTCGTTAAATAATTATGAATAAATACAATATTTGTTTTCAAAATTCCTGCAAAGATAAAAAAATACATACATAATCCTCTTAAATAGTTTTTTGCATTATGCATTTATAGCAGATAAATATAAAATCTATTCCCTTATAAGTCAGATAGAAGGCTTTTTTGATACTTTTTTTACCTAGAGATTATCAAAAAAGATACATTTTTATATACGAAAAAGGAGGATTGTTTTTGTTGAAAGTAGATTTTGTTAGCTTTTTTACTAATTAATATATTGATAATTAATAGATTTATGCATTAGTGTTTTTTTATTAAAGAAGATCAAAAATAATATAATTAAGTTATTATTTCTAATTTAACTATTCCACATATCTGTTTTATGGTTCATAAAATAAATCTAAATTTTTATAATATCAA
>JAJQEC010000025.1 GCA_021201815.1 Candidatus Azobacteroides sp. | reverse complement strand
AGCAAAACAAATTTGATTATTTACATAGTATCTTCTTCGAGGGGAGAGTTGGTGCACTTTTCATCTTTGGGTGTAAAAGATAAGATAACAGACACTCTTCCCTTCCCTGAAGGGAAGTACCTTTTAGCGGAGCCAAAAGGGGAAGGGTTTACCCACGGTTAATAGTTTGTTTATAAATCAACGTATAAGTGCCATGCGCTGAGGCCTCACGGCTAATGTTATGGCGCCACTACGTGGCTTGTCAGTAAGATAGTTATACACAGAGTAGAATATTCCCTCATTATCTTATTGTCACATTATCACATTGGCACATTGACATATTAGCCAATGTTGTCAACTTGAGGAAAATCTCCTTTTACTTCTTTAAAGGGGAAGGCTTTGGGAAAAAGTCGCAATATGCCCGGAAAAAAGACAATATTCTTTGAAAAACAACTTATTTCATAACGAATAAATCGTAATGCTATTCCCGAATTAAAAAGAGGGTACCGGACATTTCCGTGTACCCTCTTTGAAATTACCTGCATCCAATCAGGTTCCTTTACTTATAAACACATCTATTTTATTTCTTTATGATTTTAGCTGTCTGTGCGTTTCCGTTGGCATAATTTATTTTTACAAAATAAATACCCGGTAAAAGATCCGATACGGAAACAGGCTGCATATCCACTTCTTTTATTTTTATTCCTGCAACTGTTTCTATTTCTATTTTGTCAATCTCCTCTATGCTGTTAATATAAAGAATATCTTTTACAGGATTCGGGTAAATAGTAGCGGAATAATCATTCAGGACAGAAAGAGTACCTGTCGTATTCCTGAGTTCTCCTGATGCGGACATGGTACAATTTACCTGAGTAGCGTCATATATTAACTGGCCATAGCCATTGTAACGGGGACTCGTTGAAATCTCAAAGCAGGTAGAAGTCCTGATAGAAGCAATATCATCAGTCTGTTTTCCATTTCTGTCATTAAAGATCAGATAGACATTGTCAATTCCTGCAGGGAATGTATAGGTATGATATCCGTTGGGGGCATTTGCCATTTTGCTTCCCGGCCAAAGATCCGTATAAATTGTTTTTGCGCCATTGCTCTTTCCATCCCACGCATAGATGTAGATATCGTCCCCTAAAGCAGTGGAAGGCATGGTCCGTATGGTTATTCCTTCTCCCATGTAATCGCTGTATGGGGTACAGGAATTATTGGAAGATACATAATGGATGGTGCGAGTACCGTCTCTGTAAGAACCCGAAGTTTCCCAGCATACATCGCCACTTGTCATAAGATCCACGGTCTGGCTGGTATTGGCACTACCATTGTTAATAACTGCTCCCAGCAGAGGAGTGGCAACATCATTCAGAGTTACAGAATAATAACCATCGCTGTCCAGACTCATAGGTACTCCCGACCATACATACCCGGTAAAATTATGGGAACGGTTATTTTCATTATAAGCCCATATATAGGCGGTACTCCAGTCAGCAGGGGCTTTAAAGCGTATGTTTACAGTTCCGAGATGAGGAGTTCCCAATGCACAGCCATCGCCGTACATCTTTATATAATATGCCCAGCCATCACCCAGAGAGGCAAGTGTATAACCCGCAGGTTCTCCTGACCAACTTCCGACACGACAGATCAATTCCCCACATTTTCCGATTGATTTCGATTCATAATATCCACTTGTATTTGTTACTTCTACGTCTGATTCGCTATGAAGTCCTACTTTCTTACGTGTCTCAATCATAGCTTTAATAGCATCTTTGTTACTTGTCCAGTGTTTTCAGAATACACAAGGAATTCCGGGTGCAGCTAACATAATGGCATTGGCACGAGTTATATTTCCGGTATATTCCCATGGGTTTTCGTGAGGAGAAGCCGTATCATGATTATCAATAAAAGTAACCGCATACTTTCTCATTTCCGGAGAATGTACTAATCCGGCCGGTCTTCTTTTTCCTGTAGTAGGATCTGTCCACGCAAGAAGAGAATAGTTACTTCCGCCATTCCAGTCATATATTGCCTGTTTAAAACAGAAATCAAATACAGTAGAGGTTCGATGCGTACCATCTACCCATGCTTTTAAGTCATCATAATTTGACTGGTAATATTCTCCGACAGAAAAATAATTTCCCAGGGTTTCATTATATTCTTTTGTATACCAGGGATTATAACCTTTTACCAGGTCATATCGCCATCCTTCGTAACCGATTTCGTTTTTCAGGAACCAAAGGTATTCTTTAACTGCACTTCTCACATATTCCTGAGAATGATCCAGGTCTCTTGCTGCAGCGTAACCGCCCCATTTATCGCCATATACATTCCAGTTATAATCGTAGTTAGGACCTGTCGGATAACCGGCTGCTGCAGCTTCGTCATCTTTACAGATATGGGAATAATTAAACTGATAAGTAACATACGGCCAACCATATTCATCTGCAGGAAAATCTACCCATCCGTTACCGGAACGGTAATTTATGATGACATCCGCAATTGCTTTACAACCTCCTGCACGCAGAGAAGAAATAAGCGTTTTCAATTCGTCTTTAGAGCCCCACGAGCTATTCTGATCTGCCCAGCAATACGGGTGATATCCCATATTTGCCCAATTTCCTCCCTCACCGGCAGCAGAAGGGGGAAGCCATACCATATCAAAGAAATAAGAAATTTCCTGAGCCTGATTATTCAGGTCCCACCATCTTGTTTCTCCATGAGAATTCCAGTAAAAACCCTGCAACATAACGTCCGGAGAAGCATCCGGCACCTGAGCTTTCCCATTAAAGGGAATTGAAACGAACAAAGAAACTATTAAAAATAGCTTTCCCGTAGTAATTAATTTTTTCATGGTAGATTTGGTTTTAATAAAAAAAACATTCATTAATCTTAATCAAATCTATCAAATTTAATTGAATAATTTAACTATAAGTTTAAAAATGACAACTATTTAATGTGCAAACGTTTGCAATGGTAACCGTAAGAAAAAAGATGGAGTGATAAATACAATCACTCCATCTTTTTATAATTTATAAATTAATATATCAATTAATATTTAATAAACTTTTCCGTTACGGACGAGCCATCTGTAAAGTTAATTTTCAACATATAAAGGCCGGATGAAAGATCAGATACCCTGATTTCTTTTTCAGAAGATATTTTTACCAGTCCTCCTGTTATAGTAGTTACTTCGATACCGGTCATTTCCTTTTCAGTGATTATATTCAACACATCCCGTACCGGATTAGGATAAACAGAGAAAGACGATTTTTCCACTGTTTTTATATTTGTCGGTTTACAGGAAGTGTCTTCCGATACCTCATACTTACCCGAAGCATTTTTCTCTGTCGCCTCCCAGCAAATACTTCCTGTCGTTTCAAGGTCCACTGTTTGTTCAGCACCTGTTGCCCTGCCATCATTAATAACCACCCCAAGGAAAGAAGCTTCCACATCGGTAAGAACGATTTCATAATATCCCTCTTCTATATAATCCATAGGAACTCCGGGCCAGGTACCTCCGGTATAGTTGCTTGTTTCTTCATATAAATCCCATGCCCATATATTGACAGTAGTCCAGTCCTCCGGAGCTTTAAAACGGATAGTCAGTGTACCGATAGGAGAAGGACCGGAGTCAGGAGGAGTGATTACTTCACAGGCATCTCCGCTCATCTTGACATAATAAGCCCAGCCATCCCCGTTACAAGCCAGCTCGTATCCTTCCGGTTCATTGCTCCAGGTTCCTACACGACAAATTAATTCTCCGCATTTACCGATTCCTACGGATTCATAATATCCGCTGGTATTCGTTACCTGTACATCCGAATCACTATGCAACCCTACTTTTTTACGGACTTCAATCATCTTTTTGATTTCTTCCTTATCACTTACCC
>JAJQEC010000108.1 GCA_021201815.1 Candidatus Azobacteroides sp. | reverse complement strand
CCACCTTTCCGGGGGCATCTACCTGGTAAAGGCTGTGAACGCGAAAGGGGAAGAGGAGATAGTGCGTTTTGCCAGGTAAGAGGAAAAAACAAGATGTATAACCAATGATTAAATCAACGTCTATGGGATATAAAATTATAATACTTGGTGGTGTGCTTTTATGCGCCACCTGCCTTGGGTATGCCGGCCATGGAGAAGGAGGATCTTTACCGGCTGCTTCTTTCTCTTTCGGGGTAGGTACTGGCTTATCCCCAGGTAAGGGGGATATACAGGCGGATGAAGATGCAGCCTATGGCCAGGGGCTTGTAGTATGGGAAAAAGCTAGCCTTTTCCCCTTTGACAAAGATGAAGACCCTTCCGCTTCCGCCCCGCCTCCGGGAGGGGGGCGGCCACAGAAGGTGCCACTCCAAGGAAAGGAAATTTTACTATGGTTATTTTTAAGTATTGCAGCGATTATTATTTATAAAAAAAAGCATTTTATTAGTTGAAAGAGACGGCATTTTATAGCTATATATAAATATAAATCATTTAAAAAGAACAGCATTGACTCTTTTCTCAAAGAAAAAGAAAAGGGGAAAGACTGAATATAAAGTTGCTTATTGTTCTTTAAGAATGGAATATTTGAAACCTATCTCAAATAGATAGGTAACCGAGTGAATCAGGATTAAAATTAAGTGCAGTTCCAAAGGTTATTATCAACTTTTGGGTTGCACTTGATTTTTGATAACCCTATAAATCATATTTTATTCTTTATATGGAGTGGTTTTGTATAAAAGCATCTTTCCTTTTAATTACTGTTAATAGTAAAAAAAGACATATTTAAAGGAGATTTTTTAAGTATCTATCTTTTTTGAACTTCCTCTTTTTTCCTTCCGGAAAGGGTGTCGGAAGAGAAAATATACAAAAATATGAGAAATAGATGCAAGAATATTATTAACCTTATTTCCGGTAGATTCAGGTATGGATTTTACTTCTAATTTTAGAATTTCAATTTCTAAAACTTGTAAATTATAATATCTATGAATCACTCATTTCTTACTGGTATCGATATTTCCATTATTATTTTATACCTTGGCCTGTTAATCTTTATTGGCTTTTATCTGAAGCGTCGTGCTTCCAGAAATCTTGAGTCTTATTTATTAGGGGGGAAAAGTATTCCGTGGTATATGCTCGGTCTGTCCAACGCTTCCGGTATGTTTGATATATCGGGTACGGTATGGCTGGTGGCTATTACTGTTATATATGGGTTGAAAAGTATATATATTCCTTGGTTATGGCCGGTTTTTAATCAGATATTCCTGATGGTATATTTGTCAGCATGGTTGAGGCGTTCGGAATGTACTACCGGTGCAGAATGGATCGGATTCCGGTTCGGGAAAGATAAAGGAGCTGTTACCTCACACTGGATTATTGTTATTTTTGCCGTTCTGGTGGGGCTCAGTATGCTTGCTTACGGTTTTATCGGAATGGGAAAATTTATTGAAATATTCCTGCCGTTAAAAATACTTTTTCCTTTTATGAATTTTGTGCCGGATACGTATATCCCACATGTTTGGGGAATTACCTTTACTCTTTTTGCCGTATTTTATGCTCTGATGGGAGGTATGATGAGTATTGTCTGGGCCGATGTAGCACAGTATATTATTATGGCGGTAGCTGGCATTGTAGTTGCTATCATAGCCATGTTGCATCTGGATATTATGGAGTTTTCTTCATGGGTTCCGGTCGACTGGTACACTGCAGGATTCGGATGGGAACTGGAAATGAATTGGACCGGGAAATTTTCGGAATTTAATGATAAGATCCATAGTGACGGTTATCAGTTATTCAGCCTTTTCTTCGGCATGGTATTATTAAAAGGAGTACTTGCCAGTATTGCGGGACCGGCACCTACATATGATATGCAGAAAATACTGTCTACCCGTTCACCGCGGGAAGCCTCCCTTATGAGTGGTTCTGTAACAGTAATCCTTATGCCGGTACGTTATCTCATGATTACCGGATTTGCTGTTTTAGGGCTTATCCTTTATAATCAGATAGAAGGACAAATCAGAAATGTGGAAGGAGTAATTGATTTTGAATTGGTTCTTCCCGCGGTAATAAGTCATCCATGGATTCCTGCCGGACTTACCGGATTAATTCTGGCCGGATTGCTGGCAGCATTTATGTCTACTTTCGCCGGTACGTTAAATGCCGTACAGGCATATATTGTAAATGATATTTATATTAAATATTTTAAAAAAGAAGCTACTCCCAAACAGGCAAATCATGCAAATATTCTGGTGGGTATTGTTGTCGTATTAATAAGCATCTGTTTCGGCATACTTGCTCAGGATGTAAACAGTGTATTGCAATGGGTGACAGGTGCTTTGTACGGAAGTTATATTGCAGCTAATATACTGAAATGGCATTGGTGGCGTTTTAATGGAAAAGGATTTGCCTGGGGAATGGCTGCGGGAATGGTTCCTGCTTTACTCTTACCTTTGATTTCTTATTTTGAGAATGTCTTACCATTGTATTATTTCCCTGTTATTCTGTTTTGTTCTATTGTAGGATGTATCTGGGGAACCTATTCAGCTCCTCCTACGGATATAAAAATATTGAAGAATTTTTATATCAAAACAAGGCCATGGGGATTCTGGCGGCCTATTCACAATGTCGTAGAATCAGAAAATCCTACTTTCCGAAAAAATACTTCTTGTGGCAGAGATATATGTAATGTATTTGCCGGGATTATCTGGCAAACATCGTTAGTCGCAGCCCCGATTTATCTGGTATTGAAACAATTTGTCTTCTTTGGGATAGCATTCGGAATAATCATACTCACCTCTCTGTTTCTGAAAAAGAATTGGTATGATAAACTGGAAAACTGAGAAATTCGGAAGAAATACTCTGAAATTAACAATATAAAAACTACTAATCAGCATAAAAATATGAAATACGGATATTTCGATGATGACAGACGGGAATATGTAATAACCAATCCCCGAACTCCTTGGCCATGGATCAATTACCTGGGCACAGAAGATTTTTTCAGCTTAATCTCAAATACTGCCGGTGGATATTCTTTTTGTAAAGATGCAAAATTTCGTAGAATTACACGCTATCGGTATAATAATGTACCGATGGATGCCGGCGGGAAATATTTTTACATTAACGATAACGGAACACTATGGAGTCCTAGCTGGAAACCCTGTAAAACAGAATTGGACAAGTACGAGTGCCGCCATGGATTGAATTATACCCTTATTAAAGGAATAAAAAATGATCTTGAAGCAGAAGTCCTTTATTTTGTTCCGCTTAAGACTTGGGCAGAAGTACAGAAAGTAACCCTTAGGAATACCTCAGATAAAGTAAAAAAAATCAAGTTATTTTCTTTTGTAGAGTGGTGCTTATGGAATGCACAAACTGATATGGAAAATTTTCAGCGCAACCTTTCTATTGGAGAAGTAGAAGTGGATGGATCTGTTATTTATCATAAAACCGAATACCGGGAACGTCGGAATCATTATGCCTATTATTCTGTGAATGTACCGATTTCCGGTTTTGAAACAGATCGGGAAACATTTTTCGGAATGTATAACGGATTCGATGAACCTGAAGTGGTCATAAATGGTAAAACTCATAATAGCATAGCACATGGCTGGTCGCCTGTTGCTTCCCATTTCATCGAAATAGAATTACAACCGGATGAATGCAAGGAAATGATCTTTGTGTTGGGATATATAGAAAACGCAGAAGCAGAAAAGTGGGTAATGGGGAAAGTTATTAATAAGAAAAAGGCCAGAGACACAATTGCTCGTTTTGATACGGTTAAAAAGGTAAACCAGGCATGGGATGAACTCAAGAATTATTGGGATAAATTACTTAATAGGTATGTGTTGGAATCATCGGACCAGAAATTAAATAGGATGGTAAACATCTGGAACCAATACCAGTGTATGATCACTTTTTGTTTTTCTCGTTCGGCTTCTTTCTTTGAAAGTGGCATTGGACGAGGAATGGGCTTCCGTGATTCCAATCAGGATTTGGTGGGATTCTTGCATCAAATTCCTGAAAGGGCACGGGAGCGTATTATCGATATTGCTTCGACCCAGTTTCCCGATGGAGGGTGTTATCACCAATATCAGCCATTAACCAAAAAAGGAAACAATGAAATCGGACAAGGCTTTAATGATGATCCTATGTGGCTTATCTTCGGTACGGTACAATACCTGAAAGAAACCGGAGATTTTTCTCTGTTGGATGAAAAGGTTCCGTTTGATAATAAACCCGGAACAGAAGTTCCCCTTTTTCATCACCTTACGGTTTCCTTTGACCATGTGATTAATAACCTTGGACCTCATGGATTACCATTGATTGGTTGTGCGGATTGGAATGATTGTCTGAATCTGAACTGCTTCTCCGATAATCCGGATGAGAGCTTTCAGACGACAGAAAATAAAACAGAAGGTTCCAAAGCCGAAAGTCTTATGATTGCCGGGTTATTTGTTCTTTATGGACAGGAATATGTAGATTTATGTAAAAGGATGGGAAAAATTACGGAAGCTGAACGGGCTCAGAAACACGTGCAACAAATGGTAGGTGCTGTTAAAAAATATGGTTGGGATGGCGAATGGTTTCTGCGTGCCTACGATTTTTATGGAAATAAGATTGGTTCTAAGGAAAATGAAGAAGGAAAAATATTTATCGAGTCTAATGGCTGGTGTAGTATGGCGGGTATCGGACTGGAGGAAGGGCTGGTCGAAAAAGCTTTGGATGCAGTGAAAGAGCGGTTAGACTGTGAACATGGTATTGTATTGAATAATCCGGCTTATACAAAGTACTATATTGAATATGGAGAAATATCCAGTTATCCCGAGGGATATAAAGAGAATGCCGGTATCTTTTGTCATAATAATCCGTGGATTATGATCGGAGAAACGATTCTTGGACGTGGAGATCAGGCATGGGAATATTATAAAAAGATCTGTCCGGCTTATTTGGAAGAAAAAAGTGATTTGCATAAAGTCGAACCTTATGTATATGCCCAGATGATTGCCGGAAAGGATGCCTCTTGTCCGGGAGAAGCTAAAAACTCATGGCTTACGGGTACCGCTGCATGGAATTATTATACGATTACACAATATATTCTGGGCATACGTCCATCTTATGACGGGTTGGAAATAGACCCCTGTATTCCTGCCGGATGGAAAGAATTTAAAGTAAAACGTACCTTTAGAAATGTTACTTATTGTATCCATATCAAGAATCCGGATGGAGTGATGAAAGGAATAAGAGAATTGAAAGTAGACGGAAATATTATAGACGGAAATATTATTCCGGTAATGAGACTTGGAGATTCCTGTCTGGTAGAAGTAAAAATGTAAATGGAATAGCTTTATAGCGGTAAATAAAATACCAGATGGATATAAGAATTGCCTTATAAAAAGGAAAAGCGAAAGGGAAATGTTATTTTTTATATAAAAATACCTTTTAATGTGCTGGTAAGTAAGATTGAAATTAGAAATCAGAAAATATAGTTTTCACTTTATCTGCCCACCCCACACTAATTTTTCAGGTTTTAGTTTATTGAATGTTGGAAGAAAATATTATGTCTATCCGGATAAAGTAAATGGAGTGGGAGAAAGCTGGTGGAAAACCAGAGATGATTTCTTCTTAAAATACTTATCAGAGAGAAAATGCCGGCATTTGATTATTCATCCGAAAGAATAATAATAAAAACAGATATCAAATATTCTAATACCTGTTTTTATTATTATGTATTTTGATAATTAATAAATTAACGTTTTGTAATAATAAAGTAACCGGACAGTAACCGGAGATGTGAGGATAGGTAAAGAAAAAAGATTGAAATATATTTTATTGTTACAAAGAGGTTATCCGATATTTTTTTTAACTTGTAATCTTCAATCTTTCAGATGATTCCATCTTTAATTTATAAGGTAATATATGCTTATTATTTTCTTAACAAAAAAGAAACAACTGCAGGATATCTTTGCCGTAAGAAAATTTATTACTTTATAACAACTTTATTATGAAAATTAAACTTCCTTTATTAGGATTAACAGTTTTTTGTTTAGGAGGTATTCAACTAAACGCTCAGGAATCGGAATTAACGGAAATACAAGAATTACAACAGCGAACAGAGGTATTGGAAACAGCTATAAAGTCTCTTAAAAAGCTGAAAGTTTCCGGTTATATCCAGACACAGTATCAGCATGGAGAAAAAGATGCCAGTTTAAAAGTTGGGAATAGTACCTCGAATGATGACAAATCTTTTGAAAGAATAGGTATACGTCGTGGACGCATAAAATTTACATATGATGAAGGAATCGGTTCTGCAGTCTTTCAACTGGATATTACAGAAAAAGGGGTTTCTTTTAAAGATGCTTATTTAAATCTGAAGGATCCATGGTTCAATACAAGCTCGTTGCGTGCAGGGATATTTGACCGTCCTTTCGGATATGAGATCAGTTATTCTTCCTCCAGAAGAGAATCTCCGGAACGCTCAGCTATTTTTCAGGCTCTTTTTCCGGATGAACGGGATCTTGGAGCGATGCTGATATTACAACCTTCTAAAACTTCTCCGCTGAATTTTCTTAAACTTGAAGCCGGGTTGTTTGCCGGAAATGGAATCAGCCAGGAAGTAGATAATCGGAAGGATTTTATCGGGCATCTCTCTGCTTCAAAAAAAATAGGGAAAAATACATCTTTTGGCCTAGGTGTTTCCGGTTATTTTGGAAGTGTGTACCAAGGAAAAGAAAAAGTTTTTAAAATAGAAAACGGAGGATTTGTGGCAAATGAAGATGAAGCAAATATCGGAAAATATGCTCGTCGGAAATACATGGGATTTGATGGGCAAATCAGTCACAAAAGTACCATTGGAAAAACTCAACTCCGGGCAGAATATCTGTTCGGCCAGCAACCGGGAAAAGCGTCCTCAGCAAAAAGCCCTAACGGAGGATTACCTGACTATGATACCTATATCCGTGATTTCTGCGGAGGGTATGTGATACTGGTTCAGGATCTGGGTACATCGCCTTTCTCTCTGGTTGCCAAATATGATTGGTATGATCCCAATACAAAAATTTCTAAAAATGAAGTAGGGCAAAACGGTACAAGTGTAGCAGACCGCGCACAAAACACATGGGGAGTAGGGGCTTTGTGGAATGCTACTGAGAATGTACGCTTACAGGCTTATTATGAGTTTAATAATTATGAGAAAACAGATTTTATCGCCGGTAATTCGGATCTGAAAGCAAATGTTTTTACTCTTAGATTACAATATAAATTTTGAATAAGTAAGTCTTAAAAAAATGATTCATTCTCTGTCATTCCAGGTAATTAATATACATTTTCCGGAAAAAACCTTAATCTTTAATAAAGGAAATAAGAAGGTTTTAAACCGGTAAGTTCAGGAAAGTCTTATAAAAGCATATATCTGTTATCTATAGCATCTGTAAAATCTTTTATTTTTACAGATGCTTTTATATGATAGCCTTTTCTTACGGATTATTTTGTTTATAATATTTTTGATAGGAAATATCTTTGTTTTTATTATATTTACATCCGAAAATTTTTGACTTTTATCTTTGATGAACTTCCATCAGAATAATCGTTCTATTTCGTAATACTGATCTTAAAAGCAACTTTTTACTACTTTTATTTGTGCTATTTACTTTTATTTTTGTTTTGGATATATAATATTTTGTTTTAAAATATTGGTTAAGTTATTTTCTTATATTTTTTAAAATATAAACTAAACATATTATCTTTGCACGCAAGTCCTTAAAATATTTAATGCGAAAAAGACATGAGAGAGATTGATTGTTATTGCTATGAACAACCAGAGCCTTTAAGGGGTTGCCTTTTAGCGTTACGACACATTGTTAGAGAGGTGAATCCTTCTATTAAAGAAAGTTTTAAAACGGATGTCCCTTATTTTTACTACAAGGGATGGAAATTGGCCTATTTATGGGCGAAAGGCACCAAAGTATCACTCGGAATTATTTATGACCGACGCTCTTATCCTAAATTCCGGGAACGAAACCTTACCGACGAAACAAAAGCCCTTTTATTCAAAGCCGATGCAGACCTGCCTCTGGATACATTATGCAATAGAATAAAAGAACGGATAGAATTTTACGAAAATCTCGGCAAGCCTCCTCTGTAAATGTGTTACAAAAATATTAATAAGAAATAAGATAAAATTTAACCATTAATCGGGTAAATATTGATTAGCTACTACAAAGACGTCGAAGCGTAATAAAATATAAGAATAACAAAAAATACGATTTCTGCGTCTTTGAAGAGCTCAATGCAACTTACTCATCCGGTTCGGTAATTATTTCTTCTGTAGCTACAGTATTATTGGTAATTCCGTTTTTTTTCCGGTAATTCAGGGGTGAAATACCGAACAGATCTTTAAAACATTTGCTAAAATACCTTGGTGTACTGAAGCCCAGGGAATGAGTAATATCCGAGATATTCATATCATGATCAGATATTAATAAAGATGCTGCTTTTTTCAGCCTGGTGTTCAGGATAAATTCGTTCGGAGTAAGTCCGGTGATACCTTTTATTTTCAGGTAAAGTTTACTTCTTCCCAGTGCCATCTCCTGTGCGAAGGTATTTACATTGAACTCCGGGTCATCGAGATATCTGGAGACTACTTCCGTAGCACGATTCAATAATTTCTGGTCCTGTTTGGTTGTAGCAATCGTTAAAGCTGAATTATCTATCTGCTTGGAATAGCGTTCCTGCATACGTTTACGGGAAAGTACCAGGTTGTTGCATCTGCTTATCAATGCTTTTACGTTGAATGGTTTGGTGATGTAATCGTCTGCCCCCGCCATTAATCCTTCCAGATTTTGTTCTTCAGAAGTATCCGCTGTGATAAGGATGACCGGGATATGGGAAGTTTCAAAATTGGATTTCATTTTAATGCACATTTCCTTTCCGGACATTTTGGGCATCATAATATCGCTGAGCACAATATCCGGTTGTATTGCTTTCACTTTTTCCAGTCCTTCAAATCCATCTTTAGCCGTTTCCACGCGGTAAATAGGGGAGAAGACCTCATCCAGGAAATCCAGTACCTCTTCATTGTCCTCCACAATTAGGATCGTTGCTTCATTGGAAGAACTATGTTCGCCGGTCTGGCTGCTTCTGATTTCTTCAAAGAAAGATGGGCGGGGCACATTCCTGTCTCTGAAAGAATCCCAATCAGAACCTTCGGATGCCGTTCTTTCTTCGATCGTAAAATGTTCGCTACCAGTAAGTAATTCTACTTTAAATGTCGTTCCTCTATCCGGGTTATTATGTGCGGAAATTGTTCCATGATGCAGGTCAATAATCCCTTTGGCAAGCGCCAGGCCTATTCCGGTACCCGGATTATATTGCATTTCACCGGTTTTCCCCTGATAGAATCTGTCAAATATCTTCGGCAAATCTTCTTCTCCGATGCCAATACCGGAATCGATTATGCTGATTATTATCTTGTTGTTCTTTTTTTCTACTTTCATTAGTATTGAACTTTTGTCTTCTGAGTATTTGAATGCGTTCGAGAAAAGATTATAGATCACTTTTTGTAATTGCAAAGGATCAAACCATGCCATAATCCTATTTTCGGAAGAGAAAAAAACATACTCGATTTGCCTTTTTGCTGCTAATTTTTTAAATGAATTAAAAACGCCCCGGCAAAATTCCACAATATTCATTTCGTGTACTTTCAACTCTAACAGATCCCGTTCCTGTTTCCGAAAATCCAATAGTTCGCTGATGAGTTCACGAAGATGGGAAGCATTCTTATGAATACGGGAAAGCTTACTATGAATATTTGCCTGTAAATTGTCCATTTGCAAAAGGGACTCAATCTGTCCTATAATTAAGGTGAGCGGTGTACGGAATTCATGAGATATATTAGTAAAAAACTGTAGTTTTGCCTGGTTTAATTCCTGGATACGATTGTTTTCCCGGATTTCATATTCCAGAGACGTTTTCAGTTTGAATTTCAACTTATTGGAATGGATAATAAACCAGATAATAAACCCGACAAGGGTCAGATATAAAATAAATGCTAACGGAGATGCATAAAAAGGCGGTTTTACTCCTATATTCAGTGTGATTTCCTTGGGTGTCCGGAGAATATGATTTTCTAGTTTTTCCCGTACATGCAGGGTATAATTTCCGGGGCGTAGATTTGAATATTGTATATCCTGCCCTTTTACCGGCAACCAGTTATCATCGAATCCTGTTAGTTTATACTCAAAAGGAATCTTATTTATTTCTAAATGGTTAGACGTTGCAAAACGGATATTGATATTTGTCTGGTTATGTCTTAGCCGGATCTTATCCAGATAAGGCAGAGACACAGGAATAACCGCCTTCGGGTCTGATGCCTTCTGCAGCACATTGTTCACATATAAATCGGAAAAGAAAAGGTCATAATCTTTTTCTGAAGTAGTGATTTGATGTTCAAAGAAGGAAGCCATCCCATTTATTCCTCCGACAAATATTTCTCCGTCACGGGTAACAAAGCACCCACATTCCACATTCATCTTTTCCAGTGGGAAACCTCTGCTGTCATTAATCACATACAGACTTTTCTTTTTTTTATCCAGCAGATTCAGTCCATTATTTGTCAATAACAGAATATAATTGGTATGTGTTTCCTGTATTTGGTAAATGAAATTTGATAAAAGTCCGTTATTTTCTTCTGTATAACAGGCAAAATTGTCTTTCTCAGCGATATATTCAAAGAGTCCGGAACCTAATGTTGCAAATAATAATTCTCCCTCCGATGTTTCATACATATTACAGACCGGTTGTCTTCCGATAGTTCCCTTTTCCCGAAAAGAATGCGTATATCTGCTCAGGAATTTTGTTTGAAGGTTATATTTTAATAATCCTCCTTCTGTCATGGCCAGCCATAAATTCTGATTCCGGTCAATATACAGATTAGTAATATCATATCCGGTTTCTTTTTCTATTGGCATATTCCGGAAGAATGGCTCTATTTTTTCCGTGTGCATATCGAGCTGCACAATTCCTTTCTGAGTGAGAACAAGTAACTTATTCATGTATGGAATAATACATTCTACAATATTATTCGGTAGCTTTTCAGATGTGGAAGTTGTAAAATGTCTAAAGGTATTCTTTTCAATATCATAGATATTCAGTCCTCCCATATGGGTTCCGATATAGAGTCGGTGATTTGCTTCATTATACCAGATACACTTTAAATTATTATGGGAAATGCAGTTTCCTTCTCCAGCTTTGTAATATGTGAATTTATTTTCCTTCCTGTCAAAGAAGTTCAGTCCGCCTCCTTCCGTACATATCCAGAGATTTCCGTTTTTATCTTCTGTCATTTGACCGACAATCGGAAAGTTCACACTTTTAAAATGGGTTTCTTCCGGATAATAATAGGTATAAATATTTGATTCCGGATTATAGAAGTTAACTCCTCCGAAATAGGTGCCCACCCAGATTGTTCCCTGCTTATCTTTGTAGAGGGTATGAATGGAATTATGGGAAAGCTCTGTCGGTTTGTTATTGATATTGCGGGAAATAATAATAGTACCGGTTTCTGGTGTTAGCCGATTCAGACCGTCAAAAGTAGCGATCCATATCTGTCCGAAGTTATCTTCGCAAAAAGCCCTTATTATATCATTGGATAAATGAAATCCCGGCATACCGCTGGCACTATAGTGGTCCGCCAGTCCGTTACGTTTTATCTTGTATACTCCCTGCCCATTTGTTCCGACCCAGATATTTTGTCTGGAATCTTCATATACACACGATATGATGTTCCCGTTCAGCATCCGGTTAAATACTTTGTTTTCATCTAGTACACATAAGCCTTTGTCAGTACCGATATATAATTTTTTATTGGAAGAAACAAAGAGGCAATTGATGTCGTATTCTTCAGGAACTACATAATATTCACTCAATTCTTTACTGGCATAATTAAAATGCTTTAGTATATTCCGGGAAGCAATCCACATATTTTCTTCTCCTTGTGCAATATGCTGGCAATTATCATCAATCATAGTGAATTTGTCCTGTATAATATCATACCGGACTAGCTGATGATAGCCACAATGGATATAAAGCTCATCCTCTTCTCCATAAATCGTATTGATAATATTGCTGGAGAGTCCGAATTCATCATTTTCCTCAGACAAGATGACCCGGATATCTTTTCCATCGTACCGGTTAAGTCCTTCCCGGGTTCCGAACCACATATATCCCAGCTTGTCCTGATAAATGGAAAGTACTGATATTTGGGAGAGCCCATCCAGTACCCCGATGTGTTCAAAATAAATAGGTTGGGAAAATAGGAGTGGAAAGAAGAGACCCAGAAATTTTATAAGAAGGAGTGACTTTTTCATAACTTATTGATTTTCTAATTACAATAAGTACAAATATACTCAATAATTTATGGATGAATGGTACGTTATTTTCCATAAAAAGGCTAAAAATGTCCTTCTTATTTCGAATATCGTATTTCCGTTCGGGGAAAGGGAAAGAAAATGATTCCCTGTGATAAAAAACATGCAAAGATATAAAAAAAGAGGATTTTCTTTTTTTATATCTATTTCCCGTTTCTATCGTTTTCTTTTTTTGTAAAAAAGAGAAAAATATAAACTTAAAAACCTATTATTTTAGTACTTAACTGCTAAAATAATTTCCTACCTTTACTATTACCAAAATGCAGTCCTGTTTTTAAACAGAAAGGCACATATTGTCCTGAAAAGCGTTTCCCGACAAACCCTGCTTCGTTAAACTTCGTATTTGTCCCGGTACTTACCTTTTATCTGGCTGACTCTAACTTAAAATATCAATATTATAAACTGCCAGCCTCTTACCTGGTACTTCTTTCTGACTTTTACTTTTTAAACTGTTTATTCAAAATTACAACCATTTATTTCTTTCTGACGATTTTACCCATAAGTATGGACAATAATATCACATATTAGTTTTCACTCTATCGTTACTTTGAATCCGGAAAATGATTCATGGTAATGAAAAAGAATAAGTTTCTTCTTGTTATAATAAGTGTTTTACTTTCGTCAGTATCCTATGGATCCGACGGAAGATCGGGTGAAGAGGGTCATGGTGACAGAGCATATTGGATTGATCTCTGTCACCGGATTACCCTTCCTATACTTAAAAATATGGGTGAAGGAAAACTGAAAGTAAATATGCCTGTGGAACTTAGTCCGGAATGGGACAACAGGAATAAAAATGTCGTATATATGGAAGCTTTCGGACGGTTAATGGCAGGAATTGCTCCCTGGTTCAACTTACCGGACGATGATACGGATGAAGGAAAACTCCGGAAAGAGTTCCGGCAGATGGCACTCCAAAGTTATAAAAATGCAGTAGATCCCCTTAATCCTGATTATCTCCTCTGGCAGGGAGCAAATCAGGCTCTTGTCGATGCGGCTTATATTGCCAATAGCTTCCTGCGGGCTCCCGAAAGTCTTTGGGGTGCATTGGATAAGGATACGAAGGATCGTTATATAAAAGAATTCAGATCATTAAGAAAAATAAGGCCGCCTTATAATAATTGGCTTCTTTTCCGGTCAATGATCGAGGCATTTTTTGTATTTATCGGAGAAGAATATGACGGTTATGTGCTGGAACTAGCCCTCCGTAAAACAAACGAATGGTATCTGGGGGACGGGTGGTATTCCGACGGACCGGAATATGCGTTGGATTATTACAATGGATATGTGATGCATCCGATGGTCGTAGAGATCGTGGAAGTAATGGAAAATAATAACATTCCTGTTCCCATAACCTTGGATCTGGCAATAAGGCGTATGCAGCGTTATAATCAGCTTCTGGAACGGCTCATATCACCGGAAGCTACTTTCCCGCCTGTCGGTCGTTCTATGACTTACCGGATGGGAGCATTCCAGCCACTGGCGCTTGCTGCATGGAAATACGGATGTCCGGATAAACTGACTTATGGACAAATCCGGAATGCACTGACTTCTATCATGAAAAAAATGTTTTCTATAGAAGGAAATATGGACCAGGAAGGATTTCTTCGCCTCGGATTCGTAGGTTATCAGCCGGAGTTGGCTGATTATTATACTAATAATGGCAGCTTGTACATTACTTCACTAGTATTTCTACCGTTGGGATTGCCGCCTGAACATGAATTCTGGACCGCTCCACCGGAAGAATGGACATCACGGAAAGCATGGAGTGGAAAGCCTTTTCCTAAAGATTATCATGAATCTGTAAAAAATTAATAACCATAATTTATTTAAAATAGTGTAATTCTTTAATGATATGAAGATCTCAATATGTTTTTATATTTCCGTGCTTATTCTCTCAGGCATTATAAATTATTCCTGTATAGATAAAAAAGAAAAATTTATAAAAGAAAATACGGAATTTGCAGCGGCTCAGACCCACCTGATGCTGGAACAACTGGGTGAACCTGATGGAAAGAACTATCCCCGGACTACCGATGAGGAAGGAGAACTGGTAACCACCGATATGTATGAATGGACACCCGGATTTTTCCCGGGTAATTTATGGTACCTGTATGAACTGACACAAGAAGACTACTGGCGGAAACAGGCTGAAAAATGGACGGAAAGTCTGGAACCGTTAAAGACATTTACCGGACACCATGACCTTGGATTCATGATGTATTGTAGTTATGGAAATGCCAGCAAACTGGCTCCTAAACCTGAATATGAAGCTATTCTGGTGGAAAGTGCAGAATCCTTGTCGTCCCGGTATAATGAAACAACGCAATCTATAAAATCATGGAATTACCGGAAATCATGGAATGGGCAGGTGGAATGTTTTTTCCCTGTTATTGTAGATAATATGATGAATCTGGAAATGTTATTTGCTGCTAGTAAAATTTCCGGAAATAAGAAATATTATGATATTGCTGTGAAACATGCCAATAGCACAATAAAAAATCATTTGCGGGATGACTTCAGTTCTTTTCATGTGGTGGATTATGATACGATTACCGGAAACGTAAATATCCGGATGACCAGCCAGGGATACAGTGACAACTCTACCTGGTCCAGAGGACAGGCATGGATCGTGTACGGATTTACAATGATGTACCGTGAAACCAAGGATCCGGTTTACCTGGATGTAGCTGTAAAAAGTGCCGACTATTTCATTCGCAATCTTCCGGATGATCTTATTGCTCCGTGGGATTTCAATGTCGGTCAGGAAGGATATGCGGCCGAAGGAAACTCATATGCAGTACAGTATAATGAAAAGCTCAAAGATGCATCTGCTGCGGCAATTATGTGCTCTGCTCTCTTTGAACTGGGAAAATATGCGGAGAGAAAGAACTATACCGAACAGGCTGTTAACATGCTTACCGAACTTGCTTCTCCGGCTTATCGGGCAAAATTGGGTGAGAATGGAAACTTTATTCTGATGCATAGTGTCGGAAGTCTTCCCCATAAAACAGAAATTGATAAGCCACTCGTATATGCGGACTATTACTTTCTGGAAGCACTGGTACGTTACAAAGAAATGAGAGAAAACCGGTAAAAGCAGGGAAACAGTGCTTTCCGGGAAATAAAAACAAAAATAAAAAATATAAAGGAGCTTCGGATGAAGACAAGTTTACGTGTTTGCTTGTTTTCTTTACAACAAAGAATGCAGATAGTTCTTCATCCGGAGTGAAGCGGAGCGAAGCGTTGTTGCGGGATTCCCGGTGAATGGGAGTATCCTTCCCGGGAATCTTTTTCAGCAGAGCTTCATTAGTAAGGAAAAAACAAACAGATAAAAAACTGAAAAACAAAAAATATAACAATCATAAACCGGATCGGAAGCATGGTCTTACCTGCGGAGAAGAATAAAGATAACGTATGAAAAAAATAATCTCTCATATCATTTGTTTGTGGTGTTTTTCCCTTTGTCTGGCGAAAACTCAGGAACAGCAGCCTTACTGGCGGGATATAAACGTTTTTGCGGTAAATAAAGAAGCACCTAGGACTCCTTTTATGTCCTATCAATCCTATGAGGATGCAAAGCATAATCAATATGATAAGAGCTGTTTTTATCAGTGCCTGAACGGAACATGGGATTTTTATTACGCAGAAGAATATAAGCAGTTACCGGAAAATATTACCTGTCCGGAAGCTGTTGTAAAATGGTCAGAGATAAAAGTTCCGGGTAACTGGGAAATTCAGGGATATGGAATACCCATGTATGTCAATCACGGATATGAATTTAAACCCCGTAATCCGATTCCTCCGTTATTGCCTGATGAAAATCCCGTAGGAGTATACCGAAAAGAGATTAATATTCCTATCGAATGGATGGAAAGGGATGTTTATCTGCATATGGCAGGTGCAAAATCCGGTGTATATGTTTATATTAATGGAAAGGAAGTCGGGTATAGCGAAGATTCCAAAAATCCGGCAGAATTTCTGATGAATCCGTATGTCAAAGAAGGAAAGAATATCCTG
Organism: Candidatus Azobacteroides sp.; assembly: GCA_021201815.1. Lineage (GTDB taxonomy): Bacteria > Bacteroidota > Bacteroidia > Bacteroidales > WRGA01 > WRGA01. Next base: position 5,838 of record JAJQEC010000108.1, on the reverse strand, counting down.
ATCGTAAAAATGTATCGCTGGAGTACCGGCTCTTATCTTGAGTGTCAGGACTTCTGGCGTATCAGTGGATTTGAACGTGATGTATACCTATGGGCACAGCCAAAAACAGCCATCCGGGATTTCCGGCTTACTTCTTCCCTGACAGATAATTATAAGGATGGAATATTTCGACTGGGAATAGAGATAAAAAATACCACTACACAGGCAGTATTCCCACAGGTAAATTACGAACTGCAGGACAAAGACGGCAAAGTTGTTTCTTCGGCTGAAAAGACCATCCATGTAAATTCCGGAAGCACAGCTACCGTAACTTTTGAAGATATCATCCGGGAAGTAGATACCTGGACTTCAGAGAAGCCTACCCTGTATCATCTTTTCATGACAATTAAAAAAGAAGGTCATATACAGGAAGTGATTCCTTTCAGGGTAGGCTTCCGTAGGATTGAAATAAAAGAGAGCGATTATGAGATAAACGGAAAAAAACTCCGTTTGTTTTACGTAAATGGCCAACCTATTAAGCTCAAAGGAGTAAATATTCACGAAGTTAGTCAGCATACCGGGCATTATGTTACTCCGGAAGAAATGCGCCGGAACTTCGAATTAATGAAACTGAATAATATAAATAGTGTCCGGCTAAGTCATTATCCGCAAGACCGTAAGTTCTACGAAATGTGTGACGAATACGGGTTATATGTATATGACGAGGCAAATATTGAATCCCATGGTATGTATTACACCCGTTATCTCGACGATATGCGGAAAGGTTCTGCTGGCCACCTCGATGGCAATAAAAAAGGAACACTCGGTCATAATCCTGACTGGCTGGAGAATCATCTTTACCGGATCCGGAATATGTTTGAGCGGAATAAAAATTATGCCAGTCTCACCATCTGGTCACCGGGAAATGAAGCCGGAAACGGGTATAATTTTTACAATGCCTATGTCCTGTTGAAAGAACTGGACAAAGACCTTATGAATCGTCCGGTATGCTATGAAAGAGCTATATGGGAATGGAATACGGATATGTTTGTGCCCCAGTATCCCTCGGCAGCCTGGCTGGAAGAAATCGGACAGAAAGGAGCAGACCGGCCTGTGGTACCTTCCGAATATGCACATGCGATGGGCAATTCCACCGGAGACCTGCACGGACAATGGAATGCAATTTATAAATATCCGCAATTACAGGGTGGATATATCTGGGAATGGATAGATCATGCCATTCTGGAAAAAGATGAGAATGGAAATCCCTATTGGGCTTACGGAGGAGATTTTGGTATAGATCAGCCTTCTGACGGAAACTTTGTTGCTGATGGATTATTAGGCCCTGATCAGCAGCCACATCCTGCTATGGCAGAAGTAAAATATAACCTGCAGGACATCGGTTTTGAAGAAGTGGACCTGTCAAAAGGTCAAGTAAAAATAACAAATCGTTTTTATTTTACGGACTTATCCGGATATCAATTGAAATACCGAATTCTGAAAAACGGAACAAGTATCCGTGAAAAAATGATTCCATTGAATCTGGCGCCTCAGGAATCCTCTATCATAACAATACCGGTTGGTTCGATCAAAGCGGAATCAGGCGTTGAATATTTCGTGAATTTTGAAGTAACCGCCCGGCACGCAACACCACTGATTCCTGCCGGACATATAGTTGCTTATGATCAGTTTCGCCTGCCTGTTACTCTTCCCCGGGAAGAATATAAATTGCCTGCTATTTCGCCGGAACTTATGATAGAAGAGAACAAGAAACATATAAGAGTCTTCTCTCCGAAAATGGAATTTATCTTGAATAAAGAAACAGGATTTATTTCTTCTTATCAGATAGAGAGTTATGAATATTTTCATGAAGGATTCGGTATCCAACCGAACTTTTGGCGGGCACCGAATGATAACGATTATGGCAATGGTGCACCACAAAGACTGCAGATATGGAAACAATCCGGAAAGGAATTTCATATTGAAACATATGACGTGAAGAAAGAAGGTGATCTGGTATTTATCACATTAAACTACCTGTTGAAATCCGGAAACAACTATATCATTACTTATAAAATTTATCCGGCAGGTATTATAAATGTACACGTTACTTTTAAACCGTTATTAAATGCCGAAGCAGCCGTAATTCCTAAATCGGAAGCGGAACTGCTGGCTACTCATTCCCCCCTTGCGGAATCAGATAAGATTATTAATACCACTCTGGAAGTACCCCGTATCGGGGTTCGGTTCAGGATTCCGGCAGAGATGAACCGGGTGGAATACCTGGGACGCGGACCGGAGGAAAACTATTGTGACAGATATAAAGGTACCCTCGTCGGACTTTATAAAACAGATGCCGAATCCATGTATACTCCTTATGTTCGTCCTCAGGAGAACGGCCATCGGACAGATACCCGTTGGTTTACCCTCTCGCGGGCAGATGGAAAGGGATTGCTTGTGCAGGCCGGAAGTACAATCGGATTCAATGCCCTCAAAAATTCCGTAGAAGATTTTGACTCGGAAGAAGCCAATGCTCCTTACCAGTGGAACAACTTCTCTCCGGAAGAAATCGCAGCAAGAAATGAGGAAGAAGCCAGAAATAGGTTACCGAAACGAACCCATATCAATGATATCATATTCCGGAACTTCGTTGAGGTTTGTGTGGATATGAAACAACAGGGAGTAGGCGGATATGATAGCTGGGGCGCACGTCCCATAGAAGCCGCTACTATTTACGCGGACAAAGAATATGAATGGTCATTTACCATTATTCCGGTAAATAATGAAAAGGATGCCGCAAAAAAAGCAATCTTAAAATACTAAAACAGGCTGACATAATGAAAATGCATAGTGATAATTTCATAAAAATCGGTATTGACTTGGGAGGTACTAATGTTCGGGTGGCATTGGTAGACAAGAATGGGGTCCGGGAATTGATTAAAGAACCCTGTAAAGCTGATAAATCCGTTGAAGAAACAACCGGACACCTGAAAGAAATGATCCGGAAAATCATACATCCCAAAGTAAAGGGAATCGGGCTAGGAGTACCTTCTGCTGTGGATTCGGAAAAAGGGATTGTGTATAATGTAAACAATATCCCTTCGTGGAAAGAGGTTCATCTGAAAGAAATACTGGAAAAAGAATTCAACATTCCTGTACATGTCAATAACGATGCCAATTGCTTTGCGCTGGGGGAAAAACATTACGGAGCCGGGAAGAGTTGCGAAAATATGATCGGTATAGCCCTGGGTACCGGGCTGGGAGCAGGGGTAGTGTTACATGGAAAGCTTTATGGCGGTTCCCATTCCTGCGCCGGGGAAATAGGATGTGTTCCATACCGTGATGGTACATTCGAGCACTATTGCAGTAGCCGCTTCTTCAGCCGCTTCTACCGTGCTACGGGAATGGAAGTATATGATGCGGCAATGCGGGGAAACGCAGAGGCAAGAAAGGTCTGGTCTGATTTCGGAGAACACATCGGTAATCTTCTTACCATGGTATTATTTGTATACGATCCGCAGGTCATCGTTTTTGGTGGAAGCATAGCCAATGCCTTTGACTTTTTTGCACCTGCCATGTACGACCGACTGAAAGAATTCCTCTTTCCGGATGTGGTGAAAAATGTGATCATTACTCCTTCACGGATTCAACATGTAGGAATTTTGGGAGCTGCTTCTCTTATCTCACATACATAAAAGATATCAAAAGTATTACCGGCGATTACAAAATTGTAAGTATTGTCCGTAAAAATAAAAGAATAAAAAATAAACCGATATGAAATTGGATCTAAGTTCACAAATCGTACTAGACAGGATTCCGCAAAAATATTACCATCCTGAAAATGAATTTGAGTTATCGGTACTGACAAGATACGAGAAGATACCGACTCAGATATATGAATCTTCGGTAGATGCCTCGCTACAGGTAACAAGAGATATTGCAAAAGCGATAAAGGAGAGACAGGCTGAAAACAATACCTTTGTACTGGGATTACCCGGTGGCCATTCTCCCCAATCTATTTATGAAGAACTGGTAAGGCTGCATCGGGAGGAAAACCTGAGCTTTAAGAATGTCGTCATTTTTAATATGTATGAATTTTATCCCTTGCAGTCCCATCTGAACGGAAATTTTAAAATTTTGCAGGAACTATTGCTGGACCACATAGACATCGATCCTGTAAATGTTCATTCTCCTGACGGCCACGTCCCGAAAGAAGAAATTCTTAATTACTGCAGGTCTTATGAGAAGAAAATAGAACAAGCCGGTGGGATAGATTTTTTACTGTTGGGACTGGGTCGTTCCGGGAATATAGGTCTTAATATTCCCGGGTCTAGTTTCAGCTCTCAGACCCGGCTCGTTATGCTTGATTTACAATCCAGGAAAGAAGCGACCGGGACATTCGGTTTTATGGATAAGGTTCCTGTCAGTGCAATTACCATTGGTATCTCCACTATCATGAAGGCAAAAAAGATTGCCCTCGTTGCATGGGGAGAAAATAAAATGAAAAGTATTTATGATATAGTGGAAGGTCCTGTCTCGGATACCGCTCCGGCATCCTGTCTCCAGAACCACAGCAATGCCCATATCTATCTGGACCTGAATGCTGCTTATAACCTGACGCGCATAAGTAAGCCCTGGTTGGTAAGTAACTGTGAATGGAATAACAAATTAATCCGGAGGGCTATTGTGTGGTTGTGCCAGCGTTTAGATAAACCGATCCTTAAACTGACTAATAAAGATTACCAGAATAACGGACTGGAAGAATTACTGACGCTTTACGGTTCTGCATATAATGTTAACATTATGGTTTTTAATGACCTGCAGCATACGATTACCGGCTGGCCGGGAGGAAAACCCAATGCAGACGACACGGACCGGCCGGAACGGGCACTTCTCTATCCAAAAAGGGTAGTACTATTCAGTCCTCACCCGGATGACGATGTGATTTCAATGGGAGGGACTTTCAGGAGGTTGGTAGACCAGCATCATGAGGTATATGTAGCTTACCAGACTTCCGGAAATATTGCTGTCGGAGATGAAGATGTCATCCGGTATGTATCCCTGCTGGAGGATGCGAGGGAGCGGTATGATAAAGAGAATCTGGCATTAAAGAAGAAATATGAAGCTATCCTTCATTTCCTGCTGCATGAAAAAGAAGGGGACGATCCCGATACGACGGATGTCCTTTTTCTAAAGGCACATATCCGACGACAGGAAGCAACTACGGCATGCCGGTATGTAGGGATGGATACAGGCCGGATTTCTTTCCTTGACCTTCCGTTTTATGAAACAGGAAAAATAAAAAAAAATCCGATATCCGAGGCAGATGTGGAAATTGTAAAAGAATATCTCAACCGGATCAAACCTCATGAGATATTTGTCGCTGGAGACCTTGCCGATCCGCATGGAACCCACAAGGTTTGTCTGGATGCCATTCTGGCTGCATTGGACGAGTTAAAAGGAAGTTCCTGGCTGGAAGACTGCCGTATCTGGATGTACCGGGGAGCCTGGCAAGAATGGGAGATTGATCATATTGAAATGGCAGTTCCTATTTCTCCGGAAGAACTGCGGGCAAAACGGAATGCGATTTTGAAACATCAGTCACAGATGGAGAGTGCACCTTTTCTGGGAAATGACGAACGTCTCTTCTGGCAGCGGTCAGAAGATCGCAATCATGCGACTGCCGAATTATACCGGCAGCTTGGTCTGGCGTGTTATGAAGCCATAGAGGCATTCGTCCAGTATAAGCAGGTGTAGGGAAAATGGGAGAGTGATAATTCTCAATTTATTTTTACCGAACCCCACCCCTTTTCCGGAGGAAAAGGTACTCCCCTCGTACGTTTGCATGAGAATCATTCT
>JAJQEC010000077.1 GCA_021201815.1 Candidatus Azobacteroides sp. | reverse complement strand
ATTTTAGACAAAGAATGATTCTCATGCAAACGTACGAGGGGAGTACCTTTCCCTCTGGGAAAGGGGTGGGGTTTCTTAATAACAATCTCTTTATTCTCCTTCCCAGCAAACCCCATTCAATTTTAGTTTTTATCTCTTAATTTTTAGCATTACGACGGGCTTTTGAAAAAAAAAGAATAAAAAAATCAGAAAAGAGCAAAAAATCAACCTGTACAAAAAGAACAATAAAAAAGACTATACGTTTCTTTATTAAAAAGCTTCAGGAAAGTTTTCCTTTTTATCCAAAATACAATTTGAATTTAAAAAGTTGAAAACAAGCTTCCTCAAAAGTTTTTAATATTAGTTGTTTAATATTATTTTTGTGCTCAAATTAAATAATTCTATATACAATGAACGACATTCAGACAATTAATAAAGCAGCCGATAACATTCGAATTCTTGCTGCATCAATGGTAGAAAAAGCAAAGTCAGGACATCCTGGTGGTGCAATGGGAGGAGCTGATTTTATTAATATCCTGTATTCTGAATTTCTGGTGCATGATCCGGATGATCCGAAATGGATTAACCGGGACCGTTTCTTTCTGGATCCAGGACATATGTCAGCGATGTTGTATTCCACGTTGTCATTATGTGGAAAATTTACATTGGATGAATTAAAAAAATTCCGCCAATGGGGAAGTCCTACGCCGGGGCATCCGGAAGTTCATGTGGAACGAGGCATAGAAAATACTTCAGGACCATTAGGCCAAGGTCATACGATGGGTGTCGGTGCTGCTATTGCCGCAAAATTTCTTCAGGCCCGTTTCGGTGACTGGATGAATCATAAAATATATGCCTTTATTTCTGATGGAGGAGTTCAGGAAGAGATTTCTCAGGGAGCCGGAAGATTGGCAGGATGCCTGGGACTGAATAACTTCATTATGTTTTATGACAGTAATAAAGTCCAGCTTTCCACAAAAACCAATGCGGTAACTCAGGAAGATACGGCGGAGAAATATAAAGCCTGGGGTTGGAATGTAATTACCGTGAATGGGAATGATCCCATAGAAATCCGTGCTGCATTAAAAAATGCCCATGAAGAAACAGAACGTCCTACGCTGATTATCGGAAATACCATTATGGGGAAAGGGGCAGTCAAAGAAGATATGTCTTCCTATGAAGATCAGGTTTCTACCCATGGAATGCCATTAAGTGAAGCCGGAGCCTCTTTTAAGAAAACAGTGGAACATCTTGGAGGCGATCCGGAAAACCCATTTCAGTTTTTCCCTGAGGCAAAGGCCCTGTATGAAAAAAGAAATGACGAACTACGAAAGATAGTAGCAGCAAGAAAGGCAGAACAAGCCGCGTGGGAAGCCGCAAATCCCGAGCTTGCAGAGAAACTGAAAAAATTCTTCTCCCATGAAGTTCCTGAAATTGATTTTGCTGCTATTGAACAAAAACCGGATCAGGCGACACGTGCTGCTTCGGCAACTGTCCTGAGTATATTGGCACAACAGGTAGAAAATATGATTGTTGCTTCTGCCGACTTGGCTAATTCCGATAAAACAGATGGTTTCCTGAAATATACCCGGGCATTCGAAAGAGGAGATTTTTCCGGAGCATTCCTTCAGGCCGGAGTATGTGAGCTAACCATGGCTGCAGTGATGAATGGAATGGCACTTCATGGTGGTGTAATTTGTGCCTGTGGAACCTTCTTCGTATTCTCTGATTATATGAAACCCGCTATTCGTCTGGCAGCCTTGCAACAACTTCCGGTGAAATATATCTGGACGCACGATGCGTTCCGGGTAGGAGAGGATGGACCTACTCATCAGCCGGTAGAACAGGAAGCACAGATCCGTTTACTGGAACAGTTAAAGAACCACAGTGGTAAAAACAGTATGCTGGTATTGCGTCCGGCAGATGGAAATGAAACAACTGTTGCCTGGAAACTGGCACTTGAAAATAAGGAAACACCTACCGGTTTGATCTTTTCCCGTCAGAACATAAAAGATATTCCCGCTGCTTCAGGAAACCGTTATCAGGAGGCTTTACAGTCAGCCAAAGGAGCTTATATCGTTAAAAAAGCTGCTACTCCGGATGTCGTGTTAGTGGCAAATGGTTCGGAAGTAGCTACATTAGTAGAAACGGCAGCTCTGTTGGAAGAAAGAAAAGGTCTGAAAGTACAGATTGTGTCGGCACCTTCCGAAGGGTTATTCTTTAATCAACCGGATACATACCGGAAAGAAGTCATCCCTGAAAATGTTCCGGTATTCGGTTTGACTGCCGGATTACCTTCTACGTTGGCACGTTTGGCAGGAAAAAATGGAATGGTACAGGGATTAGATCATTTCGGATATTCCGCTCCGTTTAAGGTATTGGATGAGAAATTCGGATTTACACCGGAAATCGTTTATAAGAACGTAATTACATTTATTAAAAAATAAGAATGTCTGATATATTTATTGGGATAGCCTCGGACCATGCGGGTTTTGAGCTGAAAGAAAGGCTGATTGCCTGGATGAAAGAAAAAAGGTATGTATATAAGGATTTTGGGGCTTATAGTGAAGAAAGTTCGGACTATCCTGACTTTGGCCATCCGTTGGCGTTGGCTGTTGAAAAAGGGGAATGTCGTTTTGGTATTGGAATCTGTGGGACAGGAGTAGGAATTAATATAGTGATGAATAAACATCAGGGAATCCGTTCGGCACTTTGCTGGAGACCTGAAATAGCCCGGCTGACAAGGGCACACAATGATGCCAATGTTCTTGCTTTACCCGGACGTTTTCTTTCGGAACAGGAAGCCATTGATATTGTCGAATCCTTTTTATCTACTGAGTTTGAAGGAGGCCGCCATATCCGGCGCATAGAGAAAATACCGGTATTGTAAAATAAAAAAGTAAAATAGATAGAAAAGAAGAAAGGAGCTGCCCGAAAAGACGGAAAGCTCCTTTTTAGTATTTTTTTCCACAAAAGAATTCATCAAATAAAATTCATGCTTGGAGGCAGTTCAATAACTAAACACCCCTTGTTTTAGTATAGACAAAAATAATATTACTAAGTAAATTCCCTCTTACTCTGAGAACCGATCTGATATAATTATCAACGACTTTTCCTTTTCTTTTAGACTATCTTTTTGTTTTACCTAGAATATTTGTGCCTTCATACCGAGTGAAAGTTTCAAATAGTCGGTCGGTTTGAGATAGCGATTTCCAAAAGCACTGATAAGATACAGTTCGTTTGTTCCTATTTCATAATAAAAAGTAACGCTTTTCCGGGCTTTCCTTTTTTCTTCACTAATCTGGTATGTAATTCGTTGTCCTATAAATATATTAAAACGGATTTTCGTTGAAAAAGAATAATAATTATTCGGATATTTATCCGGTTCGGAAATCCAGTAATCACCATTCAGGATTGTATTCGCATAAAGTCCGCACGTAAGAGGATCAAAGGTAAAAGAGTCATTGAGATCTTTATGCCACGGAATAAAATTCTGTTTCAATGTAAAAGTAATCCGGAATTTATCTGTTTGGAACTTAGGAATAAATCCGAAAAGAGCATCTGTTTCCCATTGCTTATTTTTCCCGTAGTCCCATCCTGTTCCGAATGAAAGGACGCCCATTCCACCTGCAAATTGTACTTTGGTATATTTGGGAATAAGATTATTCCATTTATTCTGATAATTAATGACGCGTTCTTCATATCTGTTTTCTCCATATCCCTGTACGAAAAAAGAGAAAAAAGAAAAGAAGAGGAATAATTTTTTACCAGGATTAAAAAAATATCTCTTCCATTTCATAATCATCAGGGTTTATGGTAAAAATAAAATAACTTCTTTCATGAATGCAGGGGACTTCATAATACAGGACACCGTCTTCAAACAAATCAAGAATATTTTTACTGTGTCCATGTCCATGTAAACAAAACTGAAGTCCCGGAAATCTTTTTATGGAATGTTGAAAAATATGAGCCACATTATTATTGAATTGTTCGGAGAAGGGTCTTACATGCATACCAAAAATGGTTTTTTCATGTTCTTCTTTTTCTTCCCGGTATTGTTCTTCGATAAATGAAAAGTCCGGAACCGGTTGAGAATAGTCAAACTCCAGTGCATTCGTATTCAGACAGATAAATTTTACATTCCCTGCCATAAAAGAAAAGTTGATTTCCCCGAATATTTTACGGAACACTTGTTCTCCATTTGCCAGACAGTCATGATTTCCCAGGATAACTACATAAGGTATTGTAAGCTTATTTATGATATCCCGCATCCACATAAATTCTTTTGTCAGTCCGAAATCCGAAATATCTCCGCCATGAAGAAGGAAATCCACATCGTTTCTCTGATTGATATGTTTTACAAAATCTTCCGTATCATCATACCAACGTTGGGTATCACTTATAAAGGCAAATCGAAAGGTATTTCTTCCTTTACAGATTTCTTCAATACGGGTTATATTTTTAGCATTTATGTTTGTTTCTCCTTTTACATTTCCATCATAAGGATGATATTCGAACATATCACAACTTTGAAAGAAAAACATGATCCACAAGACAATGGAAAAAGATTGCAATTTCATTATCTAACCTCCTTTTTTCTTAGAAACAGGACATTTCTTATTCTTTCTTTCATTAAGAAATATCAATGCATTTTACATCTAACTATCTATTATCTTTTCAGAATAAATGATGAAGAAAAGCGATCTCAAATATACTTGATTTATGGTTTTTAACAAGTGTTTTAAAAAAAGATTTAATAGGAAAATAAAGCTTTTTTAGATTTGTTGGTTTTATTAAAGTTTTCCCTTCCTTCTCTGATTTTTCGATATAAATAAGTGGCTTATATTTGTACGCTATCAGATTATTTTATAAAAAATATGTCCTTAGCTCGTTAGATTTGCTTTCTTAACATCCTCTAATATATATAGGATATAGAATAAGGAGGAATATCTCACGGAAAAAGTGGTTTTTAGTAGACAGAAAGATTTGAAGAAATTTATTAACCTTTAAAACAAAAATAATATGTATACATAAGCAGCAAAGAAAGTAACATAAATGAATAAAGATGCTATATGTTTATGATCGGGAAATTGCTTTATTCCTGATAAAGGTTTATTATCAAAAGGAGTATAACCTATGAAAAAAGCATCAGAAAGCAGAGAATATGAAAGATCAATATTTAAAAAACAAAATAAAAGAAAAACAGCATGTATGGTATCCGTTAAAATAAAATTCCGTTCTTCTTCCCATGGTAATCGTGAGGGAGTGATTTGTTATCAAATAATATGTGACCGGAAAGTAAAACTTATTACTTCCCCTTTCAGGCTTTTTCCTTACGAGTGGGATAAAAAAAGAGAAAAAGTAATTTATGAGTCGGCTGATACTGCCCGGAGAAATTATTTATATTCTCTTCAAGTATCTATCATGAAGGAATATAATGCATTTATAAACATAATCGGGGAAATATCCGGAAAACAGGACAAAGTCTCATTGGATGATATTGTCAGATTGTATAAGCATTCTTCTTCCAACCATACATTTACTCTTTTTACCAGGCTTTGTATAAAAGAATTAAAAGAAGAAGGCAAGGAAAAAACCGCTTCTTCCTATGCTACGGCCTTAAGAAGTTTTATGGCATTCCGTAATGGAGAAGACCTGAATTTTGACCGGTTTGATGCCCGTTTAATGAAACACTACGAGACATGGTTACGTAATAAAAATCTGACGTTCAATTCTGTTTCCTTTTATATGCGTATTTTACGCGCAGTCTATAATCGGGCTGTAGATTCGGGTCTGACTTGTCAGAATTTCCCTTTTAAAACCGTATATACCGGAGTTGAAAAGACAGTGAAGCGTGCTGTTGAAGAAAAAACACTGGTGAAATTACAGGCATTGGATTTAACGGATTCTCCGGCATTAAGCTTTGCAAGGGATATGTTTATGTTTAGTTTTTATACTCGTGGAATGGCTTTTGTAGATATGGCTCATTTAAGAAAAAGTAATGTCACCGGTAAATATCTGGTTTACAAACGCAGTAAAACCCAACAGAAATTGATTATCAGGATGGAACCTTGTATTGAGAATATTATCCGGCAATATGCTTATATGACAGCGGATTCGGATTACTTGTTCCCTATTCTTACCGGTGGTATAAAATATCGCAGTGCATTAAGGCTTTATAATATAAGACTGAAAAAGATTTCAGAAAAATTAAAATTGGGGAAACCGCTCAGTTCTTATGTGGCAAGGCACAGTTGGGCTTCTGTTGCCAAAAAAAGTAACATTCCCATTCAGGTAATTAGTGAAGGAATGGGACATGACAATGAAAATACTACCCGAATTTACCTTGCTTCTCTGGATCAGTCTGTTATTGATAAAGCAAATGCCCGATTGCTTGCGCGATTTTCTTATGCTTCAGGAAGAAATGGATAGATTGGTAAATAGGTATGAAAGACATACCATAACTTGTCCGATTCAGGGAAAAAATTCTTTCCACCTCTTACAAAGAGGGAGACAAAAACCGGGACAAAGTTAACATTTTACTAATAAAAATTTTATTTCTTTATTGTTTTTTTATAAAAAAATAAAAAACTTCTGGTTTTCAATTATTTTCTTATTGTTCTTTTCTCATTCTATCCTTTTTGTTTAAGTTAATATTAATTCATTCTTTCCACCTTTCTATTTATTACAATGCTTTTTATTCACAGCTAAGGCTTTTATTTTTAGCCTGTTTAACTAATTGTTTCACTATTTTTGTTATTTTTTAAACTTAACTCAACGGTTAATTATTGAGTATCAAATTAATCTGTCAAATTATTTACATTCCTGTTTTTCTTGTTTAACTATCTTTTAAACAACTTCTTTTAAATATTATCATTGTCCTTATATTCAGTGTATTATAATTCAGGGGAAATTCTTTCTCCCTCTTTGTAAGAGGTGGAGAAAATACGGTAACCCGAAGGTTTGTATTTTTCTTTCAAGGATCAATAAGTGATTTTAATTACAAAGAATCTATAATATGATGAAAAAAACTGTTTGCTTTTTAATAATTGGATGGTTACTTTATCCGGCGATTTCTTTTTCACAGGAGTTCATGGATCCTCTGGAAGAAAAAGTAAGTCCGGTGTCTGTTGGTGTTCGGCTGGGTGGGAATTTTCCCTGGATGAAATATTCGGATAAACTTATTGATAATTATTCTTCTTCAGTGAATGGACAGGTGTTAGGAGGAGTTTTTATTCATTTGCCTCTCAATTCGTCCGGTTCTTTCTCTTTGCGTCCTGAAATAGGCTTTGGTACACGGGGACAAAAAATTGATGATCAGGGAGTGGATTATAAATTAAGTGCTCATTACATCGATTTGAATGCTGCTTTCATTTTTTCTTTTCTAAATACAGCTTCTGTATCTCCTTACCTTTTCTTATCTCCTTCTGTTGGGGTACCTTATAGTGGCAAGATACATTATGGCGAAATGTCTACGGATATTACGGATGGAAATATTGCAAAAGTACATGCCGGAATAAATCTAGGGTTGGGAGTTACCTTTCCTGTTTATTCAGGGAAAGAACGCATTTTAAATATTGGGCTGGAAGCGGGTTACTATCTTGGACTTACAGATAACTATTCGGATATGGAAAAAGATAACACTGCTATTGCATTAAATAGTCCGGTTTATGAAATAAGAGGATCAAGAAAGTACAGGGATATTAATGTTTCGCTTACAGCTTCTGTCCCTTTATCAGTTTTCAAAAAGAAGAAAAAAGAGCCGGTGATAGTTCCGGTTGCGGAAGTACCGGTTTATATAGAACCTGTGAAAGTAATAGAGGAAAAAGAGTGTTACTCTCTGGAAGAAATGAAAGAGCTGATACGACAGGAAATAGAAATAACCGGTAAAAAAATATGTGCGATTGATATTATTACATTCGAATTCGGGAAAAGTTCCCTGGATCGAAATTCAAGGAACTATCTTGACCGGATCGTCGAATTGATGAAACAAATTCCTGTATCTGTCCGGATAAACGGGCATACGGATAATGTAGGTACTCCGGAGTTCAACATGGACTTATCCATTAAACGGGCTAACGCTGTGTATGATTATCTGATTTCCCGGGGAATTGAAAAAAGTCGTTTATCCTATTCCGGATACGGACTTACAAGACCTATTGCAGATAATGAAACAGAAGAAGGTCGTGCTATAAACAGACGGGTGGAATTTGAAATACTGAATCAATAATTTTAACAGGAAAAGAAATGAATACTACATTTAAATATATTGTTTTTTTATTGACCGGAATAATTTCCTATAGTTGTGTAGATGATGGAAAGGAAACCTTTGTCTTGCCGGATACTACTCCTTCTGTCGGAACCGGCTCCTATATAAAAACCGGCTCCTCTGCCGATTATGTTGTAATTACTACCAGTGAAGGACATTCCGTGAATGTACCGAGTCACTCTATTCCTCCGACTATCAGCGGGGATGATGGTACCGTAACCTTTTCCATAGAGTTTGAAGATGATCTTCCTCTTCCACTTCCGGATTGTCTTGAACTGAAAAGCCGGGTCATGAAAATAGAACCGTTTAATTTTATTTTCACTTATCCTCTTACTATAAAATTTCCATTGGGAAATTTAAATCCTTCTGAAGTCTTTGTGTATTATTATAACGGAGGAAGTAACGAATGGGAATACATTCCTTACAGCGGTTTTGATTCTGACAGGTCCGGTACGATTGCTTCTTTCAGGCTGGGGTATTTTATTTTAGCAGAAAATAAATGTAATACGGATCCGCTTGGAGGATACCGGTTAATACATCCTGCTTCTGATAATGGGCAGTATTTTTATACGGTATCTTTTTCTTACGAAGGAGAGGGCTGGAACAAAGGATTCCGTATATATAATCCCATAGCCCGTACTCTTCCAAAAGCAAACGGAACACCGGAAAGTTATACTTATATTCCTTATCTTCCGGAAGGGTGGTACTGGATGGAAATAGCCCGTGAAAAAAGAAATAGCATCAATAGTGCACCGGAATATATTGAATACCTGACGATATGGAATCAGGAAGATGTCAGTAATTTTTCCGGGGAGTACTTCCGGGAATTATCTTCCCCCAACCCGTATTATAATATGCCGGAATTTGAGGGATGGAAGGATTTGATCTTCCATGAAGATGTTTCCTGGTTAAGAGGAAGACCGGATTACTGGCCTGCATATACGCCTACCTATGGTACCGGACGCTTTCAGGCAACATTGACCTGGATAAATTCCTATAACAATATTACGGATTATGATCTTCATCTGTACGGACCGGATGGGCTGAATGTATATTTTGCCAACAAACGTTCCGGTGTATTTGAGCTTGACCGTGACTGGATATCTGAAATCGGAGAAGCCGTAGAAAATATTTACAGTACAAACAATCAGTTACCTAAAGGAGAATATACGGTAAAAGTAAACCATTACAGCGGAGTCTCGGGAAAAGAATTCAACTGTCGTGTTCTACTGGATGGAAGAGTAGTAGCCACCAAACGATCTTCCATCGAACGGGGAGGAAATATGGAAACAATTTATCAGTTTAATATAGAATAGAAAAGCCATAAAAATATATACATTCCAGGAATGGGAGTACTATTTCCTCTTTTCCTTTTAATTAGATAGCCATTCAAGGTATCATTGTTTTTCAAATAGCTCTTTTGGAAAATAACCGGTATTTATCCTGTTCCTGTGATGTATCATAACCTGATAAAGCAAAAAACAAAGCGGAGGCCGAAAAGCTTTATGAGTAGGCATAATTTAAATAATCACACAAAATGAAGCGTATTTTTCTTTTTATTTTTTCTTTGATGACAAGTATGTCGATTATTCATGCACAGGATTTTCAACTGCATGTGGGAGCAGTATTCCCGACCGGGGATTTCGGAGATGAAAGTAAGAACAGAGATATCGGTGAAGGACTTGGTTTTGCTTCAACCGGATTTAATATAGGGGCAAAATTATATACGCCTGTTTCTGTTGAGAATTTATCACTTGTATTTACACTGGACTTTTTCTATAATGGTCTGAAATCTGATTACAAAGATGAAGTAGAAAAGTATTACGATGATGTATCTTTTCCTTCATACCTGAATATTCCGGTGACTGCCGGTGTAAATTATACCTATCCGGTAAATGAAAATATTGGTGTTTTCGGAGAAGTCGGTTTAGGATTGAACTTCTCTAAAATGACTGCTTTCAAATATGAGGATGCATACGATGAAGAGAAATACACCTTCGATCTTTCATCCGCCTTTTGTTATGCATTGGAAGCCGGTGTATTATTTAACAATAAATACACTGTGGGACTAAGATATAACGGGCTCGGGTCGCATAAATATAAAGTGAAGGATTTGGACGGCGATAAATGGAAAACAGATAAATCTCTTTCTATTACAAATCTTACCTTGGCAGTCGGAATTAAATTCTGATGCCTGGAATCAAAGGAAATAATCAACGTTTTGTAGAGATGAAATCAGGTATAAAAACTATCAGTTGGTGTTTATTACTTTTAATGAGCCTACTGTTTGTTGCATGTAGAGACGATGATGACGATATCAGCCGGAAGGACCTTATCGGTGAATGGCAATGTATTCACAGCAAAGGATACTGGAAAGAAGATGGGGTAATAGAAGAAGAATGGGATACGAATCAGCCTCCCCGAAATAGTTATGAAAATGATTACAACATGGTTGGCTCATCCTGCATTATTTATGCGGATGGTACTTACAGATTTGTCCTTGCTCCTTATTCCAGCAGTTGGGTAGGAGAGTGGAAAGTAAGCGGGAATACCCTGATCCTTCTGGATGATGATGGGGATGTTGATGAAATTTACACTGTGGTTTCAGTCAATAGGAATACTTTAATTCTTGACTATTCCTATCGCGAAAAAGACGATGGCATCTGGTATGAAGAATATGGAAGACATACTTTCAGCAGGACAGATAATTAGACCCGTCCTTCATTTACTTTTTCATTCTTCTTTCCCGAAGAAGAGTTTTTATAATCCGGGAATGCCTTGCATTTGCTCCCGGATTATTTTTATCCGGAACTAAAATATATCCCATTTCAATCCCAGGGAAAGATGCAGGTAATCGTTCGGTTTCAGGTATTTGTTTCCCCATGCACTGATAATATATAATTCATTTGAGGAAATTTCGTAGTACAAGGTAAGATTCTTTTTTTTCTGCTGATTCTGACTATACGTGAAGCGCTGCCCTACAAATATATGGAATCTTATTTTTGTGGAAAAAGAATAATAATCTGATGGGTATTTTTCGGGTTCCCATATCCAGTAGTCACTGCCTAAAATAGTATTTGCATATATCCCACAGGTAAAAGGGTTCATTTGAATTCTATTTTTTAAAGAAACATGCCAGGGCGTGAAGTTCTGTTTAATAGTAAAAGTGATCCGTTTTTTTTCATCGGAAAATTCCGGCAGAAAGCCAAGAAGCAGATCTGTTTCCCATTTCTTACTTTTTCCGTAGTTCCATCCTGCTCCTGCTGATAAAAACCCCATTCCTCCGGCATATTGCAATTTAATATAATCCGGCCTTAAACTACTCCATATCGTCTTGCAATTATTTAATGTGTGAAGTTCCGGGACTTCTCCATGAAGGCTTTCTGTATTTGCCAGCAACCCAATAAGCAGTAGAAGGGAAGAAAAATTAAAAAATGATTTCTTCCATTTCATATTTTTCAGGCGTTAAGGTAAATATGTAGTAATGCTTTTTTTGCATACAGGGGACTTCATAATAGAGAATTCCGTCTTCAAAAAGATCAATCGCGTTTTTATTATGTCCATGAGCATTTAAACAAAACTGCAAATCCGGGAATTGTTTTATTATCTCCTGAAATATATAAGCAACATTGTTATTGAATTGTTCACAAAAAGGACGTGCATGCATAGCCACTATTGTCCTTTCATGTCCAGGTGTATTTTCCCGGTATTCTTTTTCTATAAAAGAGAAATCCGGTACAGGATGGGAATATTCATATTCCAGTGCGTTTGTATTCAAACAGATAAATTTGATATTCCCTGCCATAAAAGAAAAATTTTCCTCTCCGAAAATAGTACGGAATATTTGCTTACCGTTTGCCAGACAGTCATGATTCCCAATGATAACCACATAAGGCATGGTTAACCGGTTCAGAATATCCCGCATCCACATAAATTCCTTTGTGAGTCCGAAGTCTGCTACATCTCCACCGTGAATAACAAAATCAACGTCATTCCTCTGGTTAATATGATTTACAAAGTCTTCTGTTTCATCATACCAGCGTTGGGTATCTCCTATAAAGGCAAACCGTATGGTTTCTTTGTTCCTGCAGTTTTGTTCGATAAGAGACATATTTTTGGAATTTATATTTGTCTCTCCTTTTACATTCCCATCGTATGGATGATATTCGAACATATCGCAGGCGGAAAACAAAAGGAACACGGATGCCGTGAAAAAGAATAATTGTTTTTTCATATTCTCTTTCTAAACACATGAAAAGGGCAAGACGTTCACGCCGTTTTTATTTTTATTTTATTAAACCGACCTGCAGGTAAACCGCTAATTATAATGAAATGACAAAACATTCATCTATCCGTTTTTCCTATGCCTGCTTTTCATTATTTTTTATATAAATAATAAAATAATGCAGTTTATACTTGTATTTTGCAATATTTTATTGTATATTTGTGCGGGTAATCGGGTAAAAACAAGAACCAGTAGCCACATAACAGTATATGGAAGCTATCTTTTTTAAAAACATATTTTCAACTATTCTTCTGATCCTGACAGAAGGCAAAAATGCCTGTGCGTATCCTATCTGTCAATTAAACTTTCGTTTAATCGGGGAAAATGAAAAGAAAGCAAATCCATGTAATATCCCTGCTTCCTCTCCTTTCGTTTTGCTTTCTGCAATGCACTTTGGTACAGATCAGGAAAGCTATACCCATTCTGGCGAGGATTCCCAAAAGTATTTAGGTGCAACCTTTAACATTTTACTTCATTATTGATGGCTGCTGCTACGCTTTTCAGAGAAACCTACCTGGGCAATCGGTTAAAAACAGTCCCCTTTTTTTATTAATACATGTCAACTTTAGTACTAAAGTGAAGCATTTCTAGTACTAAAGTTACTCCACTTTAGTACTAAAGTAGAGTAACTCACTTAGCTTAGTTGAATGTTGTGTAAAGGAATAGGGTGTTTTAGTGTAACATACATAGAAAAAGTATAAAATATAGTCTTTTATTAAATTTTAATTAAACTAAGAGTTCTTGATTTAAATAAAAATTTATTGCCCTAAGCAACCCCTTTCAAAAAAATAAAGCTACAACACTACCTTTTCAGACCACCACAAATACTCTTTCCATGTTAATCAGTTAATAAATTAAGCCTTTCTTTTTGAATCCATTCCGGACTCTTGTCTCATATGCGGGTCATAATCATCCTCTGTAAAAAGATTCCTTATAACCGGATCCTGTCCCTGTATTGCCAGCCTTATAAAAATGCACCCGCCTTAGCTGGGAATGTTTTTTACTTCTTACTTTATTTCCCTATCTTTGTATTTCAAAATGTAACACTATAATATCTATAAAAATGTCTGACGATAAGAAGATTATCTTTTCTATGGTAGGAGTGAGTAAAACATTTCCTCCGCATAAACAGGTTTTGAAGAATATTTATTTGTCATTTTTCTATGGAGCCAAAATCGGGATTATCGGTTTAAACGGTTCAGGAAAATCTACTTTATTAAAGATTATTGCAGGAATAGAAAAATCCTATCAGGGGGAAGTCGTTTTTTCTCCCGGTTATTCAGTGGGTTA
The DNA here is from genome assembly GCA_021201815.1 of Candidatus Azobacteroides sp. GTDB lineage: Bacteria > Bacteroidota > Bacteroidia > Bacteroidales > WRGA01 > WRGA01. The sequence goes on along the minus strand of JAJQEC010000077.1, from coordinate 8,660 downwards.
CCTGGAACAGGAACCGCAACTGGATGACAATAAAACAGTAAAGGAAGTCGTTCAGGAAGGGGTACAGGAGATTATAGATATTCTAAAAGAATACGAAGAAGTAAATCTGAAATTCGGAGATCCGGATGTATTAGAAGATCCGGATAAAATGGACGCATTGATCAATCGTCAGGCTGAATTACAGGACAAAATAGATGCAACGGATGCCTGGAATCTGGATAACAAACTGGAAAGAGCCATGGATGCATTGCGTTGTCCTCCTGAGGATCAGTTAATCAAACATCTTTCCGGAGGGGAGCGCCGTCGGGTTGCATTATGCCGTTTATTATTACAACAACCGGACATCTTGTTACTCGACGAACCAACTAACCACCTGGATGCGGAATCTATTGATTGGCTGGAACAGCACCTGAATCAATATCCCGGAACTGTTATTGCCATTACCCACGACCGTTATTTTCTGGATCATGTGGCTGGCTGGATTCTTGAGCTTGACCGTGGAGAAGGTATTCCATGGAAAGGAAATTATACTTCCTGGCTGGAGCAGAAAACCAAACGGATGGAACAGGAAGAAAAGCAGGCGAGTAAACGCCGTAAGACGCTGGAGCGGGAACTTGATTGGGTAAGGATGGCCCCGAAGGCTCGTCAGGCAAAAGGAAAGGCCCGTTTGAATTCTTATGACAGGTTATTGAACGAAGACCAGAAGGAAAGGGAAGAAAAACTGGAAATCTTTATACCGAATGGCCCGAGATTGGGAAATAAAGTGATCGAGTCGATTCATGTTTCCAAAGCATTCGGGGAAAAACTATTGTTTGATGATCTGAATTTTATGCTTCCACCCAATGGCATTGTAGGTATTATTGGTCCGAATGGTGCCGGAAAAACTACCTTATTCCGCTTGATTATGGGATTGGAACAGGTGGATAAAGGGACTTTCGATGTAGGGGAAACCGTAAAGGTCGGTTACGTAGATCAGACTCATGCTTCCATTGATCCGCAAAAGACAGTTTATCAGGTAGTATCCGGAGATTCGGAATTTATCAGAGTAGGGGGGAAAGAGATCAATTCCCGTGCTTACTTGTCCCGGTTTAACTTTACGGGAGCAGATCAGGAAAAGCTATGTGGTGTCCTTTCCGGTGGAGAAAGAAATCGATTGCATCTGGCTCTGACATTAAAAGAAGAGGCGAATGTATTGCTATTGGATGAACCGACCAATGACATCGATGTCAATACGCTCCGTGCGCTGGAAGAAGGATTAGAAAACTTTGCCGGCTGTGCGGTAGTCATTTCACATGACCGTTGGTTTCTCGACCGTATCTGTACGCATATTCTGGCTTTTGAAGGAGATTCGGAAGTATTCTTTTTTGAAGGTTCGTATTCCGATTACGAAGAAAATAAAAAGAAACGCTTAGGAAATATAGAACCTAAGAGAGTTCGTTATAAAAAATTGATACAATAAAAATAATGTGCCAATGTGCCAATTAAATAATGGGTTTATTGGAGGGAGTAGTAATTTATAAATGTGAAAATTAAGTTATATATTTATGGATATAAACCGTAGGATATATAAATGCTATAACTCTATTTAAATATTCCTCAAATAATTGTCTCATTGGCATATTTTCACATTTTCAAATTATCTTATTATTTAATTGGCACATTGGCACATTATCTCATTGGCATATTAAATTATTTTCTTATCTTTGTCCCCGCTTTCACGTAATCTCTTGCACCATAAGGCTGTAATATTGCGTTTATCATTTAAAAGTAAATAAAAAAGCTATAACAATGGATTTGATTAAAGTTGCTGAACAAGCATTTACCAGCGGTAAAGAACTTCCTAAGTTCAAAAGTGGAGACACGGTAACCGTTGCTTACAGAATTGTTGAGGGAAATAAAGAGCGTATTCAGAATTTCCGTGGAGATGTGATCAAAATTTATGGTCACGGTGATAAAAAAAGATTTACAGTGCGTAAAATTTCCAATGGAGTAGGAGTAGAAAGAATTTTCCCAATGGATTCTCCCTTTATTGAAAGTGTAACTGTAAATAAAATCGGTAAAGTTCGTCGTGCAAAATTGTATTATCTACGTAATCTTACCGGTAAAAAAGCGAAGATCAAAGAAAAAAGAGTATAAGACTACTTTTACTGAATATAAAAAAATAAGCTGTCCTTTACAGGTCAGCTTATTTTTTTGTAAAATAGATAAGAAAAACCCGGAAATACTTTAATGGAAAAAGTAATTCCGGGTAGTTGTTTATAAGAGTATCCTCTTCTTTTACAAATTTATTAATCCGATAAAGGAAGGGATGTTAGTCTTCGTTTCAGGTATATTTTCCGGATCCTGTTTTTATTTTTTTATTACCCAAATGAAGAAACAGTAAACTTCCTCCTATCAATATACAAAAGTATATTTCTTTTTCTCCAAGTGGAACTTTTAGCGGTTCTCCACCTCCGGGAGGCGGTGCACTCAGAGAAGGGTTTTCATCTTCTGTTATGTTCAGAGAATACGATTCCGAATGTCGGAAGATGGAATTATCCTCTTTTATCCGGCTTTTTTCTTTCCCATCAGGAATAGATGCTTCCCCGGGCCAGTTGCTTTTTTCTCCGGAAAATACATTTTCCGGTATGGTCCATTCTTTGACAGATTTCCCATGAATGATAGATGTTCCTGCAAAAAGAAAAAGTAAAAATAATATGATTTTACACTTCATTGTTCCCGGTTTTTTATTTGAGTAAACGGATTATTTTTGTTTCTTTCCCTTGGGTAGCTTTTACAAGGTATATGCCTTTTTCAAATTCTTCTGTGGAAAGAAACTGTGTATTCTCCTGGCTTTTTAAAAGCATCCCTGCCGGAGTATATACCTCCATCAGGCAGTTAACTGTTGAGGATATATGATTTCCGTAAAGCTCTATATTCAATCCGGAAGGTTGCGCGACTTCCGCTCCTGTGGGCAAATAAGAGAGAGTAACGGAAATATCTTTTATATTTACCATTCCGGGTAACGTGTTGGTTTGTTGTCCGGCAAAGGCAGTGCTTCTTTCCAGGCGGATGCTACGGATTTCCTTTCCTTGTGGAAAGACGATAGCCGGAGAAGCGCATTGACTGGGAAGCGGATAATCACAGAAAATACCGTCGGTATAGGCATCCCCGTTTGCTTCTTCGCTGAATCCGGCGATAAAACTGGAGCCATTGTTACTGCCTGCCAGACCTTGTATTTCCAGCGCTACCAAAGAAGCACCTTCCAGGCAGGTAATTTCTATCCATGCACTTCCTGAAATATCAATTCCATTTTCCGTCCGTCCTTTCATCTGCCACAAAGGAAGAGTCGGGAAAGGAGGCGTTATTCCACAGCTTGCCATATGTAGGGCATTAAAAGTAAAGTTATAACGTTCTATTCCTTCTCCGGTCACCTGAAAAGCATTGGGCTGGCCTTCATTGTAAACAAGAGTAAACTGCGTATCGGTAATGACAGACAAATCTATTTCCGTGGTGATCTGAGTTGCAGAGACATGGAAAATACTACTTGCTAACAGCATACTAATGACGTGAAAAAAAATTCTGTTCTTTCTCATTTTTATCTTTATTTTGTTAATGTATTGACATTTATTCTTATTGCTTTTATTTTAATAATATACTTTAAATACTTCTTTCGAGGATTCTGTCGTACAATGAATCAGATAAAATCCCTGTGCCGAAAGCGGACTGTGAAGTACTATTTCTTTTTGTCCGGCTTCTTTTTGCACAAACAATACTTTACCTTGTAAATCCGTCACTGATACCTCCTGTATCTTTTCTCCGGTAGTTGAAGTGAGACGGATCCTATTTCCATGATAGGAAACGCGAATGGATTTTCTTTCCGGCAAAAGCGTATTTATTTCTGTTCCCACGGGAGTTATTTTCAGATAAAGTCTTTCATTTAAAAATACATCTTCCCCTTGCTTTTCGAATTCGTAAAAGGGAGTCTGTGCCAGGTTTATTGTTTCGGGAAACATTCCTTTTCCGGTATCCACCAGGTAAATCTCATATCCGGGAAGAAAAGAGGTTATTCCTTCAAAGGACAACCGGACTGTTCCTTGTTGCAGCGTACTGATCCCGATGGGTACAATTTCCCTTTCTCCGGAAACCAACTGTATATCCATCAGGTCTCCTTCCTGAGAGAGGGTGTATACGCTGATCGGATAAGCATAATCCATTATCTTTTTTCCCTCTTTATCTACCTGGTAAGAAAGATTTTCTTTTAAGAAAACTTTCTGTATATTCATTGTATTGTTCCAGTCTGTATTTTCTGCCTGTGGAAGAAGCAGGGTGCGGTTCGTACGGTCATTGATGGCTGCATCTATATATAAAGGAGAAATATGGATGGTTTCCACAGAACGGAGCTTGGCTCCCGCATTTTGTTCTACATCGGTGACATGCGTATGTAACTCATCAAATGCGGCTGTACTTTCCACCAGAATACTTTGCATCGGAGCAATGTATTCATCCAGCGGAGGGTTGGCTGTTGTGATAGTGATCGTCGGATCATTGGTTGCACCGGTGCCGTACTGGAAATACGTATTAAAGTTCTATCCTTCCCCGTCCAGGATCTGGTAATAGTTCTTAATAGGGTTGGATAGCTGGAAAGCACTGAAATTCCAGTGTGCCATAAAGGGATTTCCTACGATTACTTTCACATTTGCAGCCGATGCGGATGCGGAAAGAGTAATTTCTCCTGTACCACGGTTCCAGCGGCTGCCGTCTTCATAGACAAAGCGGTGGTGCTTTTCCCGGCTGGCCCCATGCGTGTGTAGCTGGTTTCCTTCCCAGGAATATACCAGGTAGCTGCTATCATATTTCGGAAAATAAAAGTCGAAAGGCATATGGATAGAAGCATCCGGCTGTTTATCATCTACCCAGATAGCAAATCCGTTTCCCGCAGTAAAGTGTACACCTGGAGTATTAAAAGTCCCTGTCCAGTCTCCTTCCACATAGTTTCCGCTCTGAGGATTGCTTCTTCCGAAGAATCCGGCATACACATACACATCATCCAGATGGGGATTAGGGTTATGGATGTAATAATCCCCGGGATAGAGATTCCCCAACGGTGCAGAAAGCATATACCATCGGTTGCTCAGGAGCTGCTGGTGGATATATGCCTGGTTGTAATGCAGACTGTCGGTACGAAGCACTTCTCCACCATGCTCAAAAGTAATATTGTTACACTCGGCTGTCGGATAATCGTAATAGGTGGTAGAAGATACAGACAAATCCGGATATACGGTCAGGCCGTCGGGAATGATGACATTGGTACACTTACGCGGTATCTTGGAGGTGGGATGAACCGGTTCCAGTGGGTTTATCTCATTCGGGTCAAGCCAGTTCCCGTAATTATTCCAGTCGGTGCTTTCGCTGCCTGTCCATACCAGGGAATCGGGAGTCAGGTACACACATACTTTTTCGAAGTCAGTACTCAGGTAATTCCCATCCAAATCTTTGAGAAGGATGTAAAAAGTTTCCACCACATCGGAGTTCTTGGTAATTTCCAGCGTTTCTCCATTTGTGCCGATCTTATATCCACCATTGGAAGTAGGATACCATGTCCCTTCATTAATTGGTTGATAGCTGGTATTATACCACTCATACAGATACACATTTTTAGGATAAAGGTCAATGAATTCGGTTTCCCCTTCACAAACAATCCGTTCGTCGGGAGAGAACATTTTTCCTTTGGCATAATTGTTTGACGTAAGACATTCATCAAAGAAAAAAGTTCCTTCTTTTTCATTCAAACGTACTTCAAATCCTTTGTGGTCGGTGATATAAGTATAGGAGAAAGAGAAGTCAAGCTGCCTCTGCTCTCCCTCGCCGATTACTACATCCATTTCTTCGGTGTGTAGCCAGACATAAGTATCATCCGTTTTTACCGCATAGACGGAGACATATAAAGGACTGGTTGTATTTGTGTTTCCCTGATTTACTACAAACAAACCGACTTCCACTTCTCCTGCGGTAGGGACATAGACGGTATTTGCCGGGTATCCGAAGACAAAAGCAATATCGGCCGCCCATGAGAAAGGTTCTCCTTCGTCATTGAGCAGGGTCGCCTGTTGAAGGAAGTTATTAAACGGGCGGTGTCGTTTCCCGGTTTTGGTGATAAATTCAGCGGCAGGGCTTATGGGATGTGTCGGTACCGTAAGGTCTTCATTGATATTCACAGGATTAAAGGCATACTGATTCCACACTTTCCGGGCAGGAGCCCAGGGGCTTTCATCCGGAAATTCGGATTTGAAGACCCATAAATAACCTTTGACCCTAAAATTCGAATCTCCCTCTATTCCACCTACAATTAGTATCTCCGCCTGTCCGTCATTATCTATATCGGCAATAACAGGATATTCTGTCCCTGTCTGGGAAATATTGTCATAGACGGCCAGGTTATATACTGTGGTGTCCTGACCTGTAATATGACTTTTGAGGCTTCCGTTAATAATACGAAGTTGTTTTTCATCGCGGTATACCAGCTCTGATATTCCATCTTGGTTAAAGTCAAATAAGGTAATTCCGGTACGGCCTGAGCCATCCTGGTGTTGTAACCGCCAGAATTCTTCCAGAACAGGATTTCCTTTTTTAAATTTATAGGCAAATGCAAAGTTGTTTTCTGCATCATCGCTACTGGCACTTCCGTAAAGACTTTTAATTAATATGATTTCCGGTTCTCCATCCCCATCAATATCTCCGATAAAAGGATAGTTGCAGGCTCCTGCGTTTGGGATATATTTGGAAGCTTTTAGTTGTCCGGTTTCAGGATCTGCCACATACACAAAGGAATAGCGGTCAGAATCATTCAGCACTCTTATAATAAGGTCCAGCTTTCCGTCGTTATCTATATCCACTACAGATACCATCCCTCCATTCACCGGACTAAGGGTAGTTCCGGAAGGAACATCCGGGTCAGCCGGATCAATAGTCGGAACGATTTTTCGTACGAGATTTAACGCACTTAAATCCGGTTCCGGTTTATAAATGTAATTTCCTATGACTAAATGCATCTCTCCTGTTCCGAATAGATCCACTGCTATAGCAAGGCTCAGATTAAGGGTAGAGCTTAAATCTTCAGTAATAGCACAAAGTAACTCCCCGCTACGGGAATCAAATACTCTTCCACAAACAATTATTTCCGGGATTCCATCCTGATTTAAGTCAGCAAAGCAGGGAGCTCCATACCGGTACGACTCTGCGTGGGAATGATAGGTGTTATTACTCTCCCACACTAATTCCCCATGATAATTATAGGCTCTTACGTACCGGTCACTTTCTCCCACGACTACCAGTACACTATCTTTACCACTAATCTGGGTTTTTACAATTCCATATGTATTATGATAAGCCCAGCTGTAAGGTTTTTTGGTGTAAATATTATAAGCAGGAGCTGATAAATCATCACTTTTATAAATGGCGATTCTGGAAGAAGGGCGGTATATTCCCTCATACGTATCGGCTGCTATGTATGGGTCTGCACAAACCAGTATTTCAATGATTCCATCCCCATCGATATCACCGGTGAGTGGAACCTGGTAAGGAGATAAAATCTGTTCGTCGGTTCGGGTATAGTCAATTCCCCATATCTGTTTTGGAGGTGGAGTAGTACATACATCCGTATGAATATTATCAGGCTGGTTGGTTACATGAATATATACCCAGGCTTTCTTTGTTTCTCCCGGTTCCGGTACATATACGGAATATTCCAGAGAATCTTTTCCCCAGAAGCCGGCTACGGGAGTATAGGAAATCATATTCATAGGAGGCACTACATCTACTGTGCCCGGGATGGCATGATGGGGATACGTTTCAATAGTTACTGTTACCTCCGACCAATGGTTTACTCCCAATTCATCGTTGGAAAGTACATCCCAGCGTGCACTTCCTCCGGGATTCACAAATACGTTATCTGTATTAGGCTGGAAACTCTGTCCCTGCAATCCGGCTATGGTAAGGAAAAATACTATCAACCCGGAAGCAACCTTCCTTACCAGGTCACCCACCGAAAGATAAAATCTTTTTCTTCTCATCTTGCTTTTGTTTATTATGTAATTGATTAATAATGTACCAGGTAGATATTGTGCTGATTTGGAAATTTTCGGATATACGGATTCCTGAAATTAGAAGAGAATAGGTATTTATCGGAAAACATGCGGTATAGGAAATAACAAATACTATAAAAACCGGAGGACAATTGAATCCATATCCTTCCGGTTTTTGTATAAAAAAGCCGGAAGAAACCCTTTGAGATTTCTGCCGGATTAAAAAAAATGAAGGAACAATTTCACATCGTGCCTCCATCAAGGTAAGGTATATATTAATTTGATAATATGCTAATGTGCCAATGTGCCGGTTAATCCGGAAGGTATGAAGATTTAAAGAATAAACGGCAGATAGTATGAAATGCTTCTTTAGGAATGATTTGATTAATAGATATCTCCCTATGCGAAATAGCATAAGAGAAATAAGAAGCGGAATAAAAAAATAAGAAAGGAAATATTGCGTAATTAAAGAAGATTTTGTATTACGCGCACGGGTTAATAAGTTATTTAGTGAGTGGTAGTCTCTCTCTCTAACATAATTTGGTTAACTTCCAAATTATCAGAAGAAAAAGAGCAGGTAAACATATTATTTTTAAA
>JAJQEC010000086.1 GCA_021201815.1 Candidatus Azobacteroides sp. | reverse complement strand
GCACCAAAAGGCCCCGCAGGTAAGCATCTGCAAGGCCGCAGGTGGCATACGGGTGCAAGCCCCCGGGGAAGAAGTAAGGGAAGTGGCTGTCTATGACATACAGGGAAGGCTGCTCAAGATAGGGGAAGGGGTAAACCAACCTTCCGCCTATGTGGCTTTTGACAGGCAGGGGATCTTCCTTGTGAAGGTGAAGACTGACAGGCAGACGGTGGTCAGGAAGATTGTTTTATGACGGGGCCAGGAAAGAAATTGTTACTACCAAACCCCACCCCTTTCCCCCAAGGGAAAGGGACTCCCCTTCTTCCAGGGGAGAGCTGCCTGGCCTTTCACCCACTCTTCCCTTCCCGGAAGGGAAGTACCTTTTAGCTTTGCTAAAAGGGGTAGGGTTTACCCATGGGTGAAATGCCAGGTAAAAAAAGCAGCAACAAAGAATTTATACATAAGTAATAAATAAAAAAGAATAGAATAGAATAGAAGATAAGATAAAACAAAAAACACATACCAATAAACTTTTAAAAACATGGGAAAAAACAACATCAGAAAAGCAGCACTGGCACTGGCTGGTATCCTGGCACTGCAAGGGGTTGCCGCAGAGCAAACACTTACCTTTAAAATAAGGGGCTTCGAAGAAAGTGAGTGGCAGGATACTAAAACACTTACAGAAGGGAACTCGCAGGTGAATATTTCCTTCCTGCGCTACACTTTCCAGAAGGCGACAAACATATGGGTGGAAGGGCAAATGCATGAAGCCTTCCCCTACATCAAGCTAAGCGATGGGACAAACGAGGGAAGCGGCACGGCCGAGAACAACATCAACTTCTCCTCCTACATCCTTATTGAAATACCCCAAGGAAAAGACCCCGTCACACAGGTGGAAGTCATCGGCTATGCACACGGGGCATCCAACGAGTTTGACATCTGCTCCCTGACCGAAGCATACAGCACCACAACAAGCGAGACGGCCAGCTTCCGCCTGACAAGCCCTGTAAGCAGCTACAACCCATGGGCGGGGGAAATATACGTGATGGGAGCCCCGGCAGATGCCGCCTCAAACGCATACAGCCACACCTACACCGCCGGGCGCGATGACAACTTCGACGGGGTAAACGACCCCATACCGGCAAACACAGCGGAAGAATTAAAGCAAATCCGCTTTATCCGCCTCAACTGGTCCTCGGCCGAGTTCGCTTCCCTGCCCTCCTCCATGGGAAGGGGAAGGCCGCTGGCCCTTTTCGGGCTGAACATATACACCGACAAGGCAGGGGTATCCACGGCAACCGAAGAAGTACAGGCACAGCAGCTCTCGGTATCCCAACAGGGAAAGCTGCTCACCTTTAACAAGGAAGCGGATGTGGAAGTGTTCTCCCTCAACGGGACAAAGGTAAAAAGCGGGAATAACATTACAGCGCTTTCCACCGGGGGGTTAGAGCAAGGCATCTATATCCTTCGGGCAACTGACAAGGAGAAAAACACCATCACAAGGAAAATAGCCTGTCATTAAACCTTACCTTTAATAACAGGGAAAACCCGGGGAAGAGCTGTCCTTACCATAGCACATTCCCCGGGTTTGTTTATTATTATGACTTTTTAATATATTATTATTTTACTTTTTTACCATCCATAATTAATGAATGATATTTCCAGTTTCGTTCTTCTATTCTTTCCACTTCTGCTTCGTAGGTATGCCTTATATTTACTCCTGTTGAATCCATTTCATCTACCCAGGTTTTTACAAGATAGATTTTATTATTGGAATGAATTACTTTCACTTCTTCTCCATAAGATGGAAAAGTTAGAGAATCAGCCTCTTGAAGCACTTCTTGTACATATTTTTTGGAAGCATAAAAAGCTCTTTCTCTTGCAAAAGTTTCTTCCGGAGTTAATATTTCTCTCTTTTGTTGTTCCTCTGTTTCTGGTGTAATAGTTCCCGGTTGTTGCCGGCAACTTCTCACTTCAAGTATAATAACAATAAGTGCAACTATAATAGCTCCTATTTTCATATACTTTGTAAATGTAGTTTCCGGTGGCTTTTTAAATTTTATCATAGCTGAATTTGTTATGTTACGGATTAAATTTCTTCTTTATTTCCGGAAATTATTTCCTGAATATCTTTTTCTGTATTATATAATTTTTCTTTACAGAGTTTAAGGAGTTGAGTGGCAACTTTTACTTTCTCACTTAATTCGTCCACATCCAGATTATCTCCTTCTATATCAGCAAGAATATTTTCTAATTGTTTAATTGCTTCTTTATAGCTAACTTGGTTTTTTGCCATTTTATAATTCTGCTAAAAATTAATTGTTATTTTTCTATCCGGAAAGCATGGGTGTTTGTAATAATAGTACAAAAATTCCCCCGGATTTTTTGTATTTATTTTACATTTTCTTTCTTTTTTCCAATGCTGGAACAAAAATAATAAATATTTTGTTTTCAGGAAAGTAAATTCCTTGTTCGGGAATTAGTTGACGAGTCTGCTTATTTTTCTTAATTTTGCGTAGAATTATGATAGACCAATTTACCATAGATAAAATATTACAGGCTGCGCAAATAGTAGATGTCGTTTCTGATTTTGTGACGTTACGCAGACGTGGTGCCAATTATATTGGTCTTTGTCCTTTTCATAATGAACGTACACCTTCTTTCAGTGTGTCTCCGGCAAAGGGTATATGTAAATGTTTCAGTTGTGGCAAAGGCGGTAATGCCGTCCACTTTATCATGGAACATGAACAGATGACATATGTGGAAGCTCTCAAATACCTGGCCAAGAAATATAATATTGAGGTAGAAGAGCGGGAAATGACTGATGAGGAAAAAGAGTTACAGAATGAAAGGCAAAGTTTGCTTATCGTGAATGACTTCTCATCCGGATACTTTCAGCAAATGCTTTTCGATCATATTGAAGGAAAATCTGTCGGATTGTCTTATTTTAAAGAAAGAGGTTTCCGGGAAGATATTATCCGCAAGTTCCAACTGGGATATAGCCTGGAGCAAAGAGACGCTTTCAGCCAAACCGCACTTGCCAAGGGATATAAAAAAGAATATCTGCTTAAGACCGGGTTATCTGTGGAAAGAGATAATGGCAGTTTAAGAGATCGCTTTATCGGTCGTGTCATGTTTCCGATTCATACACTATCCGGAAAAGTAGTCGGTTTCGGTGGCCGTATCTTAAAAAAGGATGAAAAAACAGCAAAGTATGTCAATTCTCCGGAATCTTCTGTATATCATAAAAGCCGGGAACTATACGGGATTTATTTTGCTAAGCAGGCCATTGTAAAAGAAAACCGATGTTTTCTGGTTGAAGGCTATACAGATGTAATTTCCATGCATCAGGCAGGGGTCGCTAATGTGGTTGCATCGTCAGGAACAGCGCTTACCCAAGGACAGATTAATCTGATTCATCGTTTTACCGAAAATATAACAGTTTTATATGACGGAGATGCCGCAGGAATCAAAGCCTCCATTCGTGGAATAGATTTATTGCTGGAAGAAGGAATGAATGTAAAGGTTGTTTTACTACCGGAAGGAGAAGATCCTGATTCCTTTGCCCGTCAACATTCCTCTACGGAATTTATTGAATATATAAAAGAGAAAGAAACGGACTTTATTCGTTTCAAAACAAATTTATTATTGGCAGAATCAGGAGATGATCCTATCAAAAGGGCAAATCTGGTAAGTGATATTGTACGTAGCATATCTCTTATTCCGAATGCGATTGTCCGCTCTATGTATGTAAAAGAATGCAGCTCCCTGATGGAAGTGGATGAAAAAGTGATTTACGGAGAGCTGAACAAAATTTTTCGGAATAAAATGGAGAAAGAGGTAAATAATCGTCGTAACTCTTTTCATCCGACAAATTCTGTTCCTCCGAAAATTCCTCCCCCTCTTTCTATGGTAGAAGAAAAAGAGATTCCTGTTGCCATACCAACAAAGAAAAGTCCGTATGAAACTTTTGAACTGACGATTATCCGCTATATAGTACGGTATGGCGAGAAAATTTGTTATGAAGAAACAAATGAAGAAACGAAGGAATATTTTGCCGAAAATGTAATCCGTTTTGTTTCTACCGAACTCCAACTCGAAAATATTGAATTTCAAAATCCGGTATATAAGCAGATTTTTGAAGAAGCAGTAAAACAAGTCGAAAACGAATCTTTCGAAGCTTCCAGGTATTTTGCTAACCATCCGGATGTAAAAATAAGCCGGCTTGCTTCGGACTTGCTGAATGACAGGTATCAATTAAGTAAGATCCATACAAGGATGCAGAAAATAGAAATGGAAGAAGACCGGTTAAAAGAACTGGTTCCAAGAGCAATTATGGAATTGAAGAATGAAATTGTCAATGAGCAGATAAAACAAATCCGGATAAGAATAAAAGAATGTAAAACGGATATGGACAAATTAAATACTTTATTGGATCGGTTGAACCAGTTAAACCAATTAAAAAATGCACTATCAAAAACGTTAGGAGAAAGAATTATTTTAAAATTATAATAATAAATAGGGAAGAAGCGTTTTTTTAATTGATATTATCATTTACTGTTAATTTATCCTTTAAAATAAAGTATGAGCATACAAAAAACTTATTATCTTTGGCTGATTTTAATAATATAATCCTATAATAATACAACATTAAAGAGTAAACTAATTTAAATCATGGAAAATCAAAATCAACAGAAAAACACGGTAGCAATCGTCGTGATGATCTTCCTTTTTGCGATGATCTCATTTGTTACAAACCTCGCAGCCCCTATGGGTGTGATTGTAAAAGCACAGTTCCTGGAAGGATCTGCAAATGCGAACTTCCTTGGAATGTTAGGAAACTTTGCAAACTTTTTAGCCTATCTTTTCATGGGAATCCCGGCCGGATTATTACTTCAGAAAATCGGTTATAAAAAGACAGCGTTATTAGCTGTTGCTATTGGATTTGTCGGAGTAGGTATACAATTTTTGTCAGGAATCGCTGCAAGTTTCCCTGTATATCTGTTAGGAGCTTTTGTTTGCGGTTTTTGTGTATGTATGTTGAATACGGTAGTAAACCCAATGTTAAATACCTTAGGTGGTGGTGGCAAAAAAGGAAACCAGTTGCTTCAGATCGGTGGTTCATTTAACTCATTAGCTGCTACTATTACTCCTATGTTAGTAGGGGCTTTAATCGGACAGGTAACCAGAGAAACTTCTATTTCTGACGTAAATCCTGTGTTATTCATAGCAATGGGTGTTTTTGCAGTCGCATTTATTATATTGACAGTAGTAAAAATCCCTGAGCCTCATATGATCAAAGAAGCAGCTCAAAAGTCAGTTGCAGCAGTAAAAGATAAATATAGTGCGTGGAGTTTCTGTCATTTCGTATTAGGTGTAATTGGTATCTTTGTATATGTAGGTATTGAAATCGGAATTCCTGCTACCTTAAATTTATACCTGGCTGATATTACAGGAAAAGGAGCCGGATTAGATTCTATGACAGCTGCTACTACAGGAGGATTTGTAGCCGGTACTTACTGGTTTCTGATGCTGATCGGACGTTTCGTCGGTGGTTCTATCGGTGGAAAAGTCTCCAGTAAAACCATGCTTTCCGTTGCTTCCGGTATTGGTATTTTATTAGTATTAATAGCTATTTTCTCTCCTGCTACTTCCACAGCTTCTATGCCGGTATTCACGGGATCAGGTTTTGCAATGACACAGGTTCCCATCAGTGCATTGTTTCTTGTATTATGTGGTTTGTGTACCAGTATCATGTGGGGAGGTATTTTCAACCTTGCTGTTGAAGGATTAGGAAAATATGTGGCTACAGCATCCGGAATCTTCATGATGATGGTTGTCGGTGGAGGTATCTTACCTCTTATCCAGAATTATATTGCAGACCAGTCTTCTTACATGACTTCTTACTGGGTACCGTTGGCCGGTTTGGCTTATTTATTGTATTATGCGGTTATCGGAAGTAAGAATGTAAATAAAGATATTCCTGTAGAATAATCCATAAAAAATAAACTAAAAATGGGAGGATTTTAATTAAAATCCTCCCATTTTTTTATATATCATCAAACTTATAAAAAGTACCAATCAGACCAGTTTATTTGTACGGGTATCCGGAAACACCACTGCAGGTTTGAAGATTTTAGCTTCTTCCGCATTCATCCAGGCATAAGCCATGATAATAATAATGTCTCCCGGTTGTACTTTTCTGGCAGCTGCCCCATTCAGGCAAATAGCCCCGGATCCACGTTCCCCTTTGATAATGTAAGTTTCCAGTCGCTCTCCGTTATTATTATTTACAATCTGAACTTTCTCATTCGCAATGAGATTAGCCGCATCCATCAGATCTTCGTCGATCGTAATGCTGCCGATATAGCTCAGGTTAGCTTCTGTAACTGTTACCCGATGAATTTTTGATTTGACAACTTCTATAAACATTGTTCAATTAAATTATTCAGGTTTTTTATAAGTAATGTTATCTATTAATCTTACTTCTCCGCAAAAAACAGCAATGCAACCTACCGCATATTCTGCTTCTTCCCAGTCAGACACAGGCTGTAGCGTATTTCCATCTACAATTTCAAAGTATTCCACTTTCAACAGAGGTTCCGAATTTATCTCCTTAATCACCCATTCTGTGACTTCAGGTATTTTTTTCAGGCTGGCAAAGGTACAACTTTTAAACAATGTTTGTGCTATTTTTGTTGCAATTTGTCGTTCTCCTATCGTTAGCCGCATGTTCCTGCTGCTCATTGCCAAACCATCTTGTTCCCGCACAATCGGACACCCGATGATTTTCACAGGCAATTGCAACTGCTTTACCAGTTCTCGTATAATGGCTAATTGTTGAAAATCCTTTTCTCCGAAAAACGCTTTATCAGGCTTTACGGCATCAAATAGTTTGCTTACGATTTGAGCAACTCCGTTAAAATGTCCGGGACGGAACTTCCCTTCCATTACTTTATCCAGTTCCCCGAAATCAAACATCCGGTTATCAGGTTCAGGATACATCTCCTGTTCCGAAGGAGCAAATAGGATATGGCATCCTGTTTCTTTCAGCAGTTCCCCATCATCTTTGAATTTTTGCGGATATAGCTGAAAATCTTTCCTGTCATTGAATTGGGTAGGATTAACAAATATGCTGACAATACAATGATCTGTTTCTGCCAGACACTCCTTCACCAAAGACAAATGTCCCTGGTGCAAAGCACCCATGGTTGGAACAAATCCAATGCTTTTATTATCGTTTTTCAGCCGGGAAATTTCCTTTTGTAAATCAGCAATAGCATGTATAATTTGCATTCGTTGAAATGTTATTTTTTCGTATGGATAGAAATTTGTTTCCGGAAAGGAATAAAAGAAAAAGCAGATTATAAAATAAAAGTATATGAAATAATATTTTTAATTATATAAAAGAATAACATATTACTCTACAGATGTAAAAATAAAAATATGAATTATTAAATGCCCTGCAAAGATATATCTAATAATTCATATTGTGCAACTTTTGAAGGAGATAGGAAAAATAAATTCTTTGTTTTCTCTCCTTAAAAGAACCGGAATATTCTTTTTTTATTCAAAAAGAATAGGATCCTTTACCTTATCTTTTAAAAGAGCTATTTCTACTACTTCAAGGATATCATTTACAAAATAGAATTTTAATCCTTTAAAATAAATCTCCTTTATTTCTTCAATATTCTTGCGGTTATGTTCGGAAAGGATAATTTCCCGGATTCCTGCCCGTTTTGCAGCCAGTATTTTTTCTTTTATACCTCCTACGGGTAGTACTTTTCCTCGTAGTGTAATTTCCCCGGTCATTGCCAGATTTTTTCTTACTTTTCGTTGGGTAAGAGTAGATACCAAAGAAGTGACCAGCGTAATGCCGGCAGAAGGACCATCTTTGGGAATCGCTCCTTCCGGCACATGAATATGAATATTCCAGTTCTCCAGAATGTCCTCTTTTATACCTAATTTTTCCGTATGGGATTTTATATATTCAAGCGCCAGAATAGCAGATTCTTTCATTACATCTCCCAAGTTTCCGGTTAAAGTAAGTTTAGATCCCTTTCCTTTACTGACACTGGATTCCACATAAAGAATTTCCCCTCCGACTGCAGTCCAGGCCAAGCCTGTTACAACACCTGCATAGTCATTCCCCTGATATTTTTCTTTTGTATAATCAGGAGTACCCAGGTATTCAATAAGATGTTCCGGTAAAAGTTTGGCAGGAACTTCCTGGTCAGATCCAATCTTTAATGCAAGTTTACGCATTACTTTGGCAATCTTTTTATCCAGTTCTCTTACCCCGGATTCCCTGGTATAACCTTCTATGATTTTTTCAATGGTTTTCTTCGGAATATCAATTATTTTTTTCGGGATTCCATGATTCTCCATTTCTTTGGGAATAAGATGCCGGTAAGCAATCTCCACTTTTTCTTCCAGTAGATAACCACTCACTTCGATCAGTTCCATCCTGTCCAGTAAAGGCTGAGAAATAGTCGAAAGATTATTAGCCGTAGCAATAAACATTACTTTAGACAGATCAAAATCAATATCCAGGTAATTATCATGGAAAGCACTGTTTTGTTCCGGGTCCAACACTTCCAGCAATGCCGCAGCAGGATCTCCTTTAAAATCACTACCCACCTTATCTATTTCATCCAGAATAAACACCGGATTAGCAGCTCCTGCCTTTTTCAGACTTTGGATAATACGTCCGGACATAGCTCCGATATATGTTTTGCGGTGTCCTCGGATTTCTGCTTCATCATGCAATCCTCCGAGAGAGATTCTTACATATTGTCTTTTTAATGCACTGGCTACTGACTTTCCTAACGATGTTTTTCCTACCCCGGGAGGACCGTATAAACAAATAATAGGAGACTTTAAATCTCCTTTTAGCTTTAGGACTGCCAGATGCTCAATAATACGTTCTTTTACCTTTTCTAATCCATAGTGGTCATTATCCAATACTTTCTGAGCATTTTTCAGATTTAGATTATCTTTCGTATATTCATTCCATGGCAATGAAATCATCGTCTGGAGATAAGACATCTGTACAGAATAATCAGGAGATTGTGAATTCAGAAGTTCCAGCTTCCGTAACTCTTTGTCAAAAATTTCTTTTACCTCTTTATTCCATTTCTTTTTCTTTGCTTTTTTCTTTAGTTCCTCGATATCCTGTTCCTGTGCGGTACCACCTAGTTCGGTCTGAATAGTCTTTATCTGCTGTTGAAGGAAATACTCCCGTTGTTGCTGATTAATATCATGCCGGGCTTTACTTTGTATCGTAGCTTTTATTTCCACTAATTGAGATTCCCTGTTCAGAAGCCCTAATAATTTATAGCCACATTCTTTAATATCTGTAATTTTCAACAAATCTATTTTGTCTTCTATCTTACTAGGTAAGTTGCTGGAAATAAAATTAATCAGATAATAAGCATTTGTAATATTTTTCACTGCGAAAATAAGATCGGCAGGAACCTCTCCGTACATCTTCAATATATTGCTTGCCGCATCTCTTATAGCAGATACAAGCGCTTCGAATTCCCGGTCTTCTTTTTTCGCATACTTCTCTTCCAATAAGTGGAAAGTAGCTTTCATATAAGGTTCGTTCTGAATGATTTCTTCCATTTCAAAACGTTTCTTTCCCTGTAAGATAATGGTTGTACTTTGATCCGGCATTTCCAGGATACGTAAAATCTGAGCGACAGAACCGATCGGATAAAGATCATCAAACTCAGGTTCTTCTACATGCATATCTTTTTGACACACGACGCCAATAAGCTTTTTATCCTGATAAGCTTCTTTCACCAGTTTCATGGATTTACTTCGGGCAATAGTAACAGGCATGGCTACGCCCGGAAAAAGTACCATATTACGTAATGCCAGAATGGGTAATCCGTCTTCCTGGTTTACAAGTATTTCTTCATCTTCTATGTTCCCCTCGAAATCCGTAATAATAGGGACTAACGGACCTTTTGTATCTTCTAAATCGTCAAAATAATCGTTATTCAAATAACTTTTCATAAATATGTTAACGTGTCAATGTGTCAGTTTAATTAATTAATCGAACGAAAAGGTAAAGAATACAAGTCTCTCATTGTAAATACCTTGCTTCTTCACATTTTTATTCTGTTATCTGTAGTAATAAATAGGTCAATAAGTGTGCCAGAATTATTACAGGCCGCTTTTACTTTACAAAGGTAGTAGAGTTATTTTAAACCTTCTCCATTTTTATTGATTTTATTTTAGAATGAACCTCCCTGACATTCTTCTTGTTTTTGTTTTTTATCTTTATCTTTGTTCATCCAACCAAATATAGTTTATCATGAATGATACCATAGAAATATTCTGCAAAAATATTAATAAGAAAATAAATATTCCTGTCGGTTCGGATTTATTATCGGTATATAACTCACTGGATTTTAAACTACCGTTTCAAATAGCCAACGCCAAAGTAAACAATAAAACAGAAGGCCTTTCTTACCGGGTGTATAATAAGAAAACGGTCGAATTTATTGACATATCTACTTCTTCGGGTATGCGTACCTATGTACGTTCTCTCTGCTTTACTTTGTATAAGGCTGTTTCAGAATTGTATGAAGATGCACAGTTATTTTTACAGCATCCTGTTTCCAAAGGATATTATTGCGACCTGCAGATAGGAAGAACGGTTGATGATAGTGACATTATCCGTATAAAAAAGAGAATGCAGGAAATCATTGATGAAAACCTCCCTTTTAAGCGGGTGGAATGTCTTACGGAAGAAGCAATCAAGCTATTTGATTCTCATAAAATGTATGATAAATCCAAGTTGCTTAAAACAGTCGGTTCACTACACACCCATTATTATTGCCTGGGTAATCTGGTGGATTTCTATTACGGAAGTCTGTTGCCATCTACCGGGTATCTGTA
This sequence comes from Candidatus Azobacteroides sp., assembly GCA_021201815.1. Lineage (GTDB taxonomy): Bacteria > Bacteroidota > Bacteroidia > Bacteroidales > WRGA01 > WRGA01. Next base: position 11,595 of record JAJQEC010000086.1, on the reverse strand, counting down.
TTTGTTCGACATACGGAAATATAACGGAGGTTTACTTCTCGTTATCCCTAATCGTAATACATTAACGGAGCTAGAGGAAGTTTCCGAGCAGCCTAAAATGCTGGAAGTATTTCAGGAAAACCTTAAGTTCAACACAATTTTAGGGATGAGAAATATCGGAGATCTCAATGAAGCTGTAGAGAAAAAGAAACCGATTTCCGTTCTTATTAAGGTTTCTGAAGCATTACATGAAAAGATGATTGCTTCCATTGCAGAGGAAATAGCCAGAAAAGATAAAAAAGTCGTTCTGATTTCAGGTCCTTCTTCTTCCGGGAAAACGACGTTCAGTAAGCGCCTGTCTATCCAGTTAATGACAAATCTGAAAAACCCGATTGCCATTTCTCTGGATAATTACTTTGTAGAAAGAGAAAAGACACCGCTGGATGAATTCGGGGAATATGATTATGAATCATTGTTTGCTTTGGACATGATGCTATTTAATAATGACCTGCAGCGGTTACTGAACAATGAAGAAGTAGAAATGCCTACTTATAATTTTACAACCGGTAAACGCGAATACAATGGGCACAAACTGAAAATAAAAGACAATTCGGTTCTAGTACTGGAAGGAATTCATGCCCTTAATCCGGAACTAACAAAACAGATTCCGGAAGAAATAAAATATGGGGTATATGTTTCTGCACTAACAACTATTGCCATTGATAATCATAACTGGATTCCGACAACAGACAACCGGTTGATACGGCGCATTATCAGGGATTACGGATTCCGGGGATATTCTGCACAAGAAACAATACGGCGCTGGGATAGTGTAAGAAGGGGGGAGGAAAAATGGATTTTCCCTTATCAGGAAAATGCAGATGCGATGTTTAACTCGGCTTTGCTTTTTGAGTTTCCTGTATTACGGCGGTATGCGGAACCAATCCTGGAAAATGTAAAACAGAATTGTCCGGAATATGCCGAAGCGTACCGGTTATTGAAGTTCCTAAGATATTTTGTTCTCATTCCTATTGATGAAATTCCTCAGACTTCTCTGTTAAGAGAATTCTTCGGAGGAAGTAGTTTCGAGTATTAATTTCTTTTTATCATCTTCTTTCCTAAATACAGAGAAGACCGGAAATAAAAAATAAATCTTTAATAATGCCAATGGTTATATAGAGTAGGTAAATATCGAATCACTAATAAATAAAGAAATGAAAAAAAAGATTTTATCTGTTTTATTTATAGCCTTTTTCTTTACTCAGCTCTTTTCTCAAAGTCCATCTACCCGTGCACTTCAGAAACATACTTTTGTGTATGCGGAAAAAGACGGAGAAGCCCTGCGATTAGATAAATATGATATTCCCTCTCTATATGGAGAAAAACCATGTGTTATATTTGTATTCGGTGGAGGCTTTGTCGGTGGAGAAAGAGATAGTGAATATTATATCGATTATTTTAATTTTCTTGTGGAACAGGGATATGTCGTGGTCTCTATTGATTACCGCTTAGGTTTAAAAGGAGTAACAGATCCCTTAACTTTCCCCGCTGCGCTGGAACAGAGTATAAATATGGCAGTAGAAGATCTTTTGGATGCCACTAATTTTGTATTACAGAATGCCGGAAACTGGCAGATTAATCCGGATATGATCATTGCTTCCGGTTCCAGTGCGGGTGCTATTACGGTATTACATGCCGAATATCTGTTGTGTAACAGAGAAAAAGGATTTAACAGGGTTCCGGGAGAATTTAATTATGCAGGGGTGATTTCCTCAGCAGGTGCTTTATTCAGTGCAGCCGGTGAACTAAGGTGGCATACTTCACCGGCCCCGATGCTATTATTTCATGGAGATGCGGATGGTCGTGTTCCTTTTGGAAAAATAGAATTTATGAAATACGGAGTATACGGGTCAGAAGAAATTGCCCGGCAATTACACGATATAAAGTCTCCTTATTATTTTTATGAAGTGATAAATGCCGGTCATGAAATTGCAGGAAGTTCCTTGATTAATAATGGAGAAGAGACTATTTCTTTTCTGGAGAAATTCGTAAAAGAAAAACAACAGTTGTTTATACATACAAGAGAACAAAAGATTGGGGAACCGGATGTAAAGAAGAATTTCTCTGTTGAAGACTTTATCAGAAACAGTATAGAATAAACGGCATATGCCCTGTGGAAACTCTTTTTATTAATGCTTCGGTAACTTTGATATTATTTTTACTTTAATAAAAAGAAGTATAAATACATCTATGAAGAAAATTCTTATTACAGGTGCTGCAGGTAACTTAGGTGGTTTACTAGCTGATTATCTAAAAGAAACTCCTTATCATCTCAACTTACTGACACATCATAGACCTATCAATGGTGTCCTTTCGGCTTGCCCGAATGTATCTGTTTATAAAGCCGATTTAGCGAAAAAAGAAACTCTTCTTCCGGCTTTGAGCGGAGTAGACACGATTGTGCATTTTGCAGGAGTTTTATTTATGCATCATCCTGAAAAGTTCTTGCCTGTTACCAATACCGGATATTTTAAAAATCTGCTTGAAGAAGCTGTAAAACAGGAGATAAAAAGAATTATCCTCATTAGCTTTCCTCATGTGGAAGGAGAGAGCTTTCCGGATAAACCTGCAACCGGAATCCTGCATGGCAATCCGATATCTGTACATGCTTCTACTCGTCTGGAAGAAGAGAAATTATTATTCCGGGTAGGGAAAGAATACTCTTTTGAAGCTGTTTCGCTACGCCTCGGGATGGTATACGGAAGAGGAATTTTAATGATGGATGCCGCGCGTTGGTTTTCAAAACATCATTTACTGGGAATCTGGAAAAAACCGACCTGGATACACCTGATATCTGTCCCTGATTACCTGGAAGCAACAAAGCAGGCCATTATAAAAGAGAATATACAAGGGATATATCATATCGGAGATGAAGGTGTGCAGACGCTTCAGGAGTTTTTAGATGCGTGTTCCGTAAAATGGAAATCTACAAGACCCATCCGCATGCCGGTAAAGTTGATAATGACTGCGGCAGGTATCTTTGAATTCTTTTCGAAAGTGTTCGGGGTGAAAAGTCCACTGACAAGAGATTTTATAAAAATCGGTATGGTTTCTTATTATGGGGATACTACCCGTATGCGGAATGAATTATTGCCTGAATTAACTTACAGGACATTCCGGGAAGGAATGAAAACCATATAAGCCCGATTATTCTTTTCCTTCATAGACTATTATTAAAAGGTACAAGTTCAAGGTAAAATTAACTATCTTTGCGGATGCTTATATTTTTCTTTAAAAATAAAAAACAGGCAATAAAATAAATAACCCTCCTGAGCAGTATGAGAGAAGATTTTATCTGACCCCTGCAATCCGGAGAATCCTAATGAAAAATAAAGAATAAAAATGAATATTTACCAGACAATTGCCAATGGAGTCAAAAGTGCACTGGCAGATTTATATCAGCTTGACACCCAGGATGGACAAATCCAGTTGACTAAAACCAAAAAAGAATTTGAGGGACATCTTACCCTAGTTGTTTTTCCTTTCTTAAAGGCATCGAAAAAAAGTCCGGAAGAAACCGGTAAAGAAATCGGAAACCTTTTATCCGAAAGAATGCCGGAAGTGAGTAGTTACAATACGATCAAGGGCTTCCTGAATCTGGTAATTGATTCTGACGTCTGGATAAAAGCCTTGAACGATATAAATAGTAATCCTGATTTTGGAAAAACTCCTGCCAGTGAAAACGCACCACTGGTGATGATTGAATATTCTTCTCCGAATACTAATAAACCCTTACATCTGGGACATATCAGAAACAATCTGCTCGGATACAGCCTTGCCGAAATAAAAAAAGCAACAGGAAATAAAGTTGTGAAAACCAATATTGTAAACGACAGGGGAATACACATTTGCAAGTCTATGCTTGCCTGGAAAAAATGGGGCGAAGGGGTAACACCTGAGAGTGCCGGAAAAAAAGGAGATCACCTCATCGGAGATTTCTATGTTCTTTTTGACAAAAACTACAAAAAAGAACTGGCAGAATTACAGGACGGTGGAATGACCAAAGAAGAAGCGGAAAAGAACTCTTCTCTTATGAATGAAGCCCGGGAAATGTTACGGCTCTGGGAAGCCGGAGACCTGGAAACAGTAGCCTTATGGGAAAAGATGAACAGTTGGGTGTATGCAGGATTCGATGAAACCTACAAACAGCTTGGGGTTGATTTTGATAAAATCTATTACGAATCCCGTACATATATCGATGGCAAGGAAAAAGTACTGGAAGGATTAGAAAAAGGTATTTTTTATAAAAAAGAAGATGGTTCTGTATGGGCTGACCTGACGGAAGAAGGATTAGACCACAAATTGTTATTACGAGCGGACGGTACTTCGGTTTATATGACACAGGATATTGGTACGGCAAAACAGCGGTTTGACGATTATCCTATTAACCAGATGGTATATGTAGTAGGAAATGAACAGAACTATCACTTTCAGGTATTATCTATCCTGTTGGATAAATTAGGGTTTAGTTGGGGAAAAAGCCTGATCCATTTCTCTTATGGAATGGTAGAACTTCCGGAAGGAAAAATGAAGTCCCGTGAAGGTACGGTCGTAGATGCGGATGACCTGATGGAAGAAATGATTAAAACGGCAGAAGAAATATCCCGGGAGCTTGGGAAACTCGATGGTTGTACACCGGAAGAAGTACGTCAGATTACACAAATGATCGGATTGGGAGGACTTAAATATTTTCTCCTCAAAGTAGACCCACGTAAGAACATGGTATTTAATCCGAAAGATTCTATTGATTTTAACGGCAATACCGGTTCTTTTATCCAGTATACCCATGCACGTATCTGTTCGGTGCTACGTCGGGCCGCTGAACAGAATATAACCCTGCCGGAGACATTCAATGCTAAGATTGTATTGAATGAAAAGGAGCAGAACCTTGTTCATTCTCTACTCGAATTCCCAACGATCGTGCAACAGGCAAGTGACGAATGCAGTCCGGCTGTGATCGCTAATTATGTTTACGATCTGGTAAAAGAGTATAACCAGTTTTATCATGATTTCTCCATCCTGAAAGAAGAAAACCCGGATACAAAAACCTTCCGTATTATTCTTTCCAAAAATGTAGCAAAAGTAATCAATACCGGAATGTCACTTCTTGGCATAAAAGTTCCGGAACGAATGTAATAAAACAGACTTCCACAAAGGCGTAAAGATCACAATGATAAGTAAATATTCTTTATCTGTCTTTGCGTTCCTTACGTCTTTGCGGTAAGTATCTTCTTTTCGCGGCCTACCAGTCGGCAATAATAGACATCACATCTGTCGGATAAGCAGCGAAGTATCCCAGCGCTCCGCCGGTTATATTACTAGTCGGATTATTCAGGGAGTCATCCACGTCCCCCATTGTTTTAAAGAACAGATATGTTCCCTTATCAACACTCTGAAGTTCTATGGTGATAAGGTCACCGGGTTCAAATGTTTCTCCTTTATCTTCGTCCACAAAAATAGGAACCATTCTGGCAATATGTGAACCATCCGTAAATTCAGTCGATAGGGTTTCATTATCCTTTTTTATCCGACTGTTATTCAGGTAAATGATAGTCCGGTAATACTGATTCACTTCTCCCTTCGGATCCATGAAATGCAGAATCGGAATCGGGTAATCATAAATAGGTATTTTCGTCAATGTAATAGAGTCAATAGTTACTTTAGGAGGCATAGTAGTTGAAGCCGTATATATATTTCCTTCGTGTTCCACATTTAAATGATAAGTAACGCCCACTTCTCCCTTTATATTGTTTGCTGTGTACCATCCTAATTCCGGAGATAACAGCAGGGTCTCTTCATTTCCACGGTCATCGGAAATGAATACCCGGGCATTCTCCACAGCAGGGAAAAAGTTATCATCATAGAAATCCTTTGTAGTGGTCAGGCGAACCATAGCCAGAGAATCCTCTCTTATTTTTCCTTCTATTACAAGAATAGGGTCCACAGACCGTAACTTCACATCTATTTCTTTTTCACAAGCCGAGAGGCCAAAGACTAAAACAAACAGAAAGCCAATGCCTTTATATATACTATTCATTTTTACCATCATTATTAAAATTTAAAATTCCACGAAACAGAAGGAACAAAACGGAATAAGGAATACTGATAGGCCGTTGATTTGGTCGGATCATCATCATTGGTGCGGAAATTAATATAATAGGCATTTTCCCGTCCGTACGCATTGTATAAGCTGAAAGCCAGTTCCGACGTGTATTTATTTGTTTTTTTAAGCAGACAGGTAGCACCCAGATCTAAGCGGTGATAAGCAGGTGCCCGGTATCCGTTCCTTTCTGCATAATACACAATTTCTTTTCCATCAACCTGCCATTTGCCACTCGGGTAAGTAATCGCATTTCCCGTGTAATATACCCAGGCAGCAGACAAGGTCCATTTTTTATTCAGGGCATACACTCCCACAATAGATATATCATGTGTTCTGTCCTGATAAGCATTATACCACCGATCATTATTGATGCCATCTATCTTCTTTTCGGATTTGGATAAGGTATATCCGATCCATCCCGTCAGCTTACCTGTCTTTTTTTTCAACAGTAGTTCTACTCCGTATGCCCGTCCTTTTCCTTCCAGCAATTCGGTTTCAACCACATCATACCCCATAGTCTCAGGATTATCCTTATAATCCAGTTGATGTTGCATATTCTTGTAATAAGACTCGATACTAAATTCAAACATGTTATTACCGAAATTGCGGAAATACCCTAATGAAACCTGATCTGCAATCTGTGGTTTGATATTATTGGAACTGGATATCCATCTGTCAAAAGGAGTACCCTGCGCTGCATAAGTTAATAAATGCATATTCTGGGTGGTCCTTGCATACGCCGCTTTCAGCGAAGAAACGTCATTTAGCCGGAACGCTCCTGATATCCGTGGTTCCAGGTTGAAATAAGACTTTACGATCTTTCCGCTTTTATACCAGATGCTGTCTGTAATTTCTTTGTGCTCATTCATTTCATAATATTGACCGTCGCCCAGCGCAAAGAACGCGGATAACCTTAATCCATAAACAATTTCAAGCCGGTCTGAGAATTTAACCTGATTGGTTGCATATATTCCGTTTTCCAGCGAATACCTTTTATATAAATTCCGGGACTCCACATCTTCTTCCCCAAAATCATAATCTCCCGGAGCAATGCCATGATACGTGGAATGCAGTCCGAAACGCCATTCATTGTTTTCATTCCGGTAATAAAGCATATCCTGCTTGAATCCCCAATCCTTAATTACGGATTTACCTTCTATTTCAGAACCCAGCTCCGCTTCAAAATCATACTTATACCTATTGAAACTCAGGGAGGTATTCGATGTCCATGCCGGATTCATCTGTCGTGTCCATCTGACAGCACCAACCAGATTTCCCCATCCTACAGAGGCAACTTCCTTTGCTTTCATTTTGTCATTCCCCCAATATCCGGAGAAAGAAAGCTGGTCTTTTTCCGAAAGTGCAAAGTTTAATTTCGCATTTAAATCATAAAAATACAAGTAGGCATTCTGTGCTTCTTCCACTCCGGAGAGCCTTGCTATAGCATCCGCATACGTCCGTCTTGCTCCCAGAATAAAAGTTGATTTTCCTTTTTGGATAGGTCCTTCCGCATTTATCTTAGACGAAATCAATCCTATTCCTCCGGAAATATGGTAGTCCTGTAAGTCCCCGTTTCGTTGTTGTACATCCAGGATCGATGACAGGCGTTCCCCGTACTGTCCGGGCATTGCTCCTTTATAAAGGGTGACATCCCTGACAATATCCGAATTAAAAGTAGAAAAAAAACCCATCAGGTGGGAAGCATTGTAAAGGGAAATATTGTCCAGCAGAATCAGGTTCTGGTCGGCTGTCCCGCCACGTACGAAAAAACCGGAACCTCCTTCGCTGGCAGATTTAACTCCCGGTGTAAGCTGAACTATTTTAATGACATCCCGTTCTCCGAGTAGTACAGGCAAAAGATTGATTTCTTCTACAATAAACTTTTCCATTCCGGTTTGCGGAGCCGTTACATTTTCATCTGCCCGGGTCGCGGAAACTACCACTTCTTCCAGGGAGGTAGAAGATGACCGGAGCGGAATATCTAAAACCATTGCCTCGTTCAGACTGATATCTACTTCTGTTGTTTCATACCCCAGATATGAAATTCTCAGTGTATATTTCCCTTTCGGCAGGTGTAAGGTATATTCCCCTTTAACAGAAGTATTGGTTCCTTCGGCGTCCCGTTCTTTTACTAAAATAGGAACCCCTGTTAATGTCTCATTTGTTTCTGAATCAAACACTTTCCCTTTTAAGGTAAGTGTTTGACCCGTTATTATTTCCACTGAAAGGAAAAAAAAGATAACTCCTGTAAGAAAAGCCTTACTTTTATTCATAGATATCGGTTTATCGGAATTTTTAATAACACTCTATTAACTTTTAACGAACTATGTCCATTAACGTAAAAATATAAAAGATGGTATATGGAATAAAAAATAAATCCGCAAAGATAGAAAAATACTTCACCCCGGCAAGATGTCCGTAAAATGGGTTATATAACCTTAAGAAACTATAACAAATAAAGGAAATCATTCTGATTACTTGTTGATTATCTGTTTTATCCGGCCTGCATTGTTATATAAAAGTTTCATTTTCTGGTAAAATAGATGTACTTTTGCGGGCTCAATTACATTAAGAGAATACAATATGGAAACATTCCTTATAAAAGCCCTTCAATTGATTCTTAGCCTCTCTATTCTGGTGGTTGTTCATGAGTTAGGGCACTTTTTAATGGTACGTTTATTTAAAATCCGTGTAGAGAAATTCTATCTGTTTTTTGATGCTGGATTTGCCTTATTCCGTTACAAACCTAAAAAGAGTCATACGGAATACGGAATCGGCTGGCTTCCTTTAGGGGGCTATGTCAAGATTGCCGGAATGATCGATGAATCACTGGATACAGACCAAATGAAAAAACCGGCCCAGCCCTGGGAGTTTCGCTCCAAACCGGCATGGCAACGGTTACTCGTTATGGTGGCAGGCGTAGTAATGAATTTCCTTCTTGCCCTGTTTATCTATTCAATGGTTATCTTTAAATGGGGAGATGCGTATATTCCGATGAATAAAACTCCGCTGTATTTCAGTGAAGTTTCTAAAAAAGCAGGGTTTCAGGATAAAGATATTATCCTTGCTGCAGACGGACAACGAATTGAAAGGTATGATGATGTCGATATTATTCGTGTAATCGATGCAAAAGAAATAACTGTTTTGCGGGACGGAAAAGAAGTTTCTTTCACTCTACCTGCTAATTTTATGAATCAGGTAGTAGCCACGGAAAGTGTATTTGCCGACATTTTACCGACTGTGGTAGATAGCCTTATTCCCGGTTATCCGGCAATAGAAGCCGGATTGCAGAAAGGAGACAGCCTTGTGGCTATCAATGGAACAGATGCGGTTCCCTTTACTATTTTCACTTCTATGCTGGAACAGAATAAAGGAAAAGAAGTGGCTGTTTCTTTTTATCGGAATGATTCTTTACAAACTACAAATATAATAGTAAACCCGGAGGGTAAAATCGGATTCACTATCAGGGGTGGCATACAAAGGGAAGTAGAACATTTTACTTTTATGGAGTCCTTTCCCGCAGGTATTAAATACGGGGTAAATAAGTTATCTTCGTATATACGCCAGATGAAGCTGATCTTTACAAAAGAAGGAGCAACCAGCCTCGGTGGTTTCGGGACCATCGGAAGTATATTTCCTCCGATATGGGACTGGAGAAGTTTCTGGCTGATGACTGCCTTTCTTTCTATTATTCTGGCATTTATGAATATTCTTCCTATTCCGGCATTGGACGGAGGGCATGTCGTATTCTTGCTATATGAGGTAATTACCGGACGGAAACCCAGTGAGAGATTTCTGATAAATGCTCAGTACATCGGAATGCTGATTCTTATTTCCTTACTCATATTTGCTAATGGAAATGATATTTATCGTTTCTTCTTTAAATAAAAAGATATGAGTTCTTTTATTATAAAGTAAATATATAATACGGTTATAACCTATGGGTAGAAAGAATAATATTCTGGAAACAATCGGACGCACACCGTTGGTACGAATCAATAAATTGTGTCCGGATAAGAACATCCGTATATTTGCCAAACTGGAAGGTTTTAATCCGACCGGAAGCATCAAAGACCGGATCGCAGTACAGATGATTGAAACCGCTGAAAAAGAAGGCTGGCTGACAAAAGGAAAAACCATCCTGGAGCCTACTTCGGGAAATACCGGAATCGGATTGACAATTGCAGGTATTGTAAAAGGATATCCGGTCGAAATTGTAATGAGTGAAGCCGTTTCTATAGAACGCAGAAAGATTATTCGTTCCTATGGAGGAAAGGTAATTCTGACTCCGGCTGAAGAAGGGACGGATGGAGCGATTCGTCTGGCAAGAAAATTAGTAAAAGAAAACCCGGATAAATATTTTATGCCGGATCAGTTTTCCAATCATAATAATTACCTGGCCCATTATGAGAATACGGCTATCGAAATATGGGAGGAGATGGAAGGCAAGATCGATTACCTTGTCTGTGCACTTGGAACTTCCGGCACAATCATGGGATTATCCAAATTCCTCAAAAAACATAAACCGGATATAAAAATAGTTTGCGCACATCCTACCAAAGGACATTATATTCAGGGATTGAAAAATATGGAAGAAGCAATTATTCCGGCTATTTACGACCCCTCCAAGATCGATGTCCAGATTATGGTGGAAAGTGAGGAGGCTATTGCTATGGCCCGGGAGATTATTGCCAAAGAGGGTATCTTTGCCGGGATGAGTAGTGGGGCTGCTATGCTTGCCGCATTAAAAATGGCAGAGAATATATCCTTCGGAAATATGGTCGTTGTTTTTCCTGACCGTGCGGAAAAATACCTTAGTACCCGCATGTTTGATAACCTGTAAAATGTATTGTACAAAGAAGAAAGAGAATATATTTCCAGGCTGATAATAGATGGATAGTGACCTTTTGTGCAAATACTTTTCTTTTCTTTAATTATAAAGGTATAAAAACAAATGCAATAGTAAAGAAAACATGTCTTTGATAGTTATACTTATTTCTTTTATAGGAATGGTAAATCAATACGGACCATTATTTCATCTCTCTCTTTTTTACTACAAAACAAAAGATTATAAGCAGGCTTATAAGACCAGACCATTGAAGTGATCGTTTTACCCTTGTAAAGTTATCTGTTAGCAAGGGTAAAGTAATCCATATGCAAGGGAAATGTAACCGTTCCACTGGAGTGGTACGGTCATACCACTCCAGTGATACGATCGTACCACTCCAGTGGTATGACCATACCACTAGAGTGGAATGGTAACATGGGTTATGAGGAAAAATAAGTACGTAAAAGAGAACTGATTAATTATGTGTTGAAAAATAATAATAAATCAGCCCGAACACAAATATACAACCTGTTTTGCTTTTTTCCTATTAAAACCCGGTTTATTTCAACATCCCCTCTCCCCTCGAAGAAGATACTATGTAAATAATCAAATTTGTTTTGCTAAA
>JAJQEC010000048.1 GCA_021201815.1 Candidatus Azobacteroides sp. | reverse complement strand
TATTTTAGACAAAGAATGATTCTCATGCAAACGTACGAGGGGAGTCCCTTTTCCGGAGGAAAAGGGGAGGGGTTTGGTGATACCCCTCTCTTTAAACTGTTGGAAAAAATTAATTTTTCAAATAATACGTTGCTTTATTCTCTTTTGTCTCCACTCTGTTTATCCGGTTAATAAACCGTGGGTAAACCCTACCCCCTTTTGCAGGCAAAAGGGTACTTCCCTTCCTGGAAGGGAAGAGTTGACTGGTATTTTATCTTTTTATAAGTGCTTGAACGGTTAAGTTTTATACAGAAAAATAAGACGATACAACAGATAATTATGTTTTCCGTCATGAATTTCCGGAAGAATTAGTTTACCCGGAAAGTACTTTCAATTGTTTTAAAGCCCTCCCGATTTTTCTTGTGATCTTCTACAGCTTCCTGGCAGGTAAGAAAAAGTGTTTTGCCCTTTGCATTGAATATAAATATTTTTCCCTGATGTTCCAGTATTCCATGCATACTTCCCGTATATTCAACGGATGTGCCGGAATATGAACCGTATGAATCTTTTTTCGGTCTCGTTGTTTTCATATTCCTGAATCCCTGATTCTTCAATTCTTCTATATAAGCATCTACATATGCACTATCATCTACCGGTTCGTTCGTGGTGATAATCGAGAGGACTCCACTTTCATTAAATCCGCTTTTTTCTACCTGAATATAGTAGCCATCACCTAAATCTTCCGTTTCGACAATTTCCCATCCGGCCGGACAAGTAAAAGAAATTCCGTATTGGTTAAAGGGTTTTTCCGAAGAGTCAGAACAGGCAGTTACAAAACAGGTAACTAACAGGGAAAGAAGTACAATTTTCTTTTTCATTTGTTTAAATTTAAATAATAAGAAATAAATAGTGCCAAATTTAATATAAAATTTTATAATTTTCATAAGTAGGAAATTTTAGGGATCCTATTAGTTAATATATATCGAATGCTGTTTCATCATATATTAATAGGTATAATCAGAAGATTTATTTGTTGAATTTGTTTTTTTACTACATAGCTTCTTTTGATTATTCAATGAATTTCATACATTTGAAAGGCAGCGTTGAAACATTAAAATTATCCACTTGATTTCCAGTCAAAGAGATATTTTTGAGGAATTAAATTTTTCTTATTTCCCCCTTTCCGCTAGGCCATACCACTAGGTAGAGAGAACGCATTCAAATTGATTGACTCCTTACTTTATAGTTCCCTCAGGTACTTCGTAACAGAGCGTCCGGTATTTTACCATAACTATAATTTAGTAAAGTTACGGACAGTGTTTATTTGTGTATAGCAACCCTGTTATATACCTGTTGCATTGTTCCTTTATAATTAAGGCATGTCCTCCTGACTTCTAAGGGGGGATTCCCTATTGCCTAAGCTGTATAAGTACGTACTTCTTTGTTGATTTACTAATGAAAATCACTTGATTTACTAATGGAAATCAGTTAACTTACTAATGAAAATCAGTTGATTTACTAATGAAAATCGACTTAGCCTCCCGGAAGTAAAAACAGGGAGGTGTTAGGGAAGCAGAATGTAAATATACAAAATAATAAAGCGGATTGCAAGGATTATAGAAAATAAGAAGGGAGGAATAATCAACTCAGGAATACCGGATACGGAAATACCGGAGCATTGCCCGAAGCAGAGGTAATTAAAATAAACAAAACAAGAAGGAATCCGAATCAGTCTATTGGTCCATTCGCATATAAATAAAATCTTTTTCGAAGTTTGTCGTGAAGATTCCTTTGCCTAAGTTTTCCCGGATTTCTTCTATTTTCCAGAAACGACCTTCTGTTACTTCCTTCCCATCCGGATGGAGTTCGCCTCCATATATCATCCGGTAAACATATGTCAGTTCTTTTTCCCATGCTGTCTCGATAACATACTTTCCGAGGTATTCCGGACAAATGGGATCTATAATTCCTAATTCTTCCTCTGCTTCCCGGAGCAGTGCTTCTGCCGGTGTTTCATCCAGGTCAATATGGCCACCCACCGCACTATCCCAGAGATTGGGCTGAATGTCTTTTGTTGCGGCACGTTTTTGCAAATAAATATCTCCGGCTGCATTGAAGATATGCAGGTGGATTACCGGGTGCAATACCATGGAACCATTATGAGCATGTGTGCGGGTAGTTACTCCCGTTATGTTTCCTTCTTCATCCACTATGGGAAAAAACTCTTCCTGTTTCTTATTTGCGTCCATTTTTCCTGTTATAATAAAATGCAAAGATATACGAATATAAAGACAGGAAGATAATTCCGGAAGGAAATGTTAGTTCCTTTCCTGTGTACAAAATTTATCATCTTATATATTAGCTAATTGTCATATTATCACATTTATTAGGGAATATTTGGTTATAATATAAGGTCAGGTTGATTATTTTGAGTAATTTTAATCGATAATAGAAACAGAATGATCAGAGATTTTGCAGCAATAGATTTTGAAACTGCCAATGAATATCCTTCCAGTGTATGTAGTGTAGGCGTGGTAGTAGTACGTAACGGAAGAATTGTAGAAAAATTCTATAGTCTTATACAACCCGAACCCGATTATTACCTTCCTTTCCATACAAGTATTCACGGATTGACGGGAAAAGATACGGACGGGGCAGAAGTATTCCCGAAGGTATGGGCACGCATTGAACCGCTTATTAAAGGATTGCCGTTAGTTGCCCATAATAAAGATTTCGATGAAGGTTGCCTGAAGGCAGCTTTTAAAACTTACCGGATGGATTATCCGGATTATATCTTTTATTGTACCCTGGCCGCATCCCGCCGGCAACTCAAATACCTTCCGAATCACCAGCTACAAACCGTAGCCGAAGATTGCGGATTTCATCTCGAAAACCACCATCATGCCCTTGCAGATGCGGAAGCATGTGCGGAAATTGCCTTACAACTCTTATAAATGTGCCAATGTGAAAATGTGCCAATGTTAGAATTGACAAAGTCAATTCTTAAATGTTTTAATGAATTGAATAATACGAATCAGCAGTTGCAACAATTCTATTATTATAATTACTTTTATTTTAAAATAATTATAATATTATTCCATTAAAACATTATATAATTATTACATTCTGGAATTGACGAAGTCAATTCCGACATTAGCACATTGGCAAATTTTCACATTTTCACATTTACCCTCCCCGCTCTCGTCCTCGCCTGTGCGGAAGTGTCATACATTGCTTCGCACTGGATGGCCGGAAGGATAAACGATCCGACATAACTTGCCTGCAATCTTATTTCAAAAATTTTGGAAGTTCCTTTCGGAAGATCAAAATAAGTAAGGATCCTGTCGTCACGAATATCCTGATAAGTATAGTTTTGCCTTGCAGGAGTAGGAGAGGAGTCTCCTTCTTCCGCAACAGGCAGGATCATCCGTTCATTGAAAATCTCCCAGCCCGAAGGAATGATATGGGTGAGTGCAATGTCCGTATAATCCCGGGAACCACTTATATTAGAAACCCGTACGAGTGCTATAAAGTCCATTCCCTGCGGCAGGTTTTCAATATCAATCATGTTTCTGTTCAGATCGGCGTACGAAACATCTATTCTCAGGTTATTGGCTACCGGGGGGAGTGTATCTATTACTGGCTGGCTTTTGGTTACCAGGTTTACATACAGGCTGCCTTCTCCTGTGTTTTTGATTTTCACTTCTCCTTCTTTTATATTTACCGGAAGGGAAAGCTGCCAGACTGCTTTCGCTGTTTTTACTTCTTTCTGTGCTTTCCCATTGAGCGTCCAGCTAAAGCTGACAGCTCCTTTGCCCATTTTTTCAGCAAGCCGGCCCATTGCTATCAGGGAGAAGGCTGTGGACTGGGTGCTGAAATAATATTCTTTCAACATATGGGCAGATACCTTCTGAGCCTGCTTCATGGCCTCCGGCAGGTTATTGAGTAATACCATGGTCTCCAGAATCATGGCTTCATCCCGGTCGTAAGAGCCATACGTGTAACTATTATGCTCGTAAGGATCAACGGAGGATTTTATGTTCCATACTATCTCATTTCCGGCTTTTGTTTTGCCATTGATTGCATATGCGGCAGCCAGCCTCCATTTGGCTTGGGTAGAAATATGACTCATTTCTTTCATCCGGTTCATGGCCCCCAGCTCCGGAGTACCCGCCAGTGCTAATGTGTATAACCGGTAAGCCTGTTGCAGGTCCTGCTGATAATATCTCCTGTATCTGGCATCTTCCGGAGGAGTAAAAGACCAGTTCTGTGCTTCTCTCCGCTGATAGGCTTTCCATTTGTTTATTACTCCTTCATTTACGTCGTACCCTTTTTGTTTTGCTTCCAGCAGGAAGTTTCCTGCATAGGAAGTAATCCATTCATCGGCGGTATGATTCCCCGGCCAGTAAACAAAACCGCCATTGGGAAGCTGCCTTCCATAGAGCCTTTTAATTGCCTCCCGTACATTTTCACTGATCTTTTCGGATTCTTCTTTACTCACATCCTTGAACATGGAAACATATAACAGGGGAAACGCCTTTGACGTCAATTGTTCGGAACAATGATGTTCGTAATCGTACAAGAAATCAAACCGGCGGGAAATGTCCACGGACGGAATGCGGGATACTTCCAGCATAGCTCTATTGCCTCCGGAACCACCGCTCATAAAATACGGGAATGACTCTTCCGATCCTGCCGGAAGAAGCTTGTCCGTCATCATCGTGGCTACAGGATTCGGATTGCGGACATCAATCTCGATATTTTCCGTAGCCGTTTGTCCGTTTCCGGAAGCGGTAATCTTTATCTTTTCTATTCCTGTAACAGCACCGGAAGTTAACCGGAAATATACCATCTTATCTCCCGGAGCAGAAAAAGTTACCGATTTACTTTTTCCTTCTGTCAGTTGTAACTTGCCGGATGTTTCTACCTGTATGTTCACATTTTTTACATTGTTTTCCATTGCAAAAATGTTTACAGGAAGCAGGATTTCTTCCCCTGTACTGACTACCCGGGGCAGGGTTGAGAGTACCATAAGGGGAGTGCGTACCGGAACTGTCTTTTCTGCGTTTCCGTATGCGCCGTCCTGCCCGGCTACGACCATAACACGGACCGATCCGACATACATCGGAAGAGTAAGTTTATGGGTATCGGTTTTTCCTTTCTTCAGTTCGAAAGGTCCGATAAATTTCACCACAGGCTTGAAACGGTTGGCTTTTTCGTCACCGGCTTTCAGCATTTCATCTCCTCCGATAGACAACAAAGAGCCTAGTTTGCCTCCGAAAGCACCGACCACGTAATCATACATATCCCAGGTTTTGATTCCCAATGCTTCGCGGGAATAAAATTCATCCCAGGGGTTTGGAGTTTTAAAGTTTGTCAGGTCCAGCAATCCGTCATCCACAATCGCTAATGTATAGGTCATCGGCTTCCCGGACTTTTCATTTACTTTTACGGTAAATTCGGTTTCCGGACGCAGCACATCCGGCATTGTTATCTGTGGGTTTAATTCGGAATTCTTATTCGTAACCATCACCGGTACGACTCCGTACATCCGGATGGGCAGGTTATTGACTGTTTGTGCGTGCGGTTGAAGCAGGGAGGCATGGATAAAGAAGTTCGGCGCCATCTCTTCGGTTACGGTAAATGTATATTTTGTATCGCCTTCTTCGGAAACGGGTATCCATTCCTGTTTGAGTACGGTTGTCGAGTTTTCCAGGGAAATAAGTGCCCTTCCACCTGCCGCAGCCGGAATAATTGCGGTCACGGTTTCTCCTGCTTCATAAGAATCTTTGTCCGTAGAAAAAGTAAACATGGTCAGTCCGCTCGGATCCCCTTTATCCGCACGTCCTTTCCATGTAGGCCAATCAATATATACCACTCCTCCGGTAGCGTGGCCGCTTTCCGTATCTTTTACATACACCAGGTATCGTCCCCAGTCGGGGTAATCAATCCGGAACGAAATGGTAGCCTTGCCTCCCGAAGTGCGGAGGGTTCCCGAATCAACCGGTTTGATAGAAGTATTATTTATATAATTGCCGTATGACTGCTCGTTGTTTTCCCACCACCAGCTCCATCGCATTTTGTAGATCTTATATTCAAGATTGCTACGATTCAGTGGTTTTCCTTCCGGCGAAAGGGTAATGACATCAAATACATGATCCGTATCTGTTTCCAGGTAACTGTTTTCTTTCTGGTTCAGGTTAATTCCTACATAACTGCTGAAAGGTGAAAACGGTACTGTCTGGGAAGAGATGCTTACGTCTCCTCCCTGTTCGAATACCCGGGAAGTCAGTGTGGCCTGTAGCATACCCGGTGCATTTTTTGCCTCAGGGACTTTCAGGGTAAAATTAATCTTTCCTTCATCGTTCAGCCTGCCATCAACCAGTTGGGTTTTGCTGGTCGTAAACTTACTTGCCGGATCATTGAACGTATAATTTTCATATCCTTTGAACTGGGTTTTTACTGTAGATAAGGTCATTTCCACTTTCGTTTTCAGGTTACGGGCAGTAGCTCCTGTCAGCCAGGAAGATGTGAGTTGCAGGGATATGTCTCTTCCGGCTGCATCAATCCGTTTCGGCAGGGCCAGGTTGATCTTCAGACGGTTGGGTTTTATCATTTCTACCCGCAGGGATTTGTGGAAAGTGGCGCCACCGACTTTTACATATGCATTCCATAATCCCGTAGGATCTTCCTGATTTGTTTCTATGTCGAATGTGTAAAAACCATTCAATCCGTTTGTAGATACTTTCCGGGCATAGAATTGTCCCTGGGGATTATATACCTCAATGGTAACCGGGTGGTTGTCCGGTATTTTGTTTACCCGGTCTCCCAGAATAAAACCGATGTGCAGGGTATCACCGGGACGCCATACTCCTCTTTCTCCGTATACAAATCCTTTTAATCCTTTTTTTATTTCTTTTCCGCCTACATCAAAGCGGCTCAACATATTTTCCTCTCCGTCTACCAGGCGCAGATAGGATTTGTTTCCACCGGATTCGGTTACAAGTACGAAAGGTTTTCCATTTACTTCTATACTGGCAAAGCCATCCTTATCTGTTTTTCCGGAACCGATTTGCTGCAACTGATAGTTGTATACTTTTACCTCAGCACCATGTACCGGTTCAGTAGTAAGAATATCATTGACAGCTATCCAAAGGTTGTTTCCGGAACCTCCTTTTGCGATTATTCCCAGGTTGGAGGCCAGAACGTTACAGGATACTTTCCTGTCGTATCCCATATAATAGGAAGGTTTACAGGGATCGTTCTTTTCTTCCCATTTGTATATGCTCCAGTCAATATTGGAATTGCTATAATAGCTATTAGGTATATCCCATGTTTCTTCTTCATCCGTGAAGGTATCCGGTACCAGCGAGTAAAGTTCACTATCCTGAATTTCCGGGCGTTCTGTAATTTGCCCGCTGCATGGATACAGGGAATAGGCCTGCTGAAAAGAAAGTTCAATCCGGTAAATGGCTCCCGGTTCCTGCCGGATAATGTGAGAAAGGTCTATATAGTAATGATCCCACGCATTTAGTTTTTTAGACGGATCGCTATCCAGACGGACCGTCGATTTGTATACCAGACGGCCGGACCGTCGCAGCTCGAAAGAACCGGAAAGGGTATTGTCCTGCATAAACATCAGCACATTGCTTTCGAAAATGCGGATAACCCGTACATCTACAGCAGAAAGGTTTACTGCTTCAAAAGGCAGGATCAGATTTTTGGAGTCGGGCAGGATGGTTCCTGCTGCAGACATCCTGACCATCGGTTTCAGAGATTCTATGGTTAATGAATAGACGGTGTTTTTGTTTAAGGATTTCCCTTGTGTGCTTTTTATTCCTCCGTCGATTTGTAAGGTGACGGTTTTCAGGTTAGTCTGTTCAAAAAAGATGTTTACTTTGTTGTCCTGTGTCTGGTATACATAGGATGAAAGCTCTGGGATGGAAATCAGTCCCCTGAGATCCTGTGTCTGGGAAACCGGTTCGGAAAAAACAAACTGGATGCCATTTTCCGGATGGCTGATGGAACGGGCGGAAATGAATTTGAAGTTTTTTGTTCCGGGAATAACCGTTGTTTCTTTCAATTTTTTGTCTATGCCTATCCGATGGCCTTCCAGTGTTACTTCCAGCATCACATCTTCTTCCTGCCGCTCGATATCAGATATAGTAAATCCATAGGATTTTTGGTCAATTGCGGTCAATTCGGTTTTCCCGACTATGGTGTTATTAATATGTCTGTATAATAACTTCTCTGCGTCTTCTTTGCGAATGTTGTCACTGAAACGGATTTCTCCTCTTACGGTGGCTACTTTAGGATTGTCCAGGGAAATGTCGCAGGGTTGCAGGGAAATAGAGAAATTCTGCCCGATTACCCGGAAGGAGAATTCGAATTCTTTCAGTTTCTTTTCTACTTCTCTTACTTTTCCGAGGGAAAAGCGGGCATTGTAAAGTTCTCCTTGTTTTAATTGTCCGGAGTCAGGAAGGAATTCAATGGTTTTATTATTTACCCAGTATGTTTTTCCTTTCAGAGACGGTGTAAAGGAAAACAATTTTTCCGGGGTTTCCGTATAAAGTTCTACTCCGGGATTTTCCGAAGTTAGTTCCACGCGGATTGCGGATGATGTAGAGATCATTCCACCGGTATAAGCGTTAATATAAGGAGCATATTCAATAGAGGGGGTAATGTCTTTGTTTTCTTTGCAGGAAAAAAACAATACAGATACCATCAGGAAAGAAAGGAGCCGGAGAGAGTAGGTTGTTTTCATAGACACATTTTTTATAATAAACCACAGTGATACAAATGTAGGGTAAATGTATCAGAATAAATGAAAAACAGGAAGCATTTATTTATTATTTTTATTTATCTATTGGTAAGGGTTGCGCTAGCAGGAAGTTTTATGATGTATGGGTGCCGTTTGTTGCCTTTGCAGTTGAAAAATTCGGAAAAGATTTTTCAGGTACAGGAAAACCGAAGTGTATTTCTTACGTGATGAAAATACCCCACCGCAGCAACGGATACCGGAGACTCTTCCCTTCCCGGAAGGGAAGTACCCTTTTCGTAGAAAAGGGGGAAGGGTTTACCCACGGTTATAAAGTAGTTATTAAAAAAGGATATAATTTACCCAACGGGAAATAACCGAAATAGGAATGTGGAAACCTTATTATTTTTCTTTCTGGTAGTTTTGCCGCTTATCACTAAACCCCTCCCCTTTGGCGAAACCAAAGGTACTCCCCTCGTACGTTTGTATGAGAATATGTTGTATATCCTCACACAAAGAATAAACATTTGAAAGCTAATTACAACATATTTCGCTTTCATACAGAGGAAAGTTAGGGTGTATATCCTCACATAAAGATAAACATTTGAAAGCTGATCACAACGAAGCTATAAGTAGGTCTATGGAAGAATTTGGTGTATATCCTCACACAAAGATAATCATTTGAAAGCTAATTACAACGTCCTTAGCCTTATAACTTCATTTTCGTTGGGTGTATATCCTCACATAAAGATAATTATTTGAAAGCTAATCACAACAAAATCTCCATTTGCCTCTTATTGTTCAAGGTTACATATTTTCAAACAAAGATAATAATTTAAAAGCTAATCACAACACGCCATTACTGTATATACATACAGATAGGGTTTATCCTCATATAAAGATAAACATTTGAAAGCTAATCATAACCTCTGCCACGCTCTCATCCAGAAAACTCTTGTTGTATATCCTCACAAGATATAAAGATTTGAAGGCTAATCACAACTATCCTGCATACTCTTTTGTGTAATTTATAGCTGTATATCCTCACACAAAGACAATAATTTGAAAGCTAATCACAACTTATTTCTACTTCATATTCTGTTTGTCTGGGTTATACATCCTCACACAGATATAATAATTTGAAAGCTAATCACAACTCAATTTATCTGTAAGTGTATAACCGTCCGGTGTATATCCTCACATAGATATAATAATTTGAAAGCTAATCACAACAGCGTCTTGGTATTTAGTGGCTGAGCGGTGTTGTATATCCTCACATAAATGTGATAATTTGAAAGCTAATCACAACAATATGAAGATCAGCTCGTGTTTGCTGCAAGTTGTATATCCTCACAAGATATAAAGATTTGAAAGCTAATCACAACTTCTTTTTGGGGAACAATGCACCATTCACAGTTGTATATCCTCACATAAATATAATCATTTGAAAGCTAATCACAACAAAGACCCTGCCAAAAGCGTGCATGAACTTGGTGTATATCCTCACATAAATATAATTATTTGAAAGCTAATCACAACAAAATCTCCATTCGCCTCTTCTTATTCAATGTTGTATATCCTCACAAATAAAAATAAGTATTTGAAAGATAATTACAACATTTCCTCCGCAAGGTCTTTCGGGATTTTAGTTGTATATCCTCACAAAAAGAGGATCATTTGAAAGATAATTACAACTGCTAAAATTGTTATTATAAAAATTTATTGGGTGTATACCCTCACACAAAAATAAGCATTTGAAAGATAATCACAACGGTTTTCGGCAACATATAGTCTTAGCTCTAGGTGTATGTCCTCACAATAAAGATAATTATTTGAAAAATTATCACAACACTTTAAATCTAACTCCTGCTATTATTTATCTTTTTTTCTTAATTTATCCATATTTTCTTTTTTATAAGCCTCTCCCCTTGATAATAAATATTCAAAAAATACCGTATCATTTGTTATGGTAAAAACAAAGAAAGCACGGTAAGATCCAATTCTTATCCTATATAATCGAATCCCACTAGTTTATTACAATCCTTTATTTCATGTATAAACTTCGCCTTTTCAACTTCGACGATGGTATTCAATAAGGCCTCTTTATGTTTACCGGATAGTTTTTGTGCCGATTTAATGAAGGATTTACTAAATTTCGTCTTCATGCATCTAGCCAATTACGGAAATTCTTTTGTTCCTCCTCACTGCCAGCCTCTTTTCCTTCCGGGTCGTTTTGAAGCATATATTTATACATTTCCTCATCACTCATAGAATTCGCCTCAATGGAAAGAAGTGTTTCAATAAATGATTTTAAATTTGTTCCTTCTGCAGCGGCTCTTATAGATAGACGTTTAAATATATCTTCCGGAAGGTCAATAATTTTTCTTTTTTTGATCGGTTGTGTTTTCATTATAATTATATTTTCCTACAAATATATAATATATATATATTATATATGAAAAGATTGTTTTATATCATTAACGAAAATTCATCATCAATAAGAATTCATTAGAAATTAGTCATCGTATAGTTAATTCATGGAATCTATTATTGATAGGTTATATATCCTTATATAGATATAAGCATTTGAAAGCTAATCACAACATCGTATCTTCTTCGAGGGAAGAGTTGCCGGTAGCTGATTCTTTGGTGAGGTTATTTATAGAAATGACGGGAAACTGCTTGAAATCACGGTTTGATTTTTATATCTTTGTGTCCGTATGGAACTACCAGTAGAATATCCCGACCTGACATTGACCCAAGCCATCCTTAAGCTCAGAGGCTTTCGGGTGAGCCGCAATAAAGTACCCAAAAGTGGGCCTACAGCATTCGGTCGGCGGCATTATTTCTTAATTATCCTTAGTATAGGGGAAAGTAAGGTTCATTATGATGATCATACTTTCCATCTCGATGGGGTGTATCTGCTTCTGCTTAATCCTCAGGTGCCGTACTCTACTGAAATTGTTTCCGAAAACCAAACCGGATACAGTTGTGTGTTCACGGAGACTTTTATTCAACCCATTATGCGTCTTGAAAGTTTGCAGCAATCGCCCTTGTTTAAAGTGAATGCAACACCCGTCTTTAAGCTTGATGCCCAACGCCAGGCCAGACTTACCGGAATATTTGACGCCATGATCCTACATGAGACGACGGACTATTTGTATAAAGATGACCTGATGCGTACTTATATTCAGCAAATTGTTCACGAAGCCTTACAGATGCGGCCTGCCGAACATTTTATTCAGTATAACAACGCTTCGTTGCGTATTGTACAACATTTTATGGAAATGCTCGAACGGCAATTCCCTATTGAGCACCCTAACGAACCTTTGCAGTTCAAAAAAGCCCAGGACTATGCCACCTCTCTTGCCCTCCATGTAAACTCCCTGAACCGTGCGGTCAGGGAAGTAACCGGAAAATCCACTACTACCATCATTGCTGAACGTATTACTGCTGAGGCTATTTCTTTGTTACGGTACACCGACTGGAGTATAGCCGATATTGCTTACGCTCTCGGATTCGAATATCCCAACTATTTCAGTAACTTCCTGAAAAAAGTAACCGGCAATAGTCCCAAATTCTATCGTATCCGTTAATGTTTGATTTTTATACTTTCCGGTTTGAATAGTATATCCTTCGGGATAAAATACGCCATACTTTTGTATTGTCGAAAGGAAGACAGTATTCCTGTACCTTTCCGGCAGTAATTAGAGATAAAAAAGAATAAATTTTATAATCACTACAATTAAAAGGTATGGCAAATTTAAAAGAAACACAGGTTTTTGAACCGGCTTACCATTATATTGACGATGGTAAGGAACATGGACTATTAAGTAAATTCGAGCCGGGCACCCGCACATTACCGGCAGGTTATCAGGTTGCTCCTGAATTCCAGGCTCTTCCGGTTGATATTGTTTTTGAGAAAGACGTGGCTGTTACCATGCGCGACGGTGTGACGATATATGCGGATGTATTCCGTCCCGTAGGTGCCGGAAAAGTGCCTGTCATCATCGCATGGAGCCCTTATGGGAAAAGCGGAGGAACGGCTCCCCGTACAACCAATCTTTTCAATATGCTTGGCATGGATAACAGCATGCTTTCCGGCCTGGCAAAATTCGAAGGACCCGATCCCGCATACTGGTGTGCGCAGGGATATGCTGTCTGTAACCCCGATGCGCGTGGCATCGCACATTCGGAAGGCAATATTCACCTGATCGGAACACAGGAAGGACGAGACTGTTATGATCTGATTGAATGGCTTGCCGTACAGGATTGGTGCAACGGCAAAGTGGGAATGAGCGGAACTTCTTATCTTGCTTTTTCGCAATGGTTTATTGCTGCCGAACAGCCACCGCATTTAGCTGCTATCAATCCGAATGAAGGGTTGAGTGACGCTTTCCGCGACCTTTCCCTGCGGGGTGGCATGCCCGACCTGTGGTTTACAAAACGTCTTCAGGTCAACCATGTAAACGCCAACAGCGTGTTACGGGAAGATGTGTACGAAGAAGCGTTGCGATATCCGCTGGCAAATTATCCTGTGTGGGAAGACAAAATTCCCCGGTTTGACAAAATTACGGTCCCTGCGTATGTGGTTGCCAGTTATTCGAATACGCTGCATACGCAGGGTACGTTCCGTGCATGGCGCAGGATGGCGTCCAAAGAAAAATGGCTGCGTATTCATAACTCACAGGAATGGCCCGATTACTATGATGAAATGAATACCGAAGACCGTCGTCGTTTCTTCGACTATTATCTGAAAGGCATAGATAATGGGTGGGAACAGACTCCGCGCGTTCGTTACGCAGTACTCGATATGGAAGGGGGTGATCTTCTTAATCAGCCGGCCACCCGGTTTCCTCCGCAGGATGTCAGATACAGGAAGTATTATCTGGATGGAATGACCCGTACTCTTACCCCCAATGCTCCTGAACAGGAAGTAAAAGTGGTATATGATACGGAGACAGATCCGGCTACAGCGTCTTTCATCACACGTTTTCACAGTAAAACCGTACTGGTTGGCTATCCCAAAGTGTATCTCCGGGTAGAGGCTGAGGGAGCGGACGATATGGATTTATTCGTTTTGGTCCAAAAGCTGGATGTTCACGGCAATTCATTGTCCCAATTCCTTGTGCCGAACCAGGGTGCGATGATGCATGACTTGACGGAGCGGAGTGGTTCCGTATTACGATACAAAGGTTCTAACGGTAGGTTGCGCGTCTCTGCCCGTCACCTGGATAAGGAACTCTCTACGGACATTATTCCGGCACATAGTTTTGACCGGATGGAAAAGCTGAAACCGGAAGAGATTGTTGAAATTGAAATGGATCTTTTTCCGATCGGTCTGCTCTTTTATCCCGGCGAACAATTACGTCTGGTAATTAGTGCAAAAAATGATTTAGGGGCTATAATGCCCGGAACTCCTGCCTATGTTCCAGAAAATAAAGGAAAGCATATTATCTATACAGGAGGTATCCATCCCTCTTACGTGCAATTACCCGTGAAGCAGGGGTAACTCTTTCAGAGTAAACAAAGTAGTTACCGGTGGATACCGGCCTGACGTATGAATGTCCTTTATATGCAAGAATGCGTATAAAGGACATTGTATGTCGGGAAAACCGGAACGCTTGATGATTCATCTATTGCTAAAACCTATTTTTCCGAAGAAAAATATCCGTTTATATCCTCTTTTCTTTATTCTGCTAAAATATGGAACGGTATAGTATACAGAAGAGAGGCCGGATATTTCGGTATATGGGATGGTTGCTTTCCTTACTGTTTTTGTGTTACCGGATATGTTCGAACCGATACGGAAAAATTGAATAGAGTAGATTTTTCTGTTTTGTTCCTTTCCAGAAAGATTTTCTTAGAATACAAAATTAAATCCTATCTGCCAGCCATGTTTATGGATGTTGGGTTTATCCCGGTAAGACAGTCTTAGAATGTAGTCTACCCGTAATATCCGGAAAATATTTTCCAGTCCGAATGTGGCTTCCATATAGGGTTTATTATCCATTTTGGAAGAAATAGGGGTGCCGTTTGCTTCTGTCGGAAAGAGGAAAACATCGGAATTCAATGCCGGGTTATTCTTATCTGTTAATCCTCCCCATATACTACGGAAAGAAAATACTTCTCTTAGCTTAAGTTTTTTGACTAGTGGAATCCGGTTAAGAATCCATCCATTTGCCTGATACGTCAGAAGCATGGCTGCGTACTGGTCATTTATAAATTCCATTACATCCAGCATGCTGAACGCATTATTCGTAATAAGATAAGACGTATTGGCATTTGGCGTAAACAAAAGGGGGAAAGGTGCCTTGTTCCATACTTTACCGGCACTCAGGTCGGCTGTGACATTTCCGTAAGCGGAAAGCCAGAATCGTTTCTGAAAATTAAATTCGGAAGCATGTACATTATAATCCGCTCCGAAGATATCTTTAAATCCTATTTTCTGTTGAAAAGTAAAGATCGGTGCATCCAGAGAAACCCGGACTCGGTTTCCCCTGTCCTGATAAAACTTTTGTCCGGGAGAATACCGCAATCTGATACCTAACGTAGAAGTTGTAATATCAGGAATCGAAACCATCTGGTTGTCTATCTCCTGAAAAAAGTTCAGTTTGCCCGCAGGTTCTTCATTTTTCCGGTCGAATCGTAATTCATAGGAAAAATCGTTCAGGAATTCTTTCTGATAGAATACAGAAAGTTGTTTAATATATGACATCATGTCGTCTCCCCCCCGGTTAAGGGACAAAAGGATATTGTCCTGACTTTGTAATAAGGAAAATAACCCGTTATATTCCAGATCGTATTTGTAGGAAATTCCAATGTTGTTCATTGGAAATTCGTCGATAAATTCCTTCCTTTTATTAAAAGAGTAACGGATATCACCGTAATATTTAAATTTCTCGTCTTTTAAGCCATAGGCTCCATAGGCAGAAAAATACCAGTGATCACTTACATTTGCCGTGGTACGGAAACCCAACCGGAACCGCCAGCCTTCTACTCCGTTATGACTGGCTAATGAACCGACTTTTCCGAGTTCGATCTTATTATCTTTAAGCCGTGTAGGAAAATAACCTGTGCTAACAATATCGATGAAGATTCCTATCATATTGAATGCTTTTTTCTGATGGAGTTCCTCCATCATATTTGTCAGATTTCTTTCCTGTGGAGTCATTCCTTTGATCCGGTATTTTTCCAGGGAAATCAGTGGGTATTGTTCTGCTTCCGGAGAAATCATCGTTGCTGCCGGAAGGCTGTACACTTGTTTCGGAGCTTCATCAAAAGAAAAATCCGTATAATATTTATTTACTTCTCCATAGAGCCCGTTTATTCCTTGTATTACAGAAAGTTCTACTGCCATACTCTCTTTGGAAAGCATCCATATCCCATTTTTCTGCTGCTCGAACTCCTGTTCGATCCGC
Organism: Candidatus Azobacteroides sp.; assembly: GCA_021201815.1. Lineage (GTDB taxonomy): Bacteria > Bacteroidota > Bacteroidia > Bacteroidales > WRGA01 > WRGA01. The sequence goes on along the minus strand of JAJQEC010000048.1, from coordinate 6,918 downwards.
AGGTTGTCTACATAATTCAACTGGCTTTCTTTCGGTGCATACATTTCAATGCGCTTAATGGAATAAGTGCTGTCATTGGCAATATATAAATGACCCTCAAATCCGAGATTCTGTGTGTTGAACGGAACAAATTCAAGATCGATGTATTCTTTGTTGTCGATTTGTATCGTATCTACAATAAAATATTTATAGAAGTTGGTTGCCATTCCTGATAAAGGGCTGACAAAACGGGTCATAAGATATTGTATATCATTATTAAAAATATTGATATCCGTAAAGATTTCTCCCAGAACAGCATCTACACCTGCCTGGTTAAATGTTTCATCGATCCCTACCCGGTGGATGCCTTTTACTATTTCTTTTTCGGTTTTGGGGCTTTTCCGGAAGTATACGTCGGATACTCTTTCTTTTATGGAAAGCTACAGAATAGGGGTCTCATTAATTTTGGAAGAATCTTTATATTCCTCCAGAAAGTTAAGAGCCCTGAACTTTTTTTCTCCGAAGTTATTTAAGGCAAGGGAAGTTCGTTCGTATTTTTCATACTGGTAGTAAGGCAAGCTTTCCGGCCGAAGATTATTCTTCCGGGCAATAACTTTTTCTATAAGCTCGACGGCCGGATTATTTTTTTTCGAATACTTGGGGCGGACATATTTTGTTACTACTTCTTCCAGTTCTACCGATTTAGGGGAAAGGAAGATGATAAATGCTTCATTTCTGTTTTCTGTCAGATTTAAAGTCATTGTTTTTTCTTCGTATCCCACATAGGAAAAATGTGCTACCGGATGTTGTTGCCTGGTCGGAAGTTGAAATACACCGTTTTTATTTGAAAGAGCTACCTGATATTCTCCGTCAATTTTTACGGTAACGGAAGTGAGCGGCATTTCTGTCAGGCTGTCTTTTACGATTCCTCTTACGGTAAAGGTTTCCTGTGCAAAGAGAAAAGAGCCGGAAAGGCAGGACACAAAAAGGATTAGTAAGAGTAAATAATACTTCTTAAACATTCAAATGCATTAACTATTAATTAAGGTACAAAGGTAACCCTTTTGTTTGCAACAAAAAATAGGGTGAACGGTTAAAATATAATATCTTCATAATGAATCCGGTAAAAAAAACTTAATAAAAAAGTAGGAATTTTATTTGGAGACTAAAAAAAAAGCCTTACTTTTGCAACGCCTTTGAGAGAAAAGGCAACTTAAACACAAAGGGCGTTTAGCTCAGCTGGTTCAGAGCATCTGCCTTACAAGCAGAGGGTCGGCGGTTCGAATCCGTCAACGCCCACTTGATAATCAAGCAGTTACAAAGTAAAATTTGTAGCTGCTTTTTTCTTTTGCATACAACTTGTATACAACTTTTCCTATTTTGTAACCTGTCATCTTTTTATGATTGGAGATGTTTTTTATTTTCCCGGATAATTATTCAGAACTTGTATAATTATACACTCAAGGAGGACGGTTCAGAATTTTTTCCATTATATTTTTTTTAGTTTGAATAACTTTATAGTTTATCTTGTTTTTTGTTTAAAGAATACTATTATCCGTCCATTTTACTCCATGCTTTTGCCCTTTTTTATGGGAATCTCTTTCTGCCGGATTTAGAGGGTCAGTTTCAATCGGACAGACTGGCCAGTTTCAATTGGATTAATGGGGTTATTTTCAGTAGGATTTTCAAAGTCTATTATAAAACTTCATCTTCTTGATTTCTGTTATAATCGTAACTGTTACGACGGTTACAAAATTACTCAAATGTTGATAGTTAAAGCGCTGACAACATACGGGTTAGACAAAACAGATAAAATTCCGTCAACGCCCACTCGGTAAAGAAGGGAAACTGACTTTCAAAGACAAAATAAAAAGAGTCTGTAAAGCATTACTTTGCAGACTCTTTTTATTTTCTATACCCGCTGGAAATAGTTAAGTTGGTTTTGTAAAATTCAGACTGTATTAAAAAGAATTTTCAGAAAAATAAAGAAGAAGACACTTCCTTTTAAATATATTTTCTATATTTGAAAGGGTTAATCTGAAGACATTCCATGAAAAAATCAGTTTATTTGTGACAAAAGGCAAATGAATCGACCGAATCATTTCTTCAGAGCAATTCCGGATCTTTTTCAGTATGAAAAAGAATAATTTGTTTTAAATATACCTGTATCATTGAAAGATGAAAAAATTAATCTTTTATTCTGTTTTCCTTTTCAGTTATTCCATAGGAAGTATTTTTACCTGTCTGTATGCACAGCAGCCAGCCCGGCTGATTATCCGGGCAGATGATATGGGCGCTTTCCATTCGGTAAACAACGCTATCATGGACACTTACCGGAATGGCATCACCACTTCCGTAGAGGTGATGCCGGTTACCCCCTGGTTTCCGGAAGCGGTGCGGATGTTAAATGAAAATCCCCGGTTGGATGTAGGCGTGCATCTAACCATTACCAGTGAATGGGAAAATGTAAAATGGCGTCCGTTAACCTATTGTCCCGGCCTGGTGGATCACGATGGATACTTTTTCCCGATGATGGCCCCCATGAGGCTTATCCCGGACAATCCGTGAAAGAAAATAACTGGAATCTGCAGGAAATCGAGCAGGAATTCCGGGCACAAATTGAACTCACATTGAAAAATATTCCCCATACCAGTCATATCTCCGGGCATATGGGTTCTTTATGGTTGGATGAGAACGTAGCCGCAATGGTAAAACGGCTGGCTGCGGAATACCATCTTACTTACCTGGATAATAGTGCATCTGCAAAAGACCGCTACGCTCTTTCTTTTGTCGGGTATGAGGGATCAAACAGCAATCCGGAAAAAGAAAACTCCTTTCTCCGCATGCTGGAAAAGCTGGAGCCCGGGAAAAATTATTTGTTTCTGGATCATCCGGCTTATAATGATTCCGAAATGCAGACGGTAGGCCATATCGGATATGAAAATGTGGCACAAGACCGCCAGGGAGTTACCGATCTTTTTACCAGTGAAAAAATAAAAAACAAAATAAAAGAAAAGAACATACAGCTTGTCACGTACAACGATATTACAAAGTCATTGCCCAGAACCACACCAAAAGCGGAAAAAGTAAATGAGAAAAAGATCACGGAGTACCTGGAGGCTGTAAAAAAGAGCGGGCAGGATTTGCATAGCCTGATGATTATAAGAAATGGGAAAGTCGTGTATGAAAACTGGTTTGGTGACCATGCAGCCAATAAACCCCATATTATGAACTCTGTCAGCAAGACCTTTACGGCTATGGCTGTTGGTTTTGCCGTTGCGGAAAACAGTATAGGCATCCATGATAAGGTAACCTCCTTCTTTCCCGATAAATTGCCGGAGGTTATTTCCCCGGAATTGGCTGAGCTGGAGATCGTGCATTTGTTAACCATGTCGGTTGGATACGAAACCGATCCGACTTATGAAATATGGGATAAAGAAGAGGACTGGATTGAGCAGTTCCTTGCTTTTCCCATCATACATAAACCGGGAAGCCAGTTCGTGTATAACAGCATGGCTACCTATGTATTATCCGCTATCTTGCAGAAAGTAACCGGAGAGAAATTGCCGGATTATCTTTATCCGAGGCTTTTCCGTCCGTTAGGCATAACCGGTATCATCTGGCAGGAAAGCCCTCAGGGAATTACCACCGGAGGCTGGGGATTATATATTACTACAGAAGACATGGCAAAGATGGGCCAGTTTATCCTGCAAAAAGGAGTATGGGACGGAAAACAGCTTATCCCGGCTTCCTGGATAGAAGAAATGAGCGGGAAGCAGGTAGCTTCTTTACCGGCCGGAGTAAAACAAGAGGACCTGGAAGTTTCTCCGAAAGACAGCGACTGGTTACAGGGATACGGGTACCAGATGTGGAAAAGCCGCCATCATTCCTTCCGGGCAGATGGGGCAGGCGGACAGTTTATTCTTGTTCTGCCGGAAAAGAATACAGTAATAGTAACGACAGCAGCTGAGAATGATATGCAGGCAGAATTGAACCTTATCTGGAAATATATATTGCCGGCATTACGTGAATAACTATTCATGAAAAATAAACAGATATGTTTTGGCTGCGAAGAAAAATAACTGTGGAAGAGAAATTAATAAAGCCTGCCGTGAGAGGAGACATTTTACAGCTTGAAGAAAGGTTGAAGAAAAGCACTTCCAGGGAAATTAACCGGAAGGAGAAAGGGTTACATTATTCTATTTTAGCATTCGCAGTAAGGCAAGTTCAGGTGGAATCGGTCCGGTTACTACTCAAATACGGAGCAGATCCTAACTCCGAAGACCGGGATGGAAAAACGCCGTTATTCTATGCCGGAGAACCACAACCTGTACCTCATGATAGCATGGAAAAACGATTGGAAATAGCTCATTTACTGGTGGAGGCAGGAGCAAATGTAAACCATGCAGATAAAGACCATAACCGTCCTTTATGGACAGCAGTTTTTTATGTCAGGGGAAAAGAAGAGTATCTGTCTTTCGTTCAATTTCTGCTGGAAAAAGGAGCAGACCCCAATCTTGTGAATGTGGCAGGGAAATCTCCTCTTATGTTTGCAGAACAGGTAGGAAATCTGCCGCTAATAGAATTACTCAGACAAAAATTATAATATAGGGTAGTAGAATTAAAAGTAGACTCATTATTTTATAAAGTTGCTACAGGAAGTTTTCTGTACGGTTTTTTCCACCGTTGCTTATCAATCGGAAAATAAGAAATGGGGGAGCCGGTTTCCTTACATAATGGGAGCGTTGTATGAGGAGAAATTATCTGAAAGCCATATAGAAAGAGCAAAAGATGATTCAGGAAGAATCCAAAAATATGCTCCTGACGAAATTATATAGGAATATAAAGACCCGGATAAACGTCCTCCCTGTGGAGATAATGGTGGATAAAATAACCGGTTGATCCGATTATTTCCGGACCAGTGCGGAAAAGATTTATCCGGGCTGATCCATACATAAGCATTCCATACAGGAATGGAAATAAATAAAGATAGGCTGGTAGCATCCCTGTAAATGTTTTATCCGAACTGATAACCGGGAGGAGTGAACGGGTTAAATTCAAAACAAAATATGGCATATGGTGAATTTTCTTCTGATACGACACCTTTATAATATGAAAAATTCTTACCTTTATACATCATAAGATCCCTTCTTTACTATGAAAAATATTTCTGTTATTTTATTTTTTACCTTGATCTCTTTTCCCTGTCTGAAAGCTCAGACAGCGCTTGATACCTTATTGATGAGGCTGGACGAAACAATCGGGTCCAGTGAAAAATATACCGGAGAAAGAGAAAAACGGATTGAAGAATTAAAAGAAAAACGAGCTGAAACTCCCTCTTTCTCTTTACAGGAATATGAGATAAATGCAAAACTTTATACAGAATACCGGCCTTTTATTTGTGACTCTGCTATTTTTTACCAAAACAAAAACATAGAAATCGCGGCTTTCCTGAAAGATAAACCACGGGAAGCAGAAAGTAAACTGACCCTTTCTTTTCTAATGGGTTCCTCAGGAATGTATAAAGAAGCAGTGGATCTTCTGGGGACGTTGGAACGGGAAGATATTCCGGACAAATTATTAATCAATTATTATAATACCTATGAACATGTCTACCGGGAGTTGGCTTACTATACCCAGGATAACAGGAATTCCCGCTTATACTGGGATATCTCCCGGGCATATCTCGATTCTTTATATAAAGTGCTTACTCCTGAAGATGAATTATATCTTCAGGTATGGGAAACTTATTACCGGAATAAAGCACAGTATGAGAAAGCGGTGGAATTAAATGAACAACGGCTGAAAAAGGTGAAGCCTGGGACCCGTGAACATGCTCTGGTTACTTTTTACCGTGCCATAACATACCAATGGCAGGGTAAAACAGAACAGGAAAAATATTACCTGGCATTATCTGCTATCTCCGATATCCAGTCTGCGACCAAAGATCATGCTTCTTTGTGGATGCTGGCACAGATTCTTTTTCATGAAGGAGATATTGAAAGGGCGTATAATTATATCCGTTTTTCCTGGAGTGAAACTATGTTTTACAATGCCCGGTTAAGAAACCTCCAGAGTGCCGATATCCTCTCTATGATTGATGAGACCTATCAGGCCATGATTGAAAAGCAAAATGCACAACTACAAAAAAACCTGTTGCTTATCAGTTTATTACTGATTTTGTTGGTAGGAGCTTTTATTTTTATTTACCGTCAGATGAAAAGGCTTTCCCAGGCGAGAAAACAACTGGAAGAGGCAAACAATAACCTGAAAACACTGAATGAAGAACTGAAGCATGTCAATAGGGAGCTGAAACAGGTAAATGAAGAACTCAAAGAAGTAAACGGATTGCTGGCAGCTGCCAACGAAGATCTTTCCAAATCCAATCAGATTAAGGAAGTATATATAGGGCGGTTTATTAAACTATGTTCTGCATACATTGATAAAATCGACAGTTACCGGCGGATGGTAAACAAAAAAATTACCAATGGGCAAACGAAAGAATTGTTACAGATCACCCGTTCTCAGGATGCTTTTGATAAAGAATTTCAGGAGCTTTATACAAATTTCGATGCAGCATTCTTACAGCTTTTTCCGGATTTTATTTCTCGTGTCAATGAATTATTACGCGAAAGTGAACGATTTGAAGTAAAAAACGACGGGCAACTGAATACCGAATTACGTATTCTGGCACTTATCCGCCTCGGTATAGATGATAGCGTCCAGATCGCAGAGTTTATACGCTATTCCCTGAACACCATTTATAATTACCGTTCGAAAGTAAAAAACAAAGCCATTACACGGAGTGAATTCGAAAGTCAGATTATGGAAATAAATTGATAAAGAGAGCTTACTAGAACGGAATATACTTTCCCCGCAACTTTTCCCTCGAAGAAGATACTATGTAAATAATCAAATTTGTTTTGCTAAAAAACTATA
>JAJQEC010000076.1 GCA_021201815.1 Candidatus Azobacteroides sp. | reverse complement strand
TTTTTTAGCAAAACAAATTTGATTATTTACATAGTATCTTCTTCGAGGGGAGAGTCGTCTGGCATCTCACCAACTCTTCCCTTCCACGAAGGGAAGTACCCTTTTCTACGAAAAGGGGGAAGGGTTAACCCACGGCTGATAACCCATTTTATAAAACCGTGTAAGATTAACCCACAGTAAAACAACTAGCCTTTCATTCCCACATTGGCACATTTTCACATTTATTTCTGATATTTCTTCTCCAGTATTTTCTGATAGCGTTTCTGGAACTTATGTTCTTCCAGGTCCGTATACAGGATTCCGAATACCTTTCCGTATTTCCATTCCAGGATTTCGTCCGGATCTTTCGCATAGTTCTTCGCCAGTGTCTTTATCGTACCGAACTCCCCCACTTTCGCAGAGAAATCCTTTATTCCCGCACTGATCTCTTCCGCACTCGGTTCATAAAAAAGCAAGGAACTTTCCTGTTCCAGCCAGTGCCGGATGCCTTCAATTATTTCTATAAAATAAGGGTAGAGCAATTTATACTCTTCTATCTCCGGCTTGTGATGATGCAGGCATTCAAATACCGCCATAAACTTTTCCCATTCCCGGCCATCGGCTTCCAGTATCTTCCCCAGGTTAATCCGCTGACCGAATGTGAGATCCCCTCCTTTTACGTCAATCTTCTCAAACGGAAGCTTCCTGTCCTCTTTCATTTTCAGCAGATATCGTTTTTATACTCAAACTGCAACATCACGGTTACTTCATTCTCATCAAAACGGGGCAACGGATGGAAGAACCGGTATTCGATTCCTTCGCTCCAGAGAGTGAGATCATTCAGGAGTTTGATAAACGGGATGACAATTTCATTTTCGGTCTGTTCCCGCTGAAGTTCCCGTTCTTCGGCCGTCTGTTTATTTTCAGAAAATACGGAAAAGTAAATTTCCAGAACAGGCGTTTTCCTTAAACGGAATGATTCATAACTGTAATGTCCCTGTTTGTACTCTTCTATGTAAATGTAACGATGGCCGTTCGCAAAATTATTTTCGCGGATTTTCATCATTTCATTTTCATCCTGTTCAATCACATACCCTGCATTCGCCCGGGTCAAAAGTGTTTTTAAATTGTCAATCATTCTATGTTTAGTTTATATGGTTGTCGGTTTCCGGCAATAAAAAAAGCCATTGCTCCCGTACAACGATGTGTACAGGAACAATGGCTCACGATATCTTACAGGTATATCTCCGGCTCTATGTTGGGCGCTTCGGGCCCCGAACTCTATAACGAGACAGTAAACTTCTTCTTGCAGTGGCGGCAATACAATAGCAGCACGCCTGTCGCATCCTCCGATACTTCTACAATAAGACGATTACATGAAGGGCAACTTACCCTCTTGTATGCTTGCAAATATACTAAATTTCTAACAGAAGTCATATTATCTTTTTCTTTTTTCATTCATTCCTATTAAAATTAATGGTGTTCCGCCGCAAAGATTCCCGGTACTTCCTGATGACCGTTTCCACATCTTTCTTCTTATTTACCAGCACAATAGTGGATCGGTTTATCCTTACCGGGATCTTATCCTTTTCATTTTCTTTTGCTTTTTCCAGTAACTTCCTGGCTTTGGAGAACTCCTCGTATTTTTCCTGCCGGAAGATGGCGCTTTTTCCTGTCATTGTCTTAAACTTTTCCCTTTAAATTCTATTCTTTTCGTAGTCGCAATAATCCGCTCAAAAACCCTTTCCCCGTAAGTTTCGATAATTCCCCGGTTATTAGTATCCCTTGTCTTCTGCAGGTTTGTGGAAACAATAATCAGCTTGCTCTGTTTTTCCACTGCATCCATGATTTCCGCGAAAGCCAGCCGCTTATTCCCGTAATTCAGGACAACCTCTTCGGTACCGATATCATCCAGGCTGAGGATGTGTTTTTTCAGGACTTCATCCAGTTTCAGGTTCATTTCCTGCGCATCGTACACGGTAACTACCTTGCGACTGTATTTCAACAGGATAGCCGGAAGCACATACCGGGAAAGAAGGGTTTTTCCCCGGCCGCAGTCGCCGTAAAGAAATAATCCCCGCCCCTGATTATCCTCCAGCCAGCCGGCAATCTCATCATATTCCGGCTGCCATTCCAGCTCCGCATTCTGAAAAGAAAGAAAATAAGAAAAACAATTCTTCAATACATCCTTTGCGTTTTTTATCCGGATGGTGACCCGCTGATTCGGAAGCGGCATCCCGTGTATCTTCATCTGGTTGTATGTTTCCTGAAATTCATTACCAACGTGTGTCATTTTCTATGTTTTTAAATTTATAACTTGTTGCCGGATGGACATACACACTCTTCTGGCTCACATCCTGCCAGGTCAGGCTCCTTGTCGCTGCCGACTTCCAGTTTGCCATTTTGTTTTTTCCGACCATCCAGTTTTTCGAATCGTAAAAATGATAAAACCGTTCCGCCCTGCCGGTTGCCAGTGCTTCGGACAAGCCCTTTTCCCGGAAATATAATTTTACCTCTTCCATAGAAGGAGGAGAAAAACGAAGAAGAACTTCTTTTTCCTCTTTTTCTTTCTTTTGTTTCGTTTGGTTTGGTTTATCTTTACCTGTAGCCAACCTCGTGAAAAGGTCAACCGGTACCTCATCTATATCCTCGAAGCTTACCTCGTCAGAATCCGATGAGGTTTGTCGCAGGGTATACGTTACATTTCCGTTACCGCTGATTGATCTGAAATCAATCAGACCGGCTTCCTTCAGGTTATTCCTTGCCTCTTTTAAGGTATTAAAAGAAATACCCAGGTCTGCCTCGACTTTCCGGTTATTGCGCCGGAAATATTTTTTCCACAAACAGGCATTGTTTACCTTCAGCAAATAAAAATACAGCGCTACCTCAACCGTCCGGAAAGTCTGTTCTTCGTGGACGGCCCAAAAGTGATTGATAAGTTCGATGTAGTTCATTAAAAAAGATGCTTTAAAAAGTAAAAGGTAAAAAAAGGTAAGAGGTAAAATGCTTTTGAAGGCCGGTGTATACCAGCAAAAGCTTACCTGTCAAATAAACCCGGGCTTCCCCTTTTATTCAGTACTCCCCTCACCCTTTTTATTTCCCGGTCCACCAGTTTTTCCTGCCGCTTACAGGCAAGCAGGTACACAGAAGAACGTGTCCTGAAATATTCTTTCTGTAATTCATGCATCTTCGCAACTTCAAAGAAAAATTCTCTTCTATCCATTTTTTTAAGATTCAAGATTCAAGAGCCAAGAGTCAAAAGCCAGAAATCAAGTCTGAGAAAAAAATATAAGTTTGTGTATTTGCTCCATTTACCCATATTCAAGCCCTTTCCATTCATTACCGGCTTTCGATTCTTTTTCAAAGTTTTTTCAATTTGTGTTCAATATATCCCCTGCATTCCATCACCCGGCTGCAGATACGACCAATCTTCATCTTATCTTTATTGAAAAGGAAAGCCTTTAATTTTAATTCATCCGGTACATCCGCATACGTCATCTCTTTTTCAAACCGCTCATAAACCGGCATATCCGGATCCGGATACCCATTCCGGCAACAATAATTTTCGGCTTCCTGTTTTATCAGGGACGGAGGAGTATCAGAAAGCACATAGGCAAGAAGCGCTTCCCTCCTTCCCGTAAGTTCCATGTATCCCTGTAACTGCCATTCATAATCCTTTGATGGGATCTGCATTTCAAATAAAGGAAAGGTTCTCCACGACCAGCTGCTCACCGTATGGATTACCAGGTCACTATCCGCAGGAAGCAGATCCGGTGTGCCTGTCATAAAATCATTCTCGAATGATTTATTATTTCTTATCAGGCCATTATATCCCAGTTGCCCGGCAATAAAATCCGCAGCTTTTTCTCCCATCCGGCAGCCTTTCTCCGTATACTTTGCAGAGAACTCATACGTACGGTGATACAACTGTTCTTTCATCCACTGGTCACAGTAATTTTCCGCCGTTCTTGAAAGACTACGTCCTTTTTCCCGGGGATTACTCATTATCTTCCCAATCGCCGAACACCGGATCTTAAATACCGGAAAATCTTTTATTTTTTTCATAAAAATTAAATAGTTAGTTTTTAACTCTCCTCACTCTCCCCTTCGAAGAAGATACTATGTAAATAATCAAATTTGTTTTGCTAA
>JAJQEC010000095.1 GCA_021201815.1 Candidatus Azobacteroides sp. | reverse complement strand
GCTATATATATCCACTAACTTTATAGAAGATAAATAAATATTTTTTTTTAATTTCTTCCTTTTTATTTCTTTTTATATTAATAATTTCTTTGTTTAAATAGTTATCCTTGAAATTTAAAATGGAATTTTTTTGGAAAAAATAACTTTGTAAATATTTATTAATAAAGCCCTTATTCGTTGAACAATGATCTTTTTCACCGTGTTTTAGAAATGTTATTAATCCCTCACCGATAAAAACGATCAAAGATATGAAAACACAGGTGTTAGATCTCATTCATGAATTGGGAAATTGTCAGGCTGCATGTAATAATTACTTCAATACATTTTTATATGAAAAAAATATACATGTAATAAAAGATTGCATCAAACTTGACAAGAAATGTGCTGAAATTTGTGGTTTAAACATTTCTTCTGTGACTTCAAATAGTTTTATAAAAAAGGAAGTTCTGAAGTTATGTACTATCATTTGTAAAAAATGTGTTGGTGAGTGGAAAAAATTCCATTATGATCATTGCCAGGAATGTGCATGGATTTGTGAAGGATCTGGACAAGCTTGTAAAAACTACGCCTGACCATTTCTGGAAATTCTTTTGACAAAGTTTTATTGAATAAACTTGATTTAAAATAAGCTATAAACTAATCCAATACTAATCAATAATTAACATGACATTAAAGGACCAACTTATTAAACTTGGACAAGAACGCAACTATCCTTGTATTACTATTTCTTTTAATACACATCGTATCCATCCGGATACTGATATGGATGCTATTATGCTGAAAAACCTATTAAAAGAAGCCGAAAGTAGAGTGATAGAAGAATATGGTAAAGAGAAAAACCTGGAATCTCTATTAAAAAGAATGGCAGAGATTCCTGAAGAAATTGATGTTAGGCACAATATGGACAGCTTACATATCTTTTTATCAGACAAAACAAAAGAAATTATTCGTTTGGCTTGGTTTACGTATGAAGATAAAGTACATATCGGTGACCGGTTTGATGTAAGACCTTTGATTAAAGCATATAACAGAAGTGAGGAATATTTAATTGCATTGCTTTCTCAAGGAGGAGTCCATTTATATGATGCATTTAATGACGGGATCATCAGCGAAATAAAAAATAATGATTTTCCTTTTGGTGAAAATCCTCATTTTGTAATGAATGGGACAGAGCGTAGTAATGCAAAACTTGTGGATGATTTGATAAAGGAGTTTTATAATGATGTAGATAAAGCATTAATAAGAGTCCATGAAGCAACCGGATTAAAATGTGTTTTGATCTGTTTGGAAGAAAATTATAGTTTTCTCATGCAGGTTGCAGATAAGCCTGCTATTTATTTGGGATATGCTGATATCGATTACAACCGTACCCAAACCCATTATATCGCTAAACAGGCATGGGAAGTGGTTAAAGTGTGGCAGCATATTTTACGGATTGAGGCAATTAATGAAGTTAAAGAGGCTATTTCTTCAGGAAAAGTGCTGACAGATCTACAGGAGATTTATCAAGCTGCTATTGATGGTCGAGGCGACTTGTTAGTTGTAAATGAAAACTTTACCCAACCGGTTACTATGATTGATGAAAGAACGTTTAGTCTGGTAGATGACCCCCATCAGCCTGGAGTAATAGATGATATTCTCAGTAATATTGCTTGGGAAGTCCTTTCTAAAAACGGAAGAGTGTTTTTCACGGTAGAAGAAGATATGGGCGAACTTGGTAATTTTGCTCTTAAAGTAAGATATTAATTTGTTTCCCCTCTTATTTAACTGTATATTTATAATTGTAACAAAAGACTTCCACATTTTTTAATGCGGAAGTCTTTTTATATTCTCTTTTTGATAAAATTATCTATTTCATTTCTTTATATTTAATTTCTATTTCCTTATCCTAAAACATAACTCATTTTGTTAAATGTCTATAAATTTAGACGAAAAATTCTTATTTTGCTTTGCTGTCTAAAAAAATAGACGTATGTTTGTTTTATAATTTAAAAAAACAAACGAATGCAGTTGACAAAAGCAGAAGAACAGGTAATGCATTTTTTATGGAATTCAGGCGAAGCTACTGTGCAGGCTATACGGGAACAGTTTCACGAACCTAAACCGGCACGAACTACCATTGCCACTATTCTGAATATCCTCGAAAACAAACAATTTGCCGGCCATTATACGAAAGGACGCATTAATATATACAGACCATTGATTTCAAAAGAGGAATATTCTAAGAAACAGTTTTTCGGTTTTTTAAAGAATTATTTCGATGGTTCGTTTTCCTCTTTAACTTCTTTTTTTGCCAAAGAAACTAATATGACCGTAGAAGAATTGGATAAATTAATGCAGGAAACAAAAGCAAATTTGCAGGAAGTAGACAGCATATATAAAAAAGAAAACGAGAAATGAAAGAATTTGTGATTTATACGTTGAAATCCGGTATTTGTCTGGGGATTTTTCTTTTTGTGTACCGGTGTTTTCTAAGACGAATGACTTTCTTTGGTTTTAACAGGATTTATTTGATCGTGGGGTTGCTTTTGTCTTTTCTTCTTCCGCTTATTTCTTTTACCTATAAGGTTCCGGTATCTTCTTCATATACTTTTGCAGGACAGAATTTATCTTTTATACCGGAGGAAGCCGGGACCGGTAACGGGACGTTTTCCGGATGGAATATGTTATTTCTGTGTTATTTACTGGGTATTTTTGTTATTCTTGTACGTAACATCAGAAGTTATTTCCGCTTATTTCGTTTGATTCCCGGAAAGATCGGTTCTTTAAAAGGATGCAAAATAATAGATCGGAAAGATATTCCGGTGCCTTTCAGTACATTGAATTATGTCTTTATTAATTCGGAAAAGCTTTCGGAAATTGAAAAGAATGCGATTCTGAAACATGAAATAACACATGTTACCCAGAAACATTGGATAGATCTGGTCATAAGCGAGTGCGCACTCCTATGGCAATGGTTCAATCCTCTGGTATGGATATATGTGCATTACCAGAAAGAAAATCATGAATTTCTGGCCGATAAGGCCGTGATTGCTGAAGGAGTTGCTCCTGCGGTGTATCAGGCGGTACTTGTAAACCAGCAATTCAGGGGCCCGGTTTTTTCTTTCGCCCATTCATTTAGTTATTCAAAACCATTAAATCGTTTATCAATGATGAAAAAAGAAAAAACATCCTCCTGGAAGAAGGGGGTACTGGTATTTTTGCTACCGGCTTTCGGCGTGTTCTTTTGGGCTTCAGCAACGCCTGAGTATATCCCTGAAGGTGATTTGACTCCAACGATTACTCTCTCAGGAGAAGGTCTGCAGATAAATCCTCCGGGAAAAGAAATAGCCGGGGAAATGGTGATATATATAGATGATAAATTAAGTACGATGGAAAACCTGGAACAGTTTCCGCCGGAAAGTATAGAAGTAATGAACGTTATCAAAGAAGAAGCGGTCTTACGTGAAATGGGGCATGAAGGAAAAAGAGGGATGATACGGGTTTATACGAAAGACTATGCAAAAGCCCATCCGGAAATTGTGGAGAAAAATGATGTTTCTTTAACTCCATGCCCTTTATTTATTCTGGATGGAAATATAATTCCGGAAAGTGACATGCAACATATAAATCCAGATGATATAGAGAGGATAGATGTTCTTAAAGACCAGAGTGCCATAGCAGTATACGGAGAAAAGGGTAAAAACGGAGTCGTGGTGATTACTTTAAAAAAACAGGCAGAAGAGAATAAATAAAAAATGTCCTGCTGGTTTCGGGAAGAGGCTGTCCCAAAAGTGTATACGCTCTTTGATAAAGTTACAGATTGTAAGTCCGAAGGACTTGAATGTGATTAACCGCGGGTGAAACCCGTGGCAGAAAGCTACTCTACTGTATGAACCCCGAAGCGGGTTCAACCCTTTTAGGGTTGTTATAGAGAGGGTTTCTGCCTACCCCGGGTTGCACCCGGGGTTATGCACATTTCACCCCTATCGGGGTAACTACTTATAAATCTTAACTTTTAAAATTACTTGTTTTACTTTTGGGACAGCCTCAGTTTTGCTTATGGAACAATCCGGAAAGAAGCGTATTTATTTTTCTTTCCGGATTTTATGTAAACAAAAGCCTATGATATAGATTTACTATGCGGATATATGCTAGCTGCTATACTTTTTACTTAGGGGAATATGTATGAGTATGTGTCAAAATTGACATTTATTGTGATTTTTCCGGATTTCTTCTTTGCCTGTCCGATTTCTTCTTTATACTGATACCCATAAAAACAATTTTGTTTTCTTGGTGAGTATCTTTTCCGGAGATATCAGATTGTTCCTCTAGTCTCCTGTAGGAATAAGTATTAACGGCATCTGTTTTTCCTTTTATACTTGGTGGTAACCGGATTCTTTTTCCGGAATCTCACCGGTCGGAACTTATTATATATTCCCTGTAAAAACCGTTCAGTTGCCAGGCAGGATTATTTCCCTTTATCTCTTCCTTCTGACGAAGACCGCCTGATTGATTTCCATTTTTCTGGCTATGACAGGTAATTTCTATGGATAGGAAAACTAATCCGAATATAATTATTCTTTTCATTTCCATTTCCCCTTAAAACCGGCAGCAGGTAATATTATCTTTTTATTTATCCGGAATATTATTTCTTAGTGCGTATCTTTTGGTATGTAGTGTTGCTAAATGATTCCTTCTTCCTGGGCTTTCCGGATTGCCGTTTCCATTTGATTTACTCCCATTTTACGCATAATATTCAGCCGGTGTGCTTCAATGGTGCGGGTACTTACCTGATAGATTTCCGAAAGCGTTTTATTATTCATTCCGTCTTTTATCTTTCCCAGAATCTCAATTTCTCTTTTTGAGAGGTTGATACGGGTATTTTTTTCTTCGCTACGGAATTGCTTTTCCTTTTTCTGATACTCCGACACCAGAAGGTTGGTAAGGTCTCCTGAATAAAAGAAATTTCCTTTTGCCACCTGCCGGATAGATTTCAGGAAAGTTTCATTCGGGGCATCTTTCAGGATATATCCTTTTACTCCTATTTTCAGGGATTGCAGGACATATTCGTCTGTATCGTATAATGAAAAAAGGATAATCCGGGAAGAGCAATTCATCCCGATCAGCTTCTCCGCTGCTTCCAGCCCGTTCATTACCGGCATGGAAATATCCATCAGGATAATATCCGGGTGCAGCTCTTCTGCTTTTTTTACCGCTTCCATTCCGTTCGTTGCAGTTGCTTCTACTACCATATCCGGTTTATTATTGATAAGGTGTTCCACTCCATTCCTGAAAATCTCATGGTCATCCGCTAACAAAATCGTTATTTTCTCCATTCCTCTATTATTTTAGAAGGCATATCGTAAAAAACAGAAAAACCTTTTCCACCTTTCACTTTATACCTTTTATCTTTTACTTTTCACCTTTTACTTTATACTTTTCAACGGGATTTGTAATTCTATGGTTGTTCCTTTTTCCGGCGCGGAAGAAATTGTGAAAGTTGCCCCCAGCATTTCCGCTCTTTCCTGCATATTTACCAATCCGTATGCTTTGCTGTTCTGTGCTCCTGGTTTCCATGCAGGTGATTCGGGGTTAAAGCCGACTCCATCGTCCGTTAGTTTCATATAAATATTTTCTGCATCGGATTCCATATACAAATATATGTTTTTTGCCCGGGCATGTTTAATAATATTATTCATTCCTTCCTGTAAGATGCGGTATATAATGGTTTCCTGCATTTTATTCAATAATCCGTCTTCCATATTATTTTCGAAATGGATGGTAATCCGGGTTGATTTCCGGATGGTTGTCATCAAATCGTGGATAGCAGCCTGCAGGCCGAAATCATTCAGTACACTTGGAATAAGCTCAGCACAGATTTTCTGCGTTTCCTGAATAATCGAAATAATGATTTCCTTTATTTCCGATAAATCCTTTACAGCGCCGGAGTCATCGGCTTCCACAATTTCCATCCGCATTTTCAGGGCCGTAAGCATTTGACCGATATGGTCATGGATTTCTGCAGCAATCCGTTTTCTTTCCCTTTCTTCTCCGGCAATAATGGATTCCGAGCGGATTTTCTGCATTTCATCCTTTTGCTTCATCTGTTCTTCCATCAGGGAATGGATTTCTTTTTCTGCTTGTTTTCTTTTGGTAATGTCAAAACAAATGGCATAATAACGGTATAACTCTCCCTTTTTATCAAAAATAGGCATGAGCGTTACATTCATCCAGAATCCCGTGCCATCCGAAGCATGGTCAAAGATTTCCCCCTGCCAGACTTCTTTTTTTACTTCCTCATTTTCTATATGCTGATAGATAATACTTCGTTCTCCTCCCATGTTGTTATAAAACAGCGGTTTGCCCCGTAGTTCAGCCATGGAATAACGGGTTACATTGCAATATTTATCATTGGCATAAATAATATTTCCTTTGGCATCGGTTTTTACCAGATAGGTAGCTTTTTCGAGGGCAAAGTTTACTTCCCGTAGTTCTTTATGTGACTGTTCGAGTTCTTTGTTGGTTTCCTGTACTTTCTCTGCCAGCTGCCGGGAGTTGGATTCCGTATCTACCAGCTCCAGGAAAGAGGAGCGAAGGATATTGTAAAGCAGACGAAAGATAAGCCCGGCTTCCAGTAAAAGACAGACGAGCAGAATACTGAACAGGAGCCATTCCAGTTTTTTCAGGAACCGGATATTGTTCCGCAGGATCCTGTCGTAATCAAATACAATCATTTCCATCCCCAACAGGTATGTCTTTTCATATTTCAGTAGGATTTCCACATAAGAACCGATGTTGGCTTCCTGAATGTTTTCGGCATTTTTCAACCGGTTGCAAATAATCTCGGCAGCCGTAACAATTTCGTTATACGGTTTGTCTACAATGACAAACAGTTCTTCCAGCTCCTTGTTCTCATTTTTGGGAATGTTCAGGAATTCGTTTCCATGCCGGAGGCTCCGGTGTGTTTCTTTCCATTGGCGGTATGTATTGATAAAATCTTTCCGGTTGGAGGTATAATCGCGTCCCTGTTCCAGTAATAAGGCATATTTCACCATGGACTGGGAGTCCGACCGTAATTTAGCGGCATAGTTTATCAGGTGAGTATCGGATTGCTGGTTGGTGAGGTAATTCTGGATTAATATCTGGCTGACGAAGGAGACCATAGCTACCATAGCCAGTGCAATGGCATACAACCACTGGTATAACCGGAGAGAATGCTGATAGTTTTTACTGTTTTTCATTCCTTAGAAGATAAAATGGTAAAAGTAAAAGGTAAAGATTATTTTCACCTTTTACTTTTTACTTCTTATCTTTTACTTTTATTAAAGTACAAAGATAGTTTTTTTTGCCTTTTTTGCAAGGGAAAAAAGGGATAAGGCTGTCCGTTAAAACAAGTTATATAACTGGGTTAACGGAAGTTTGACGGCTGGTTCACAACGTACCGGAATATTATCTGCTGTTACTTCAAATGTTTTCGGATCTATTTTTACTTCCGGCATATAGTGATTCAGTTTGAGGTCATTTTTGGATACGATGCGGCATCCTTTCACAGCACAGGCTTTTTTTGTCAGTCCGTAATTTGCTACCGTATCCAGGGAGGCTTCGGAAACAAATACGACGGAAGTGGTTCCGGCTGCTTTGCCGTATGCCCCGAACATCGGACGGGGAATATAGGGTTCCGGTGTAGGAATGGATGCATTGGCATCTCCCATCTGGGCGTAAGCTATCATTCCGCCTTTAATAACTGTTTCGGGTTTTGTACCGAAGAATTCCGGCCGCCAGAGGACAAGATCGGCCAGTTTCCCATGTTCAATGGAGCCGACAGTATGGGATAATCCGTGTGCTAGGGCCGGATTAATGGTGTATTTGGCGATGTACCGCTTTACCCGGAAGTTGTCGCACCCGGTTTCTTTGTCTTCTTCCAGTGCACCGCGGACTTCTTTCATCCGGGAAGCCAGCTGCCAGGTCCGGCAGATAACTTCCCCGATACGCCCCATGGCCTGCGAATCGGAAGTAAAGATAGAAATGGCTCCCATATCGTGCATCATTCCTTCCGCACCGATGGTGTTCATCCGGATACGGCTTCTGGCAAAAGCCACATCTTCTGGGTTGTCCGGGTCCAGGTGGTGGCAGATCATCAACATATCCAGATGCTCATCAACCGTATTTATACTGTATGGATTGGTAGGTGTAGTGGAAGAAGGGAGGATATTAGCATATCCGCATACTTTCATTATGTCGGGAGCATGTCCGCCTCCGGCTCCCTCGGTATGGTAGGTATGGATGGTCCGTCCGTCAATGGCTTTCAGCGTATCTTCAATATATCCGCACTCATTGATGGAGTCCGTATGGATACATACCTGTGCATCGTATTCGTCTGCTACGGTCAGGCAGGTATGAATAGCCGACGGGGTGGAGCCCCAGTCTTCGTGCAGTTTAAGTCCGAGTGCTCCGGCCTTTATCTGGCTTTCAATGGCATTGGGACTGCTGGAGTTTCCTTTTCCCAGAAACCCGAAATTGATGGGGATGGAGTCTGTTGCTTCCATCATTTTTTTCAGGTAAAAAGCTCCCGGTGTACAGGTGGTTGCATAGGTTCCTGTGGCCGGGCCGCTTCCGCCTCCTACAAAGGTTGTTGTCCCGGATGCCAGTGCTTCATCTGCCTGTTGAGGGGAGATGTAATGAACATGGGTATCAATGGCTCCGGCTGTGAGGATCATCCCTTCCCCGGAAATTACTTCGGTAATGGTGCCGATGATAAGTCCGGGCGTTATGTCCGGCTGTATATGTGGGTTCCCGGCTTTTCCCACGCCTTTGATCTTTCCGTTCTTAATGCCTACGTCAGCTTTGTAGATGCCTTTGTAGTCAATAATCAATGCGTTGGTAATTACCAGGTCCAGTACTTCTTCGTCTTTATATCCGGATGCTTGTCCCATGCCGTCCCGGATTACCTTTCCTCCGCCGAAGACACATTCTTCTCCGTATACAGTATAATCTTTTTCTACCTGTACTTTTAATCCTGTGTCCCCCAGGGTAATTTTATCCCCGGTCGTAAGGCCGTACATGGCTGCATATGTTTGTCTGTCTATTTGTGCCATAATTTGTTGATTGTATAATAGAATATTAATTTTCCGGAAAACAAGAATAACCATACGGAACACCATGCTTCCTCCGTCTGTAGAAAGAAGCCGGGAAGTGTAGTTATATAGTCTGGGAAAAATCTATCCCTTCTTAGTAAATAAATCCTTTTTCTTTCATGAATGAGGTGATTTTCTCTTTTTTCCCTTCATACGTTCCGTTTACCAGGCCGTTGCCTCCGTATATTCTCTTTTCACCGCCTATTTCTACCAGTTCCACGGTCTTGGTTTCTCCGGCTTCGAACCGTACGGACATGCCAGATGGAATATTTAACCGGTATCCAATGGCGGCTTGCCGGTCGAACGACAATGCATTGTTGGTTTCTTCAAAACAACAATGGGAACCTACCTGCACAGGACGGCTGCCGGTATTGGTTACCGTAAGGGTTGTGGTTTTCCGGTTGGTATTGTATGAAATCGGTTCTTCTGCTGTTTCTACCAGACCCGGTATGATATCCATATTATTATCCGTTTCTTTCCTGGTGTCGGTTTTGGTGAGCCCGGAGCCATATAAGGCCAGGGTCGGAGGTAAATTTTTTTTACAGATCGGATGGTGTACAGAGACCAGTTTGGTTCCGTCGATCAGTGTTCCTTCTACCTGTACCATGTCGACCATTTCCGGTACTCCCGGCATCACGTTATCTATGCCCAGTATTTCCGTGCCCATCTCGGTTAATTCGGATAATGTGTGTCCATCCCTTATAAACTCAAGTAATTGTCCGGCAATAAGGGCTACGGCTTCGGGATAATTCAGCTTGAGGCCCCTTGCATACCTTTTCTGTGCTACCGTACAGGCTGTATGTAGCATCAGTTTGTCAATGTCTCTTGGTGTAATTCTCATAATTAATTGGTTTTTGTCTGCTGTATTTTGTGTTTTGTTTGTTATATTTTGTGTTATGTCTGTTGTATGTTGTGTTTTTTGTTCCATGTTCCGTGTTCTGAGGCAGCACGGCTAGTGATGTATCGCCACTCCGTGGCTGAGGGAAAAGGTTGTTTTTTTCAGGGTGGCATTTCCTGAAAAGTCGGTATCCCCGGTTCTGTTTTTACCATGCTTCATTTTCGTCTGTATAGGTGTTTTCTCCATTGAGTTTTTTGACAAATAAATGGGTACCATGGTAATTTACCGTAATAATATTATTGCCGGAATCAATAGTATGAAGCAGGTAATCGGCTATAACCGGTTCCAGTACTGTCCGCACTTTTCTGCCTATGGCACGGGCGCCGAAGCGGGCGTCGTGTCCGGTAGAAAGATAGGTTCTGGCTGTTTCTGTCAGGGATACAGCCATGCCCAGTTTATCTAGCCGGGAGTTTAATTTTTCTAATTCAATATCCAGGATATTCCCCAGCCATTCTTCTTCTATTCTGTTGAAACAAAGGATCCGGTCAATGCGGTTCAGGAATTCAGGATCGAAATAATCGTGTAAGGCGTTATCTACTACCTTTTTTTCTCCGTCCCATCCTATTTTTCTTTTCCAACGGTTTATCCGCTTGTTCCTGTACTGCCAGGCGTTTTTTGCACCTATGTTGCTGGTCATAAAAATCATGCAGTTCCGGAAATCGATGGTTTTGTTCCCGGAAGAAAGAATAAGTTTCCCGTTTTCCAGGACATTCAGTAAACTCCGGATTACTTCTTTGCTGGCTTTTTCTAGCTCGTCGAATAATACAATGCCTGGCTTGCTGAAGGAACCTTTTACCTGGTCTTCGTTGAACAGGCTGACTCCTTCCTTACTTCCTACATATCCAGGAGGCGCTCCGGTAAGGGCTGCGGCATAATGTTCCTGGGCAAGGGTATTCATATCAATACGGCAGAACTCGTCTTCATGTCCGTGTATTGCTTTGGCAATCAACCGGACAATTTCGGTTTTTCCTACCCCGGTTGGTCCCAGAAACAGGTTTACGGTGAGCGGTCGGTCTTTTGCCCCGATGTCTGCTTTTACTACTTTCAGCATTTCTTCTACGGAATCCAGTACTTCGTCCTGTCCTATAATCCGGGAACGTAATAAACTCATTACCTTTACGGGAAAAAAGACAAAACGGCTTACTATCTTCCGGTTTACCCGGGTATCTGTTTCTTCCGGACTGTTTTCTTCTATCCGTTTCAGATTGTTGGCGACTAAATCATTGATAAAAGGCATATGTGTATCGTTTACTGGTTGAACTTGTGTATGTAATTCCGTATTCCCTGGCAGGGCACCGGTTTTCCGGATATCCCGGCAAACTGGAAAAGAAAATTATCTCAGGATCAGCAGACAACTGAATTAAGCGTATGATCCGGGAAAATAAAAGTTCAGGGTTGCTTTTCCGTTTGCCAGGATAATGGGATTGAATAATTTTATGAACCTTGCAAAAGGAACAGAAAAGATGGTATGCTGCCTATTCTATAGGCTGAAAGGAAATTTGTTTTTGTTCTTTTCTGTTCCTTCCGGCATCCGGAAAAATTATCCCATTTCTTTTTCTTTGCCGGAATGAGGCAGGTTGCCAACCGGACATTCGGCAGTTCCGATGGTTTCCCGTGTCATTTTTTCCACCTCTTCCTGGGCTTTTTTAGCATCCATTACCCAGGTACGGTAGAATTCAAACGGACAGTCTGCTACCCCTTTATCCCCATCGCCGGAGTTATATATTCCGGTATATCCTCTGTGCAATAATTTGAATAAATGGTTTTGTGACTGGTCATTTGCCCGTGCATCCCTGATCTGGGAAATAGATAGCTGGGCATACTGGATTCCCATTTCTTCTTCGCCGCATTCTCCGAGAGTACGTCCGTCAAACCCGATAATGGCTGAATGTCCGAAATAGGAATATACACCATCGAATCCGGCATCATTGGCTACGGCTACATAACAGTTGTTTGCCCAGGCCATGGCTTTAGCCATCAATATCTGCTGTTCTTTGGCGGGGTACATATAGCCCTGGCAACGTACAATAAGTTCCGCTCCTTTCATCGCACAGTCCCGCCATATTTCCGGATAATTTCCGTCGTCACAGATAATCAGGCTTATTTTCAAGCCTTTCGGTCCTTCGCTTACGTAGGTAGAATCTCCCGGGTACCATCCTTCGATAGGACACCAGGGAAGACATTTCCGGTATTTCTGGACAATTTCTCCCTGGTCGTTGATAAGTACCAACGTATTGTAGGGTGCTTTGTGCGGATGTTCTTCGTGTTGTTCCCCGGTCAGGGAAAATACACCCCATGTTTTAACTTCTTTGCAGACTGCGGAAAAAATAGCGGTTTCATCTCCGGGGACTGTGGTAGCTGTCGCCATCATTTCGTCATTGTCGTACATAATTCCCATGGTACTGTATTCCGGAAAGACCACCAGGTCCATTCCCGGTAATCCTACTTTCATGCCTCTGACCATGTCGGCTATTTTATGTGCATTTTCCAACACTTCTGCCCGTGTATGTAAACGGGGCATTTTGTAATTTACTACTGCAACGCCTACAGTGTCTTTGCTGCTTGATACATCTCCGTGTCTCATAATGCTTTTGGTTTTATGTGAAAAATTAGTATGTTGATATTGTGTTTAATTTTAATACGGTCTGTACATCTTTTTGGTATAAGCTGTACTCCGGTTTGACGTATTTATTCTTTCCTCTTCCACGGTCCATTTACTATTTTTTTGCCTTTAAACGGATAAATATGTTTTCAATTCATCAAAATCTATGTTGTCTTTATCTGCTTGCCGGATGACTCTTCCCCGGTCCATAATGTAATAGTAGTCGGACAATAGCCGAGCAAAATCCAGTTTCTGTTCTACCAACAGGACACTCAGTCCTCTTTCCACCAGTTTGTTCAGTACCTCTGCTATTTCCAGAGTGATAGAAGGCTGGATGCCTTCGGTCGGTTCATCCAGAATCAGCAGGTCGGGTTTTCCCACCAGTGCACGGGCGATGGCCAGCTGTTGTTGTTGTCCGCCGCTCAGGTTTCCACCCAGCCGGTGCCGGAAGTCTTTCAGGATAGGGAATAACCCGTAAATTTCATCTTCATCGAAAGACCGTACCGAATCATTCCGGGATTCCGTACCGATCAGGATATTTTCGTATACCGTAAGTTTCGGAATAATTTCCCGTCCCTGCGGAACATATCCGATTCCCATTTTTGCCCGTTTGTAAGTAGGGCGGTGTTGGATTTCCTGCTGGTGGAAAAGAACCGGGTCTTTCGTACGGACCAATCCCATGACAGTCCGTAGAAAAGTAGTTTTCCCTACCCCGTTTCGTCCCATAAGGGTCGTCACTTTTCCTTTTCCGGCCCGGACATCCATCCCCCATAAGATTTGGCTTTGTCCGTAACAAGCCTGTACATTTTTTGTTTCCAGTATGAAATCCATGTATCTGTGGTGTTAAGTGATTATTTCCGGGTTTGTGCAGAATCCGGTGCGCCCAGGTAGCAGTCGATTACTTCCTGATTGTTTTTCACTTCGTCGAAAGATCCTTCGGTAAGGATTTCCCCCCGTACCAGTACGGTGACCTTATCCTGTGCAATCTGTTCTACAAAATGCATATCGTGTTCAATGACAATTACTCCGTTGTCTTTCGCCAGCTCATAAAGCAGGTGGCCTGTTTTTTCCGTTTCCGCATCCGACATGCCGGCTGCCGGTTCGTCGATGAGCAGGAGTTCCGGATCCTGAAGCAATACAATGGCAATTTCCAGCCATTGTTTCTGTCCGTGGGATAATGATCCGGCCAGCGTATTTAATTCGGCTTCCAGGTTTACCCGTTTGGCTGCTTCCAGTATTTTGTCGGATTGTTCTTCTGTCAGTTTGAAAAACATAGAAGAAAGAAATCCTTTTTTCGATTTCAGGCCTAGTAATAAATTGTCAAATACAGAAAGCCCTTCAAATACGGAAGGTTTCTGGAATTTCCGTCCGATGCCCATCCGGGCAATTTCAATTTCGGAACGTCCGATCAGGTTTTTTCCGTTGAAATAAGCATCTCCACCCATCGGTGCTGTCTTTCCGCACAAAACGTCCATGAACGTAGATTTTCCTGCACCGTTCGGGCCGATAATAACCCGGAGTTCTTTGTCTTTTAATTCGAAAGTATCGAGGTTTAATGCTTGTACTCCTCCGAATGATACGTTTAAATTGGAAATTGATAACATAGCTTTATTTTTTTAATGGTGAATACTTTAATGATTTAAGTAAATGGAGTTTATTTGCGATATTCTGTAATAATCCCATAATCCCGTTATTGAGGTACAATACGGTAATGATGTACAATAGTCCCAGGATATAAGGCCATGCCTCAGGAATTAAGGAAGTAAACAGGTTATACAGTAAGTTGACAATCAGTGCACCGATAATGGCGCCTTTCAGGTTTCCGCGTCCTCCGAGGGCTACCCAGATCAGCATTTCAATAGAGGCCTTTACATCCATTCTTCCCGGAGTAATAATCCCTGTCTGGGGAAGGTATAACATGCCGGCTATGGCTGCAATAATGGCGCCGATAACGAATATAGCTGTCTGGTAACTGACTACTTTATATCCGGCAAAGCGGAGGCGGGATTCACTGTCCCGTATGCCAATCAGTACTTTTCCGAATTTGGATTCTGTCAGTTTCCGAGAAAGAAAAAAGATTAATACCAACATACAGGCAGTAAATAAAAATAAACCGAGTTTTACTTCTTCTGTGTAGAGGTCCATCCCTAACAGATACCGGAAATTAGTCAATCCGTTCGAACCACCCAGTAAAGTTTCATTTCTGGAAAACAGCAGGTACATCGCCAGTGCCAGTGCTTGTGTGATAATAGCAAAGAACACTCCTTTAATCCGCCGGCGGAAAATAAAATAGCTAAACAGGAACGCAAAAACACCGGTGAACAGCAGCCCGAATACTACGGCGCCGGGAAAAGACTGGAAAGGCACCCAGAAAAACGGCAGAGATTCCACCTGATTCCATGTCATGAAATCAGGTACTGCCTGTCCGGCCGGCAGGTTGGAAATGGTCATATACATTCCCAGCCCGTATGCACCCAGGCAGAAAAAGAATGCATGGCACATGGTCATAATTCCCGTATATCCCCAAATCAGGTCTACTCCGATAGCAGCAATGGCAAAACAGAGGTAACGTCCCCATAATGTCATGGTGTTGGTGTGGATAAGCCCTGTCAGGTTTCCGACCGGCATGATAACCAAGAATACCAGGATAAACAAAATATAAAATAACTTATCTTTTTGCATGATCTTTCTGTTTTTATGGGTTAATCATCTCCGACTCTTCCTTTATCAGGGAATAATCCTTTGGGTTTATATTGCAGGAATACGATAATCAGGATAAGTATGAGCACTTTTCCGTATACAGCTTCGAACCCGGCTTCGAATATTTTCGAGAAAATCCCGATTCCTAATCCGGATGCAACACATCCTGCCAGTTTTCCGACTCCCCCGGTTACTACTACCAGGAAAGAATCTACGATATATGCCTGTCCCATGTTTGGCACTACATTCCCGATTAGTGTAATGGCACATCCGGCAATACCGGCCAGCCCGGACCCTATCATAAAGGTCATCATATCTATTTTTTTTGTAGAAATTCCCACACAGGCGCTCATGTTCCTGTTTTGCGTTACCGCCCTGATCTTGATGCCCAGTCGGGTTTTCTGAAACAGAAGGTATACCAGGGTGAAGATGATAATAGTCAGCCCAATGATAAATAACCGGTTATATGGTAATATCAGTCCGTCGGTAATCTCCATTCCCCCGGATAAGATCGCAGGCGACTTTACCGATGTCAGGTCTCCGAAAATATTCCGTGCCAGCTGGATCAGAATCAGGCTTACCCCCCAGGTTGCAAGTAAGCTCTCCAGCGGACGGTTATACAGGTGGCGGATTACCAGGCGTTCAATCAGTAACCCGAACAGGCTTGCTACCAGAAAGGATACCGGCAGGGAAATAAAAAATGCCATATCCAGCCATGCCTGCGGTAGAAATGCAATAAAGAGCTGTTGGAGAGAATAGGTAGTATATGCCCCTATCATAATAAATTCCCCGTGGCTCATGTTGATAATCCCGGCCAGTCCGTAAATAATAGAGAGGCCCAATGCTACCATAATCAGGATGCTTCCTAAGCTCAGTCCGCTGAACAGGTTCTGGGCAATGTCGATAAACCGTTGTTTCGAACGGATTTCTTTCATGATTTTATCTGCCTTTGTACGGTTGGCTTCCGTTATGCTTTCTTCCATAGTGTAGGTTTCCAGCAAAGCAAGGGCTTCTGCAGATTTGTCCCCGGCAAAATAATTCAGGGATGCCTGTTGGTGGGCATCATCTCCTGCAAAGAGCAAAAGTTGGTGGATGGCCCGTTGAGCTGTAGGCTTTACCTCCGGATCCGTTTCTTTTTCTGCATATTGTTGCAACAGGTCCAGCGATTGGGGATTGCGGCTGTTTCCTAACTGCTGGAAGGCAGCCAGGCGGACAGTAGCATCCGGACTACTCAGGTTAATAAGTGGCATAATGGCATTGAAAGCCAGCCTGTCTCCGCGTGAAAGGCGTACCGGAGTTACTTCCTCTTTTTCTGTGGCCGGAATGGTCAGTGTTCTGTATTCCGGATAAAGAAGATAATAGGTAGGTCCCTGTTGATTTTCTTCCATACTTACCGGTTCGCCTTTGTAATTGCACAGTTTATTGGATACGGCTGCTTCAATAAACCTGAATGTGCTGCTGTCCTGTTTTGCGGCCAGCCATTCGACAGCTTCCCCTGTTCTTTCCGGATCATCCGTTAAAATAATCGTTATGGCTGTATGTGCCGAATCGATCTGGGCAGCCAGCGGTCGGAAAGCGACAGTCATGAGTAACGATATAGTGAACAATAAGTATTTCATAAAATCTTTTATTAAGACAATGAGAGTTTCTGTAAAAAATGCTATTGAAAAAGAAAATGCCGGAGAAGTATTTTTTGTCAGAAGCACTATAAAAGCATTCCGGCATTTTCTTTTTTATGCTGGGTTATTTGGCATATTCACTGAAGGGTTCCGGAGATACCAGGCTCTCTGTTTCCCAGATAATGTCAAACTGTCCGTCACCGCGTATTTCGCCGATCATGGCTTTTTTAGCCAGGTGGTGGTTGTCGTGGTGCATTTTTACCAGTCCTGCCGGAGAGTCGAATTCCATATCCGAAAGGGCAGCCGCTACTTTTTCCACATCGAAAGATCCTGCTTTTTCTGCCGCTGCTTTCCACAGGTAGAGTCCGGTATATGCCCAACAGATGGGGTCGTCCGTTACTCTGGAATCTCCTCCGGGAAGGTTATTTTTTTTACAGTAATTCTTAAAGTTTTCTACAAACTTGAAGTTTTCCGGTGTCTTGATGGACTGGAAATAGTTCAGGGAAACCAGGTGACCGACCAGAAATTCCGTATCCATTGCCCGCAGTTCGTCTTCCGCTACCGAGAAAGCCAGAATAGGACAGGCAGAAGCACTCATCCCCTGATTGGCAAATTCTTTATAAAAAGGTACGTTACTATCTCCGTTGATCGTACTTAGTATACAGGCATCTCCCGAAGCGGCAAACCGTTTGATTTTGGATACAATTGTCTGATAATCCTGATGCTGAAAAGGCGTATACTCTTCTATAATGTTCTGGGCGGGTACTCCTTTTGCCAGCAGGTAATTTTTAAGAATCGTGTTGGCTGTGCGGGGAAAGATATAATCCGTTCCCAGCAGGTAAAATTTCTTATAGTTTCCGCCTTCTTTGCTCATCAGGAAATCTGCAGCCGGGAGAAGCTGCTGGTTAGGAGTTGCACCTGTGTAGATAATGTTGGCAGATTGCTCCTGTCCTTCGTATTGCACCGGATAAAAAAGCAGGCCATTGTATTCTTCGAACACCGGCAATACGGATTTACGGGATACGGATGTCCAGCATCCGAATACGGCACTTACCTTATCTTTCGTTAATAGTTCCTTGGCTTTTTCAGCAAACAGGTCCCAGTCGGAAGCCGGATCCACTACTTTCGGAACGACTTTTTTTCCTAATACACCGCCTGCTGCATTGATTTCTTCTACGCCCATCAATAATACATCCCGTAATGACACTTCCGAAATAGCCATTGTTCCGCTTAATGAATGCAGAATACCTATTTCCACGACATCGTCATTTCCTGCCTGGCTGTTTTCCTGTCCTTCGGCTTTTTTTCCGCCGGATGAACATGCACTTACCAGAATCATACAGATCCCTGCCAGTAGAAGGCGTTTCCATGTAAATAATTTTCGTTCCAT
The DNA here is from genome assembly GCA_021201815.1 of Candidatus Azobacteroides sp. Taxonomy (GTDB): domain Bacteria; phylum Bacteroidota; class Bacteroidia; order Bacteroidales; family WRGA01; genus WRGA01. The sequence continues at coordinate 4,846 of JAJQEC010000095.1, read as the reverse complement.
AATTCTCTTGTTTTGTTTGATAATAAAAAGTGTATTGTTTAATATAACTTCTGATTGTTTCCGGAGGATGATCAGAATAAGCAAAGCTGTAGCTGTACCCACAACTGTCCGTATGTTTTATTTTCTATTTCCCCGGTTTCCTTGGCCACGCCTTTTGTCATGGCTACATAGGATAATTTCAGGTTGGTTTTGTAATCATTAAAGAAGTAGTTAAGCCCGCCTCCGAATACTGTGCTTGTATTCAGTTTGTCGAAATCTCCTGTTGACAGACTGCCTGTTTGATTGCTTTTTGCGTTTACATCCTGACGCTCATAGCGTATCCAGGGTTGTAATTTGCAGGATTTGAAATAATACCCGATTTCGAGTAACTGTGTGTTTTGTGCCGGAATCATTTCGGCAAAAGAGTATTTCTTTTCCGGATCGTTGCCTCCTGTGATATACGACCAGCCTGCATTTACGGTTAACGAACCGGCAGCTCCTAACGGATGGTCCAGATAGGCGTCTGCACCGGCAGCTACATAGGTACCCTGTGTGTCGAATCCGCCTGCCAGGGTAAAGGTTTTTCCTTCTCCCAGATTGGTTCCGGAATACAGGTCAATATCCAGAAAATTATATTCCAGCCGTCCGATAAAACGTAGCGGTTTCTTTTCTTCTCCTTCAAACTCCCGCCTGCCATCGAAAGCCCCTATCCGGTATTTGAGTTTGTTTTTCAGGCATCCTCCGCTCAGGTTTATCCCTACATCTCTACCCAGGTCATTCTGTAAAGGGCTTTCGGAAGACATATTATACGGATACTGGAAATATGTAAAGTCATTTACCATAAGGGTACTGGCTGTCTGTAAGCCGTTCCGGGTATGGGAGACCAGCATTTTACCGGCCGATAGCCGGAGGGCATCACTGAATGTATGGTCATACTGTGCATCCAGAATTTTGATGCTGGCTGCTTTGTCTCCACCGGGACCGAGAGAAGAAGTAAGTTCTGTTTCCAGGAAAATATAATCCTTACTGCTCAGATGGGCTTCCGTCATAATCCGTGCCCTGTATAAGGTGGCATCCAGGTCCCAGGTTCCGGCAGATTCCATTGGAGAGGAACTACCGAATCCTTTTTGTTGATATCCTACGTACGTATGCATAAGTAGCCCCGCGTGGAAGTATGGTTTGAATTGATTGGAAATAGTATCCTGTGCGGAAACCGTAAAAGGAACGGTCAATAAAATACTTAATCCAGTGCAAATCTTTTTGTTAAGTTTCATACCTATTAATTTAATGTAAGTGATACATAATTCCCGGCGCCGGGTAATTTTCTTAATACGTACGCAAAGGAAGGAGTATTTTTTGAACTATGCAAATATTTTTGTAAGTTTTTTATTAGAAAAATAATAATTATGATTTTTAATTGTTTTAAATTATAGAATTATGTAAGTAAAATAATTAAATAAATATCATAAAGATATTTATTGATAAGTGTGTTTCTTTTTAATAAATGATAGTAAAGGCCTGGTTTTTATTATTGGTTTAATACCCTGTAAGAAGGGAAAAAATGGATCCTTGCTAAGGATGACAATAGATATATGGATTTCGGTGAAGAATTAAAAACTTACGTATTTTGTTCTTTTCTATTTTTTATCTTTAAAAAAACAGTTCTTGACAAAAACTAAAAATGCCGGAAGAAATATTTATATTATTGATTGTATGTTTATCTATCTTTTCCATTTTTCCTTCGGAAAGGATAAAGAGAATAAGAATATTATTTTTCCGGTAAAACACGAAATGTCTTTTTATCCGGTAACATCCTATATATTTTCTTTAAAAACCTATTCCAGTTCAAGAAGCATTTTTAAGGAAAAATGAGAGTGATATACTCTTTTGCTTTACCCGGATAATTTTAGAATTCCTTATTATTTTTGTTACTTTCTCTTATTTCACCTGAAACGAGGCGTTTTTATTAAATAAGAATTTGGTAAAGTGTTACTTTGAGCGGTATACTATATAAAATAATGCATATATGATTCCGAAAAAATAAAGCTGTTTTTTGTTTTCTTTCTTTTCCCGGGCGAAAGAAAACAAAAAATGCCTGAAAAATTTTGCAGTCAGAAAAAAGTCATTACCTTTGCAGCGCTTTAATAGAAATACGGGGTGTAGCGCAGTCCGGTTAGCGCACCTGCTTTGGGAGCAGGGGGTCCCAGGTTCGAATCCTGGTACCCCGACTTTTTCAGGAGAGATGGCAGAGTGGTCGAATGCGGCGGTCTTGAAAACCGTTGTACTGCAAGGTACCGGGGGTTCGAATCCCTCTCTCTCCGCCAAAAGTCTGAAAATCAGACGTTAAAATAACGATAAAAGCCTGTAAAGTGTAAGTTTTACAGGCTTTTATCGTTATACCTATTTCAACCTAAAGACAAAGTGATACATAGTTAGGTTTCTAAATCGGTACGGTAAAATTCATGTTTATGAAATCATACCTTTTGTCCTTATAGGGCGTTGATATGTCGTTATTTGGCACAGTTTAAATTACACAGGTGCAAGAGTTAATAAATAGTTTTTCAACTTAAAAGATTGAAATTATGCTTAGCTCAATGAAAGGTCTTTTTTTCATTAAAAAGACAGAGATAAATAAAGAAAACAAAGCACGCATTTTAACAAGGGTTACTATTGATGGCTTAAATGCGCAGTTTAATACTAAATATAAGGTAGTTTCAACGAAATGGGATACTGCAAATACCAAAGGAAAAGGACGTTTAAATCAAGCACAAGAAACTAACGGTTTATTTGAAAATATTCCGGATATATTGATTAAGTATTATTGGGAGATTTTAAACACAGAAAATCTGTTACTGCAAAGAAAGTAAAGAATGCTTTCTTAGGCTTAAATCAACGAAATGAAAAATTATTCCAAATCTTTCAGGAACATAATGAAAGCAAAAAGAAACAGGTTGGTAAGGAAATAAGTTTAAAGATCTATCAAAAATACGAATGTACTTTACAGCGTTTAAAAGATTTTATAAAACATGAATATAATATTATAGACATTTGTATCTGTGAAGTTACTTCCTCTTTTGTACAAAACTTTGAAATCTACTTAAAGGCAGAACATGGTTTTAGTTACAACACTACAAAGTTAATGCAAAAAGTAAAAAATATTATTATAATGGCATTTAATAATGTTTGGACAAAAACTAATTAAACTATCATTAAATAGAGTAGACAGAGAGTATTTAACAGACAATAAAATAGAGAAAATTAGGGCAAAGCAGTTTCCAACAACACGGTTGGAATATGTAAGAGATATATTTATTTTTTCTTGTTATACAGGTCTGGCATATATTGTTGTTCAAAACCTTCCTATAGATAGCATCCGCGCCACATGTGATGATAGTTGGTGGCTGATAGGTAAGAGAGTTAAAACAGATGTAAGTTATAGAGTTCCTTTAATGAATATACCTAAACAGATTCTTGATAAGTATGCTAATATTCTTCCTGGTGGATTATTGTTACCCGTTATAAACAATCAAAAGATGATCGCATATTTAAAGGAAATCGGTGCGTTATGCGAAATTGACAAAGGCCTTTCATTCCACCTAGACCGACATATCTGTGCTACTACAAGCGCTTTCTCTAATGATATCCTATGGAAAGTTTTGCCAAATTAGTAAGACACAAGAATGTCCGGATTACACAATTATATATATGTATAATAGATATAAAACTAAATGCGGATATGTAGTCATCAGGAGAAAGAATGTCCGGAATTAATGTCTGAAGTGTTTAAATAGAAAATAGTAAAACTAATATAGGCGTGAAGAAGTTATCTTTGTTAGCTATAAAGTAAGAAACAAATGGAAAAGAATAAAATAAAAGAGATTTTTGATAGGTCGGCTGCAACTTATGATAAGACATGGGAGAAACTTGCTCCAGTGAATGATTCGTTGCATTTGTTGATGGGTGCTGGGCTTTCGGGACTTCCTGAAAAGGCGCGGATTCTTTGTGTAGGAGCTGGAACGGGTGCTGAACTCGTTTACATGGCTAAGAAGTTTCCGTACTGGACGTTTACGGCTGTCGATCCGTCTGCCGCTATGTTAGATGTTTGCCGGAGAAGGCTGAAAGAAATGGGGATGGAAGATCGTTGTGAGTTTTATGCGGATTACCTTGAAAATCTTTCCTTACCGAATGACTATGAGGCGGCAACTTCTATTCTGGTTTCACAGTTTATAACTGATAAGAAGGCCCGTATGGGTTTCTTTCAGAATATAGCGGCAAAGCTGAAACCGGGAGGTTTACTGATAAGTGCCGATCTTTCGGGTGATATAAACTCCTGTGAATATGAACCAATGCTGAATGTATGGGCGAGTATGATGATGGATGGGGATGTCCAATCGCAAAGCATGGAGAATATCCGGCAGACTCACCAGAGCGGAATCTCATTTTTACCTCCTGTGGAGGTGGCGGGTATGATTGGGGCTGCCGGATTTAAGAAACCTGTACTGTTCTATCAGATGGCGTTTATACATGGGTGGTTTTGCCGGAAAACCCATTCTTTCATTCCCCACGGAATATAACCTGTGCACATTAAAATACTGCCGACAGTGCTTATCAGCTCTATTTCGGGATTATTTAATAACAATAACCCGATAATAATAAGATAACCCTGCCATTTCTGTACTATATTCTCTTTTATCAGCCCGATGGTTTGTATAATGGCTCCCAAAGGCAGGAGGGGCAGAAAGTAAACGATCCATAGAAGTCCGGCTTTCTGTACAATTATATCCAGATAAGGGATAAACTGCTGGAACTGGATTTCCGGAAGTGTATCGAAAGCGGACATGACGAGGCACAACGCTCCTTTATCAAC
>JAJQEC010000088.1 GCA_021201815.1 Candidatus Azobacteroides sp. | reverse complement strand
AATCCTGTCCTTCACACAAATTTCTTTTTGTTTGCAGATGTGTGCATCGGTGGCGGCATAACCGAGAGCGAGAAAACAGGTGAACTCATATTCGTCAGGTGCGCCAGCGGGTGGTTTGATTATCTTATTAACAAAAAGATATCTGTTTTGGGTATCCTTATTCGAAACAGACATTGTATCTTTGTATATAAGTTAATTAAAAAATATGAAGCATTTTCTTTCTGAACCGGCAGTTTGGAAAACAATTTCCGAGTTTGTCGCACCCAATGGAGAAATATCCAACAGCAAAGGGGAATCTGTTATCTCTATCTCTGAAACAGAAATTACAAACGAGAGCTGGGCTCAAATAGGGGATGTAAAAAGGATTAATAACTATAAATTAATTCCTGTTTCTCCAGGCGAGTTTCGTTATGAATCATTCAACCCTGAACTCGGAAAGCAAACCGGTGTGTACAATATTGACCGTAATACGATATTTTCTAAGTTTAAGGGAGAGGCTACTTCTCTTAACGGATATGAAATTATCCGGCGGGAGAATGACGTCTGCTATGCGCAAGGTGCGCTTTATGACGGTGACAAACTGGTGAATACATGGAACGCTATGCTCTCTAAATTAAGATAAGACACGCTTTCCCTGAACGGTTGGTGAAACCTGGAATATCAGGATTAATAGAATTATTGCTCCGAATTGTTTGCTGTCTACGATATTGAAACCAAATTCTTTTACTCAATCTTCCAGAATGGATTGTAAGCTACTTCGAAAATATATCCGTCGGGGTCGGCGAAGTATCCGCTGTATCCGCCCCATGATGTTTTTTGAGCGGGTTTGACAATGCTGCCCCCGATGGTTTCTACCTGTGCCAGGATTTCGGCTACTTCTTCTTCGCTGTGGGTGTTGTGTGCGATGGTGATTCCGGAGAAGCGGGACGGCTCATGTGGGATGGTCACGTCTTCTGCCAGTTCTCCGATGGGATAGAGGGCAAAGAGGATGCCGGGCATATCGAAGACAATCAGGTCTCCGACACTTTTATCTGAACATTTCCAACCGAGTTGTTCGTAAAAACGAACCGAGCGTTGCAGGTCGGCAACTCCAAGCGTAATTACTGTTATTCGTTGTTCCATGATGATGTTTGTTATTATTTATTTTTCCGGCAAATGCAGTCTGGAAAGTGGTCGTTTACAAAACCTGATGCTTGTAGATAGGCATAGCAAATGGTGGAACCGAAGAATTTGAAGCCCCGCTTTTTCATGTCTTTGCTTCATCGCATCGGATTCGGCGTATATGGCAGGGACTTTGCTAAGTGAATTATAGTGGTTTACTATCGGTTGATTGTTGGAAAAAAGGATAAGGTGTAATTGTAGAAACTACCAAATTCTTTTTGGATACCCATAAATAACTTTGCGTTGGAGATGACTGATTTGATTTTCAGGCGATTTTTTACTATTCCGTCGAATTTTGTTAGCCGTTCGAAATCTTTGTCAGTCATTTGTGCCACTTTCTCTACGTCGAAGTTATGGAAGGCTTTGTGGTAGCCTTTCCGTTTGCGTAGAATGGTTATCCAGCTTAGTCCTGCCTGCGCACCTTCCAATATTAAAAATTCGAATAGGGTATTATCATCGGTGACAAGTTTGCCCCATACCTCGTCGTGGTATTTTATATACAATTCGTCTGTACCGCACCAACCGCAGCGGCCGTTTACTATGGTCTTGCATGTGGGTAAAGATAGTGTTTTTATGACTCTATTTTACAGGAATACACAAATCAACTATACTGGTAGCATTCGCAGCGTCCGGGTTGCAACAGGTTATATATAATTCGTAATGGTCGCGCATATCACATTCGTATCCTTGTTCACCTACAGCAGCGTATGCTTTTTGCCATGCTTCATAGTATTCTGACATAGACAAATCTACCTGCATTACGAAATATTTTCCTCCGCTGATGGTGTACTCTTTCATCCCTTTGCCGGGCTGAATGCCTGAAAGATTTTCAATACATGCATCCGAGCGTAATTTTTCAACCGGAGTATCCATCGGATTGTCATGGTAAATCCCTGCCAGTTTAGGAGAAGTCTCCCAAAGGTTATTGGCATCTGCCCACGCAACGAGCTTTTCAAAAGCACCTGCAATACCTGAATATTCGCCAACATGTGTAACGGCGATTGTTTTAATCGGCTCGAGATTCTTAATTTCTGTACTCTTAATCTTCATACATTTGATTTTTTAAATTGAACTATATGGCAAAGATAATCCCTTTGTTTGATAACAGTCTGTCAGTAAGTTTTTTTATTTCAACAAAAACACTACATATTTTGTACTTGTTTGACGAGATGCTGGTGCAGATATTACAAGCAGGCGCCGGACCCATCCAATCAGATACAAAAAGAGCAAATCCTTCTATTCCGGCTGCTACTTTAAAGCTGACATATCCGCTGTTCTCATCACCCCAGGCCAGTTTTAATCCCAGTTGTTCGGTGTAGAACTTAAAACAGGTAGCAAAATCCTTCACTAATAGTCTTACATTACTAAATTTCATGGTTGTGGGATTTTTATGGTTTTTCTTACTTTTCGAAATGAAAGTTGATGGTTTGTATCAGGTCGGGATGAAGGGATTTTCCAACCGGACAAGTGTCTGCTACCCTTCGTAGCATCGTTTTTTGTTTGTCGGTGAATTCGCCCTTGAAGTAAAGGTCTATTTTTATCTCTCCGATCCGTCTGGGGTTGGACGACATTACTTTTTCCGTTACGATCCGGGTTCCGGTAAGGTCTATGCCATGTTCCTGAGCAAACATATCCATTATTGTCATTATACAACTACCCAGGGCGGTAGTTACTAAATCGGTTGGTGAAAAATATTCACCTTTGCCTTTATTGTCCGTAGGTGCATCGGTGACAATTTTTGTTCCTGATTGGGTGTGTGTAACTTCTGTACGGAGGTTACCTAAACAAATTGTTTCAATAGCTGCCATAATGTTGTTATTTTAAGTTATTCTCAAAAGTATATAAATAATTTGAGTGTAAGAAAACGGGGAGTATAAACAATAATCTTTTCAGGTTGTTTCTATATAAAATAGTTGAATGTTTCTTTATTCTTTTATTTCAGAATCCAGCCATGTTACAAAATCTTTTATATGATATTCTTTATCTTTTGTTGTTGAATTCTTTGAATAGCCAACCAAACATCCCTCGAGAGCATATTCGCCTTTATTAAGTCCTAATAGTTTCAGGAACTTATCATTGTTTGATACTGTTCCGATGGCGGATATTAATTGGAAACCAAGACCCAGACTAGTGGCTGTAAGCCACATATTTTCCAAAGCATGCGCCATGGATTGTTTTTCAACAGGAGGGAATCCTTTTTTTTCAGCGATAATAATCAGGTAAGGCGCATTTTTTAATGAAAGTATTCCACTCTGTGAGAAACCTTTTAAACGGTTTGCAAATACCCCCATTTTCTTTTTCATAAAGGGAAGAATCGTAATCAGGGTATTGATACGTTTGGAATTTTTTCTTATCTGTTGATGGATTAATTCAGTTGCCTGAGTCATTTCAGCCGTATGTTGCCTGAGAATAAAGATTTTCCTTATTTCTGTCAGAGGTATTCCTGTTGCTCCTCCGTAAGGCGCATAAACTCCTGATTCAACTATTTTCATAATCATATCCGTAGAAGGAATTTCACCGGAAAAACTTCGGGTAGATTTCCTTGTCTTTATCGCTTGTTCTAATATCATTTCGTAATCCTGTATCTTTTTTATTTTTTTAAATCCGGGTAAAGGTATGGCTTTTCACTGACAACAGTATGTCAGTAAGATAAATATTTAATAATTCAACAAAGAATAAGGCGCCCTATGTTATATTTTATTATGGATGGTTTTTGCTGCTAAGAAAGGATATACCGGTTTGTACTTCAGGAAAACAATAAATTTTTTGTAATTTTATACCATGCTAAAGGAATACGCTATTTCTGATATATTGGATTTTCCTTCGGTAGAGATATGGAAATGGTTGAATACAACGATACTGTCCGGTGAGTCTATTAGAGTGAATGTTTCGGAAAGAATAGTAGTAGAAAAAAACATCAGAAAGTCAGTTATGGCTGGATTTTTCTTTCAGCAGATGCTCTAATACTAAAACCATGAGAGTGCCCATTATAAATCCGTTGCCTGCTATGGGTTGTAATACACCGGGCATAGAAC
>JAJQEC010000026.1 GCA_021201815.1 Candidatus Azobacteroides sp. | reverse complement strand
TGATTATTTACATAGTATCTTCTTCGAGGGGAGAGGGGGTGCGCAGCTTATCTTTGGGAGCATACGAATTAAGATAAAAATATTGCTTTCCTTTTGCATCCGGCAATTGGAAAATAAAGAAAAAATTGTATGTTTGCAAAAGATTATATTTCCCGTTCATAATGTAATCTCCGCAATCAGAAAATAGGAAAGGTATCCATTGAAATCTCAATCGGATAAAAATCAGACATAAGTAAGTCGTAAGTATGCAGAGGCTTCTGTTTACTTTTCTATTGTGTCTGACCTTATAATAATTAATACAAATTAGAAATGACCCGTACAAGAGTTGTTTTCTGGTTTCTGATTGTCTGTTTCTCCTGTTATTTATTTGCACAGGAGTGGAGGGAAATATCAATCAGATGCGAAAACTATCCTGAAAAAGAAGAACCCTTTCTTCCTGTTTATCTATCCGAAGATCCCTGGATTTCCGTGTTGTTCGGCATATCCGGGATGATAAAGAAGCAAACTCACCGGAATTCAGGTTTGTATATGTACTATCCATTCTTAAAATAATTCACTTAATAAAAAATACGTATGAAAAAAAACTTTTTATTATTCCTTTGTCTGATAGCAGCCGGTATGGTTTCGGCACAGTCAGACCGTTACAAGGAGATTACGGATCCCAATCTGGTCGGTATCAACCGGGAAAAAGCACGTGCCTCTTTTATTTCCTATAAAGATGAAGCCAGTGCATTGAAAAATAATCCGTCTTCCGGTGCTTATTATTTGTCACTGAACGGAAAGTGGAAATTTAATTATGTAGACAAACTACAGGACCGCCCGGTAGATTTTATGAATCCTTCTTTTGATGTCAGCAAATGGGGAGATATTCAGGTGCCCGGTAACTGGGAAAGACAGGGATACGGAGACGCTATTTATGTAAATGTATCCTATGAATTTCTTTCACCCGGTTTTCCTCCTTTCTGGAATCAGCCGAATCCTCCCTATGTCCCGGAAGACTGGAATCCTACCGGAACGTACCGCCGGGAATTTACTCTTCCTGCCGATTGGGATGGAAAGGAAATATTCCTGAGTTCCGATGGTGTCCGAGGGGCTTCTTATTATTATATAAACGGGCAGTTTGTAGGAATGAACAAAGAATCTAAAGTTCCGGCCCGTTTTGATATTACCCCGTATGTACAACCGGGAAAGAATGTCATTGCCATCCAGGTGCACAGCCTCTCCGATGCGACCTATATGGAAGGACAGGACTTCTGGCGTATAGCAGGAATTGAACGGGATGTGTATTTATATGCCCAGCCGAAAGTCCGGATACAGGATTTCAAAGTAGAAACTCCGTTAAGTGCAGACTATAAAGATGGAATCTTTACCCTTACTGTTGCGTTAGCCAGCCATCAGGAAAATCAGCCTTCCGGAAACATTGCCTATAAACTGCTTGACAAAAACGGAAGTGAAGTTACCCGTGGTCAGTGGGAAGTGAAAGATCAGGATGGAGAACTTTCTTTTGTTTCTACTCCCTATGTGATTAAAAATGTAGCCGCCTGGACTGCTGAAACACCGAACCTGTATACGCTGGTGATTACATTAAGCGACCAGAACGGCAATATTACAGAGGCCATCAGCCGGAAGATCGGTTTCCGGACCATTGAAATCAAAGACCGGCAATTACTGGTAAACGGGCAATACATTCTTGTAAAAGGAGTCAATCTTCATGAGCACGATGAAAATACAGGCCATTACGTACAGGAAGACCTGATGCGGAAAGACATGGAACTATTCAAAAAATACAATGTCAATACGGTAAGGACAAGTCATTATCCGCAACCGGAACGTTTTTACGAATTGTGTGATGAATATGGGATCTATGTGATTGATGAGGCAAATATCGAGTCTCACCGAATGGGATATGACCGCAGAAAAGGTGGCACTTTAGCTAATAACCCTTTGTTTATCCAGTCCCATCTTTCCCGTACGATGAATGTATATGAACGGGATAAAAACCATCCGTCGGTTATTATCTGGTCTCTGGGAAATGAATCAGGGAATGGTATTTGCTTCTATACTACTTATGCATGGCTGAAAGAACAGGATTCTTCCCGCCCGGTACAATATGAGCAGGGAGAAATGGAATGGAATACGGATATTTTCTGTCCGATGTATGCGACCATCGACCACATAGAAAAATATGCCAATGATCCGCTGGTAGACCGTCCGCTTATTCTTTGCGAATATGCCCATGCCATGGGAAACAGCTTGGGTAATTTTCAGGATTACTGGGACGTGATTCTTACCTATCCGATTCTTCAGGGTGGCTGCATTTGGGACTGGGTCGATCAGGGTTTAACCGAATATACACCTACAGGCCGGAAATACTGGACATACGGGGGAGACTACGGAAGAGAAGGGACACCATCTGACGGGCTGTTCTGTATAAACGGATTGATTTATCCCGACCGTACCGTAAAACCGGCTACCGAAGAAATGAGAAAAGTTTACCAAAACGTTCGTTTTACAAACTTTGACCCGAAAGCCGCAACCATCGATATTCATAATGATTTTTCTTTTACGGATTTAAATAAATATGATTTCGGTTATACTATAAAAGGAAACGGAAAAGTGGTAGATCGTGGTACATTGGATATTTCCCTGGCACCCGGACAGGTGAAAAATGTAAAACTCCATAACCTGCCTTCTACGGCTCCTTCTTCTACGGATTACCGGATTGAGTTTGAAGTAAAGATCCGTACCGCAGAGCCTTTCCTTCCGGCAGGATATGTAATTGCCCGGGAACAGAAAAGCATTAATACGTATGAAAAAGAACAGAGTATAGCTTTCAATCCTGCCTCTATACGGGAAACGGATGATCAGGTATTAATAAATGGAAAGGATTTTAGTGCTGTCATCAGTAAAAAGAGCGGACAGTTGACTTCTTACAAATACAAAGGGACAGAATACATTCTTGCGGAATACGGACCACGTCCTGCTTTTTGGCGCGCTCCTATTGATAATGATTACGGTTTCCACAATTTCCTTTCCCTAAAAGAATGGAAGAATCTTTCGGAACAGGCTTCTCCGGATGTCACTGTTACGGTGGATGCTGCTACAGGCACCGTTTCCTGCGCTTATGCTTATGCATCTCCCGCGGTGGGATGGAAAGTGGATTATAAAATGATGGAAAACGGGATTATCAAAGTAAGTAATTCCATCGGGGTAGGGGAGATCAACTCACCGTTTGTTCCCCGCCTGGGTTTACGGATGCAGATGCCGGTAAGCTTTGACCGCCTTACTTATTACGGACGCGGACCGTGGGAAAACTATAATGACCGGAAAACTTCCTGTTTCATCGATAAATATTCTTTCAATGTAAGTGAGTTGTACGAAGATTATATTCGTCCGCAGGAAAACAACCACCGTACGGATATTTCCTGGTTTGCTTTGGCAAATAAAAAGGGTACCGGTTTGCTGGTGATAGCTGATAAGGTATTGGAAATGAATGTATCCAATTATCCGCTTGAAAGGCTTGACAGCGGTGATAAAAGGGATGATGGTTTATTTCGCCCCGCTGATCCCAAACAGCGCCATCAATTTGATGCGGTTCCTCAAAAACTGGTCGATGTATTTATTGATTATGGCATGACCGGAGTCGGAGGGGATAACGCTTGGGGTGCAATGCCTCTTGAAAAATACCGAATCAAAGGCGGAGAAGGATATCAATATGGATTTACTTTTGTTCCGTTTGATGGAAAAACAAATCCGGAAGAGCTGGTAAAAAAATATTAGTCTGTCGTAGAAAAAACGAAACGAACCGTTTCTGTTAAAAAAGAATTTATCCATTACATACAACAGGAGATACTATCTATATAGGTATCTCCTGTTTTATGTATTATCCGGATATAAAGTAATAAATTAACGTCTTGTCCGGGAAGATGAACCGGAAGAACTGCTTGTGCTCTGTCTTGACTGATTTTCTCTTACTCTCTGAGTTTCTGCTTCCTTGCGTTGCTGCTCTTGTCTTTGTCTTGTCGCTTCGGCCTCTTTCTTCCGTTGTTCTTCTTTTTGCTTTTGTTCACTTTGCCTTGTTGCTTCAGCTTCTTTCTTCCGTTGTTCTTCTTTTTGCTTTTGTTCCCTTTGCCTTGTTGCTTCGGCATCTTTCTTCAGTTGTTCATCTATTTGATTTTGTTCACTTTTCCTTGAAGCTTCTGATTCTATCATGTTTTGTTCCTATTTTTTTTTTTCTTGAGT
>JAJQEC010000073.1 GCA_021201815.1 Candidatus Azobacteroides sp. | reverse complement strand
CTCTACAACGTAAATATATAAAAATGAATGTATATATTTACTTCTCATAAACAAGTCCATGATTCGGATTAAAGATAAATTATCAATATAATTCCTTATTTACCTAAATAAAATATGGATATAAGAAAAGTATATGCCACCCGTTATATTCTGCCATTACGGGAAGGAGGTTCCCTTCCGGCGCTGGTTGAAGCAGATGATGGATTTAAATATGTCGTTAAATTCAGAGGAGCCGGTCATGGGACAAAAGCACTGATTGCAGACTTTATAGGTGGGGTAATGGCAAAAGTGCTCCACCTTCAGGTACCGGAACTTGTTTTCATTGATATTGATGAATCTTTCGGAAGAACAGAAGGAGATGAAGAAATACAGGATCTTTTGAAAAGCAGCCTGGGAAATAATCTTGGTTTTCATTTCTTATCGGGAGCATTGGCTTTTGATCCGCTTGTAAACCGGATAGATCCGGAAACCGCCTCTAAAATTGTCTGGCTGGATGCTTATTTGACAAACATAGATCGTACTATAAAAAATACGAATATGCTGATATGGCATAAAGAATTGTGGCTGATCGATTTCGGAGCGTCTTTATATTTTCATCATGGCTGGGTAAATTGGGAAAAGCATATCCGGGGAACATTTCCTCAGGTAAAAGATCATGTGCTGTTACCCTATGCTACTAAATTGCCGGAAATGGATAACGTGTGTAAAAGGCTTATCACAGATGAGTTAATTGAAGAAATAATATACACGATTCCTAATGACTGGCTGACATGGAAAGAAAACCAGGAAACAGTGGAGGAAATACGCCAGATATATATTTGTTTTCTGAAAGAGAGAAGAGACCATTCGGAACTATTTATAAAGGAAGCACAACATGCACGAAATGCACTTATATGAATATGCCGTCATTCGCATTGTGCCCAGCATAGAACGGGAAGAATTCTTTAATGCCGGGCTGATTATGTTTTGCAAAAGAGAAAAATTCCTGAAAGCAAAATATTACCTGGATCCGAATAAATTTCGCTTGTTTCCGACTGAATTAGATATAGAATCTCTAAAGAAACAACTTCAAATATTCGACACGCCAGATCCGGATAAGGAAAGTTCCAATCTTATTCAATCCATGGATGTCGTGGAGCGGTTTAGATGGCTGACTGCAGTAAGAAGTACCTGTATTCAGACTTCCCGGCCTCATAGCGGATTAACTTCAGATCCGGAAAAAACATTTGAACTTCTTTTTACAGAATTGGTTATGTAATAAAAAAAGCATTCTTCAAAAATATTTTTTGAAAATAAATGTTTTTTTCTTGAAAAGTAAAAAACATTATTTTATCTTTGCACCGCAATAAAGGTAATTCCTTTTAAGGAAGTGTGGGTGAGTGGCTGAAACCACCAGTTTGCTAAACTGACGTACGGGTCACCGTACCGCGAGTTCGAATCTCGCCGCTTCCGCAGAATAAATATATTAAAAAGCAATCATCCTCTTCACTAAATTAATGAAGAGGATGATTGTTTTTTAATAGGTATAAACTCTTATGCTGATGGAAATATTTTATCAATAAGAAGCTCCTTTCCCTTTACTATTCAACATAAAATAAACGTTATTCATTTCCACCGCCTTTTATTTCCTCTAAATCCGGCATATGGTTAATGTTACTGAAAAGATATTTTTTAAAAGTTTCTCTGATCCAAATGGGATAACTCCAAAAATTAACACGCCTATTCCAAGAAGAATTAAATTTAAAGATACATATTCATTTGCGTATTTCTGTATTAACATTTGTCTGGACTCAATTATTAAAATCAGTCCCCACACCATGGTAACAATAAAGGCAAATAGAATGGCTACTTTAGAGGTAGATATGTTTGCTCCGCTTATAGGATTTTTATAATTATTCTGGGTTTCTTTATTTGCAAAAACAAAATAGACCCGTTCTGTCTCTCTGAATTTCAATACCTCTTTTTCATAGTGATTTACAAGAGATATAAAATTGATTGCCCAAAAGTAATAACCTTTTGCCGACCAATACCAAAGAAGGCTAACGATATATCCCATAGCTGACAGAAGCAACGGTAAAAAGTCGAACCGAGGTTTTCCCCAATACTATAATAACCAATAAACAAAGCACCGGTAGCCACGTAAAAGTAAGTCATCCATTTGCTAAAATTATCATAATGAAAATTCCTGGCATTGATCACAAGCTTACAACGTTCATATAAATCAACAGGGGAAGTAATTTCTACATGCAGATTCTTTTCTCTTTCCGTTTCCTTATTCAGGTTAATTTCATATTTATCTAACATGGTATTTATTTTTGTTTTTCTTACAAAAAACTATTCTTGTTATTTACAAAAATATACAATTTTATTTTCCTTTCTTTATGGAATAAAAAGAAATTCCGCATCTATTATATCAAAAAAGCAGCTACTTTTATATAAATAAAAACATCCGGAAGATGAAAATAAAACTTATCACGATTATTTTATACTTATCTTGTATGACAAATCCATTACAAGCATCCGACCGTCCTACAAAAGAAGAAAAAGAATTTCATTACCGCTTATTTACTCTGATTTCACAAGGAGAACTGGATTCGGTAAAACAGATAGTAGAAGCTCCGGAGTTTGAATTATCCACATATGATAATAATGATTATTATCATCCGCTACTTTATGCAGCTTCCTGGAATGAACATAAGGAGATCGTGCAATACCTGATAGACAAAGGAGCAAATCCTAATGCCCGTACCCGCAATAATGATTCTCCGTTACATCGTGCAGCCTGGAAAGGAAACCTGGAAATAGTAAAATTACTGGTTGAAAACGGAGCAGAATTAAATATAGTATATAATGCTAACGGAGGATTAACACCGTTATGTTGTGCGGCTGAAAGCAACAACATAGAAGTAGTAAAATACCTGGTCGAAAAAGGTGCCGATATCTATTATACCAACAGCACCAGCGGGGCTTCGCCTTTGCGCTCTGCAGCATATAGCGGAAATTATGATATCTTCCTGTTCCTTGCAGAAAAACAACCTGAAGATTATAACTGGCAGGAAGGACTATTTTATGGAATTATCGGTGGTAACCCTGAGATTGTGAAATATATTATAGAAAAAAAAGGAGCGAGCGTAAATAAGAAATCAATCACCTGGAACACCTATCCTATTCAGGAAGCAGCGAACAACAAATACCGATATGGGGCAAATGTCCGGCATGTTGAGATTATAAAATACCTAGTTAGCAAAGGAGCCAGATTAACTCAGATTACTAATGGAAACCTCTTTTCCTGGGCAATGGAGAAAAGCAATGAGGAAACAATGGAATACCTTATAAAACAAGGAATAAAAGTAGAAATTCCTCCAATGAGCGACGGCTGGACACCACTTGCAGCCTCCCTGGATAATAATAATTTCGCACTTGCCAGATACCTGCTAAAGAATACGAAAGACCATACGTTCCGAAATACTCCTTTAGTCGTATTTTTTGCGGATGGGTTATATAATTCTCCTGAAATTATAGATGTGCTTATTAAAGCAGGGGTAAATAAAGAACATTATACACAGGCTTTTAAAAATTCCGTATTAGCAAATGATTCTGTCAGTACCTGTCTTTTACTGGATGCAGGGGCGGATATTCATGCTCTGAACCCGGATAGCAGTAATATACTCCATTTATCCCGAAGTTATGGGGTAGCAAAACTATTGATTGAAAAAGGAGCGGATATGAGCAATAAAGTAATGCAGGAACATGCATGGAAAAATCCACCGCTTCTTCATGCATTGGAAGAAAATGGTATTTATCCTCCGATATCAAAAGAAAATATGGGTCTTGCCCTTATGGGTGCTGCAGAAGGAGGAGATATCCGGACAGTAGAATACCTGCTTAAAAGAGGGGTCGATGTAAATTTTTCTTTCCAGGTTCCTGATATAGAAATAGAAATAATAAACCAAACTTCCTCTTCTGTCCCTCAGAGCGAAGAGGATGAAATCCAATATGAAAGAAATCAGGAAATATACGGAAATAATCATAGGACTTATAAACAGACCGCACTGATTAAAAATGCAATTAAAGGATATGGATATGGTGGACACGGAAGTTACGATAAAAATGAAAAAATACAAATCTCATCTGATATAACAGAGTTGTTGCTTAGTGCCGGAGCAGATCCGAACCTAACTGACTGGCAGGGAAGAACAGCCTTACACTATGCAGCAGGTTATCAAACATACCGGGAAATGCCAGCAGGTCCGATCCCCATAGGAAGCAGACGAGACCGTGAACATGGGACACATGGTGACCCTGCAATGCCGTCACCTTGCTATCATGATTCTATCACATGGGCACTTATTAAAAAAGGCGCAGATATAAACCTCAGGGATCATAACGGTGACACTCCAATTATTCTTGCTGCAAAAAGTCGAAACGACGGGTCTTTGAAAATATTACTGGAAGCCGGAGCAGATATAAATATAAAGAATAACAATGGAAGAGATATTTTCAGCTACATAGATAACCTGGAGGCTTTTCAGATCGTAAAAGAAGCCGGTCTGCAGGAAAAGATATCTCAAAACAATCTTAATGTTGCATTCCGTAATTTTTTTCTATCTTCCCGTATCCATAGTGCTCTTGTGCCGGATAAACTAAAAGCTCTTATAGATTATGGAGCAGATGTCAATATGACTATCTATACAGGAGATAATACGAATGCTCTCATGTATACGTTTAAAAATCTTTACGGAGATAGAAAACGTCAAATCGCCCAGGTTCTTATTGATGGCGGAATTGATTTATATGCGGAAAATAAGGATGGTTATACCGTGCCTATGTTTCTGATTAAAAACGGGACATACAAAGAACAGTACACGGAAGATCCTGACCTTATCAACCTACGTTTTTTCGTAAAAAATAATACGGATCTGAATTATAAAAGCAATAGACAATATACAGCTTTGGGAATAGCTATTCACGAAAAGGAAGAAGAAGCCGTAGCGTTTCTTACCAGTCACGGAGCAAAAAGAGACCTTGCTTCCGAATGGTGGTATTTGGTCACACAATATTACTATCATGATGAAATAATCCCCATGTTAGAGCAATTGGTGCGGGAAGGAGTCGATGTAAACTTAGAATCTCCTGTCGGTATTTCAAAATATATCCGGGAGGTGAATCAGGAAGGTATTACTGCCCTGATGCTATTTACTGCTTATGGAAAGGAAAAAGTTATACAAGCCTTATTGCAGATGGGAGCAGATGTAAACAAAAAAGCGGCCGATGGAACTACGGCTTTTTCTATAGCAAAAAACAGAAATAAGCAACTCCTGATGGATATATTAATTCAGGCAGGTGCGAGGGAATAAAACAAGCGGAGAATTTAAAATCAAATCTTTATAAATTAGTATTCCAATTCAAAATTATCACATGGAGGATATTGTTCCGAACGAACTTTTTCACCCAAGCTGTCAAAATAATCCCAACATCCACAAGGATATTCTTCAGATTCAACAAAACTTTTATGATGAGTAATCCGTCGTATTTTACCTGCCGGATAATACTCTTTCATGGTAGCTACTCCCAACCGGCTATTGTAGCTGGTTCCCCACTCCGGAAAAAAGTATGAATAAGTTGTTTCTTTTATTTTATTTCCCAGGGAATCCCATTCCATATCTTCCAAAAGAGCTCCGGAAGCATATATATTTCCCTGCTCCCACCGGCTTTTTACAGCTCCGTTCGGATGGTACGAAAATCCGATGTGTCCCGCAACAGTGGGTATTATTTTATAAGTAAGCATACCAGTTGTATCAAATTCATAATATGTTCCCCATATCTGACGACAGGCATACCGGTAATCCTTTTCTTCTGTATATTCCACACATCCGGTTTTTGCAATTCCTCCATTTCCATGATACCGGATGACCGAATCGAAACGTGAAAACCGGTCAGGCTCACTGTTTTCAATGGCAACTCGGGATAAGGCATAAGCTATTTCCTTAAGCTTTCCTGTTTCATCAAAAATCCGGTAATGCACTTCTCCATCCGGAATAAACTGAGTATAAACTACTTTTAAATCCGCAGTATACTCGTATTCTGAATAACAATAAACAGAGTCATCTCCGAAAGGGAATACTTTTTGATCACATATGATAAATGTATCTGTCCGGTAATCACCGGATCCTGTTGCCGGACCTCCATTTCTATTAGTCCTGCTATAGGAAATACAGGGAATAACAATCAAGAAAATAAATACAGGCAGAATGTATTTCATAATATATACCGATGTTTACCAGTCTTTAATTTTCAAAAATAAGAAAAATATTAATGATAGTGTGTGCCTATCCTACACTTAAAGTTGAAGTTTATACGAATAAAAACCGGAATGACTCTATTTAAGCGTCATTCCGGTAAAAAAGGAGTGATGAGATTATAGCATTATGCTTATTTCATTTAACCTATTTTTTTAGAAGTACCTGTGAAGAAACCGTGTATCCTTCCTCTGTACTTAGTATTAGTAAATAAACTCCCGGCACCAGATTTCCGACCTTGATTTCCGATTGTAAATTCCGGATTTCCTCTTTCCAACATACGGTTCCATGAATATCTGTCAGGATTAATATATAAGAAACAGACTCCGGATTTTCTATATAAAGAATATCTTCCACCGGATTCGGATATATTTTCATGTCTGAAAGTTCCGGTATATTAACAGAAGTTCCGGCTCCCCCTTCCCCTATTTCGACAATCAATGAAGTGTCCTGCCAGGTGGTTGATTTTATAGAAATAGTATAAGTACCTTCCTTTTCCGGAAAAGCCTCTTTTAAAATAATTACTTTTCCGGCTTCTATTTCATAGTTTTGGGCAGAAATGGATTCACTATCCAAGGTAATATTACTTATAGTCTTCCGCCATTTTTCATTGTCTTCAAAACCAAATGTTAAAATACCTTCGGTTTCTTCTTCTACTATTAATTCCGGAGCCTTACCAACAGAAAGATATATACGGGGAGAAACCTCGTCATAAGAATCGTTGATATAAAGAGCAAAGAAATAATCAGCAGCAGGCAGTTCTCCGCCGGGAATAGTTACATATCCGTCTGTTTCTCCATAGGTATAATAGAAACCATCTAACTCGTCAATTTCAACCACTTTGCTCTTTTCAAAAGCTCCAACCCAGTCTTTTGGTGTACCCGGACCATCCGCATAATAAATAATGATGTCTTCATCCGGGTCAAAATTATCCTTTTCGGCAGACAAAGAGGAAATATCGGACCCAACGGATATATATTGTCTTTCGGCAGGTTCAAAATAACCACCGTTCGTAAAATAATTAATAAAATAATATCCTTTAGAAAGTTTAGAAGCATTTCCGGAACCTGTTGACAATATTAATTCTCCACTCTCGGAGCCGGCTGTAGTGTAAAGCCAGGAAGAAGAATATTCATTTCCCGGAGTGTGCCCCACTTTATAAATACCAATCCAGTCACTGGAAAGACCCGGTGCATTGGAATAAGAAACTTTAATAGGCTCACCTTCTTCAAAAGCTGTTTTTTCAAGCGTAATCACCGGTAATTCGCCGACATAAAACGGTATCCGGGGTGCTGCTTCCGTATATCCGCCGTCTTCAAACAAAACAGCATAATATTCACCTGTTTCATTCAGCGAAAAATTCAATGTTCCACTGGCTGTACTGGTATATCCCCATTTTACAGAACCACTTCCGGAACCCGGATTTTTTCCTGCCCGGTAAATACCGATCCATGCATCCTGACCTTCCGGAACAAATTCAAAGCGAATACTTATATTTTCATTCAGGGCATAACTTTTCTTTTCAAGAAAAATAGCTGGATCTCCATCAATACTACCTTCCACAGTAAATGCCTGAACTTCTGACCATGGAGACCACTCCAGATTTTCATCCCGATAACGCACGCGGATATAATGCACACCATTTTTCAATTTATTTTCGGTTACCGTAAGCTCGGTAATATCCAGAAATTCATGAATGTCTACCGGAATATGCCAGGGTTGCCCTGTAGAACCATATAAATTCTCCACATCCCTTATCACATTTAGTGCTATATTAGAAAAATCTTCAGAAGTAGCAATCTGAAACTGGCTGGTGTTAAAAGCTTCTCCGGCAGTAGTTACATATTCATTAGCTCTGAAAGTGTAAGGAAGTTGAATTGTTTCTTCCTGCAGGCTTTCAAGAACAGGTTGTACTGGTCCCTCCTGCCCCATGCGCCGGTGGAATTTATCGATCAGAATATTATCAACTACCAGTTCCCTGTTTCCGATAGCATAACATTCTGCTTTCATTTCTTTTTTATCAAAGTCAAATTCCAGAATCTGATATGCCCAGTAATCGATGGTTTTCTGTACATCATCATAATCTTTTTCCGACGACATACCCCACATCTGGTCCCATGAAGCAGCACCGTTGATAATATGATAAAAAGGAGAATCCGGCCATTGTCCGCGGTGATACAAATGGTGATGACCGCCATAATTGAAAATATGCTTATCGGTTTCGGACAAAATAGGAACAATTTCATTCCGTACCCACGTAGATATATCTCCGATATATTGCTCAGCCTGTATCGGGCGATGATTTACACTGATTACAAAATCCACGGAGTCATCATTTTTTACAGCATCCACAACTTTACGGACCCATGCTTTCTGTACGTTTCCTGTGTGCTCCGTACTCAGTACAATAAAAAGGATACGACCTATCTGATAGGCATAGTAATTCTCTGTCCCGCTTTGTATTCCCTGATATTCCAGATCTTCATAATGATAATGGGCTGCATAATTTTCCATTCCGGGATCACTGTATGTTTCATGATTACCTACTGCGGTCATGATTGAAAGATAAGGAGAAAGTAATTCCGATTTGTAGAGATGAACATGTTCATAATGATCAAGAGTACCGACATCTACCTGGTCTCCGACGTTCATAATCATGTCGATATTCTCTTCAACATTTCCGTATTTCTCCTCAATCTTACGTTTTGCAGCCTGCATTAACCATTCATATCCACTACGTGATTTCATCTGATGGTCTCCCATTAGAAGAATACGCATTGGTGTACGACTACCTTTTTCCGGAGCTGTTTTAAAGCGGTATACTTCACTTTCTCTATTGCCACTCTTTATTTTATAAGTATAGAGGGTATTCGGAGACAAATCGGTTAACTGCACAGAATGCCAGTAATAAGTATCTGATAATTTCTCCGCATTTCCACTTAGCGTTAGATTCATTGAAGTTCCATCCTGACCATATATAACCGTACTTTCAGCGTCATAATCCGTTTTCCAGCAGACCCATACGGAATTATCCGTAAGTGTCTGTAAATATGGCTTTGTCATTTCAACATATACACCGGCTTTTGGTTCTACTGTCAGACGGTGTGCTGTAATAAGTGGCCGCTGATTTTCATCTGTTCCGTATTCATAATAGATATCTGCTACCTGACGTTGCTCTCCGGCAATTTCCATACTTTCACCCGGTGCAATTTTGTGATCTTTAACAATACCGATAGTACGATGAAAATCAATTTCTAATTTCAGTGTATCCATACTACTATCGCTAAATCCACGGATTACTTGTAAATCACTGTTACGGGATAAGTAAGTAGTTTTAACAAGTACATTTTCACTTCCCTGCCCTTCTATGACCTGACAACCAACAGGTGGAATCCAGCGAAAAGAAGTAACATTATCGTTTTTAGTTACCTGATAAGACTCTGTTACATCAATTCCGACAATTGTTTTCCCGGTAATCTGCTCTGTGGCGGAAAGTGTTTCTGCTTTTACACCTGCATATAAGTTCAAAAGCAGGTATACAAATAGGAATAAAGGTTTTTTCATATTAAATTAACTAGGATTAAAAATATGCGGCAAAGAAAGAGATCAATTATTACAAAATAATAAAGGTATGATTACATCCTTGTAATAAAAAGAGAATATATCGATTATACCTAATCCTTGAATAGTATATCTATATGAAAAAGAAACAGACTTTCTTAAGTTAAGGGTTAAGAAGTATAAGGATTCTTAGTTCAACAATCGTATGAATTTTTTATTATACTAAGTAAGAAGACAATGAGTATACCTACGGAAAAATAGCCTCTTATCTTCTATTGAGATATCTCCTTATCATTAAAATAGATGTTATTAAACTATTAAAGAAATATGAAAAAACTTGTTATATGGTTCTCTTTTGTTCTTGTATTTGTTTCTTGTACCAAACATGTAGAAGTACCGAAAATTTATTACTCGACAGACGGTTCGGCCTGGCATAATGAAAATGAAATGAAAAAAAACGATGCCAATTTGAAGGAAATGAGAGAACTGCAGATGGAAATGAATTTATCAAAAGGAATTTCTACAGATTATACTAATAAAATAAATAATGTAGAATATGAGTCTATCTACAAAAAAATCGATAACCTGAGAAATATTAACAAGCAACTGAATAAAGTTCAGGCCAGCTATCTCAAAATAGATGAAGCAGATACCATAAGGGCTGAAAATGGCATGATCTATTTCATGAAAAAAGGGGAAAACGATACGGTGATTTTAAATGCGGTTAAAGAATTTAATATTACACTGGAATCCCTCAACCACCTGGATGACAGAATTGGATTCAGGAAATAGAAGATAAATACTGATAAGGAAAAAGAAATTTAAGTTGACGTTTTTTAAGGAGATAAAGACCCCATGGTTCGTGATATGAATACAAACCATGGGGTCTTTATGATGAAAGGATTTCCATAGTGTTAACTGTTTTTATTTAATGGCATATTGTTTATTATCGTTTTCACTGACGGTATTAAAAAATTCTTTGAATTCCTCATATTCCTCCGGAAGAACAATATCCTTTTTCTTTTTAAAGAAGCGCTTTGCATGCAACGTTCCATCTTCCTGCATTTGAAAAGATAATTCATAAGAAGCTGCCGGACATTCTAATGTTACATTTTTGGGAATTTCCACAAATTGCTGCTCCGGAGAAAGAATAATTTGCATTCCTTCTTCTTCCTCGTCACAATAAAGATAACTCCAGAATTCCAGCGGATATGTTCTTTTTTCAAGAGCTACCAATGCTAAAGAAGGAAGCGCATCTGACCATGGTAATTTAAAGATTTTCATTCCCGCAACTTCCTGCAGGGCATTTGTCACTTCCAGCGTATAGCCATACACTACACTATCAGCCAGATTATCCAGATTCATAAATGTCAGATCAGAAACTTTTACAGGCTGATTCCAATCCGAAGCGATCATCTGGGTAACATCCTTCCGGCGTTCTTCCGCTCCTATATCTGCATACCGGTACCTGTAAAAAGAAGCCAACTGTCCCTTACGGACAAAGTGATGGGAAAGCAGGAAATCCCGTTCCTTTACAGATAAAATGGTTTCCCGGGTTACTTTATTCGGTATTCTGTCCGGCATATCCATTAATAAAAGGTCTCTTCCGGATGTTTCCTCCCGATAAGGAATCGGTAAGATATTACATTGTAAATCGCTGTCGATCGCTGCTCCAAAAGGTAGATGATTATCAGTTAATTCCAGGTAATAAATCTTTCCGTCTATTTCCAATTGTGCGATACAATGATTAAAATTAGGAGAAGGTAAAGAAAGCATGTTATTACCATACTCTCTGGTACTGATCAATACAAGATTAGCTTTTATTCCGGTTGCCCGGCATAGCGTAACAAATAAAGTAGAGACATCCTTACAATCTCCGAGGCGTGTAATGATAGTTCTGGAAGCTTTCTGAGGAATAAAATTACTTTGCATAAACGGGACATTTGAATAGGTGATATTCTGCAGGATATATTCATAGAAAAGTTTTGCCTTTTCGAGTTGTCCCAGATTTTCTTTTTCGTTTAATATTTCTGCAATCGTTCTTTTTACAATGTAATCGGATTCCGACTTTATTTTATTCGTAGTCAAATCTTTATACCAGTTACCGATAAACTTCCAGTCAGGAATACTACTGAAGACAATAGCAGGTTCTACATCTACATAAGAACTCATATAAGGTTCATCTTTTATGGCCGGCTGACCTTCCAGTATCCATTGATATAAAGTCATATCTTCCTTCTCCGATATCACAGGTCTGATGTCCGCATTCAACACTTTATAGTCAAATTCTTTATTTTTAGGAACAAGAATGGATACCCGGCTATAAAGGGAAGGATATGAATATTTAAGAAGAAACCAGTCGTAGAAATGCCTGGATAAAATACCTGTCCCATAACATTGTATCCGGTAATCCAGATGTAATATGTCTCCGACTTCCAGATTCGTAAAAACCACTCTTCCTGAATTATTAGTTTCAGCTTTTACTTTCTGTCCATTCGCCTTTATTACTTCGTATTTATCCAGAATAAGCTTCTGGCTATTCCGGTTATAATTGATTCCATAATCTTTCCATTCTTCTATACCGGACTGGTTCAATATTTTTACGGCTGCTGTATACCGATATTCCAGTGCTCCTTCCGGATAAAATACTAATTGTGTATCATACAAAACAATAAGAGAATTATCTTCCGGATAAGCTTCGGTAGCCGGTGCTTTTTCAATCAATTTTTCAAGACCAGCAGAAGGAAAAAGGTCAAATATCTCCGGTTTATTTTCCAATAAACGAAGCTGAGTACGGGAATCATAGGAAGTCGGCGCATAATAAACAGCTTTCCTGAAACTTGCTTTTGCCTGTTTTTCTTTGTTCATATCCTTATAAATGTACCCCTCCAGATTATAGAGAGAAGCCATATAAGGAGAAAGCTTTTTCAAATCCTCGATAGCTACCAGGGCTTCTTCGTATCGTTGAAGCTGATACAGGTTAGAAATATAATCATACACATATCCGGAGGCATAAGGCATAAGCTGAATTCTTTTTTTCAGTACTTCCAACGCTTTTTCTGTTTCACCTCGTGACTTATAATAAGATGATAACATTTCAAGTGCCTGCGGATTAAAATACCTTTCATTGTATTCTTCCAGTACAATCTGTGCTTTTTGTGGATCCGCATTTACATTTTCTTCAATGGAAAATTTAACACTCATGTAATCCGGATCATAGGGATATTTTTCATAAAGCTTTTCCGAGAGTTCTATTACTTCGGTTCTTTTTTTGTGTGCACTTAACAATGCCAGCTCCATTTCGTCCGTATATATACTTTCTCCATACTTCTCTTTAATCTCATACAGCATTAACTCAGCTTCTGTCAGTTTTTCCTGAGCCATAGCGTCTTCATAGAAAGATTTTAACGCAATAAATGACAAGGGATCATTCTGTTTGATATTCTCTATTTCCCGGCTATATTCAGTCCGGTTCTGCGCTCTCAGGTAAGCTTCCGTCAGTCGATAATTTATAAAAGAGCAGCCAGGTACCATTGTTTCTGCTTTTTTAAGAACTTCTGTGCCTTCATACGCTTTATCGTTCCTCAGATAAGTTTCTCCCAACAGGATGTAATATAAAAGATTATCAGGTTCTTCTTTTATTTTTTCCTGAAAAAACGATTCTGCAAAAAGAGTAAGCAGTCCATTACCGGAAAAGGTTGTATTTTTCTTATATTCCTGATAATCTGCTGTACTCGTGATTCCTGAAACCGGGAAAGCCCTTTCATCTGTCAGACGAAGTAAGAAATTAGCTGCGGATATTTCGCTTTGACCTATCTGAACTAATATTCGGTTGTATCCTTGATTCAGATTAACTTTATAACTGTAAATATCCAGGTCGCAGTTCCGTTCGTCCGGAATTATTGAAACAAGTACGTCATTGACCCAAATTTTTAAAGAGCCTGATGTTCCGGTACGAAGGTAAACTTCCTGAGCGACAGGGCTATTCACAAAGGTCTGTGCATAAACGATGATGCTATTCAGAGGGAAATAATAATCAAAGAAAAACCAATTATCCGGCCTGTTAAAGGAAGGAGTATACCAGGTAATATCAGCTTCTACATCATTTTTAAATACCGCCTCTTGTTCCGGCTTTGCAACTGCGCCCCAATCTTTGTCAAAGCCACTGCCTGATATATTATCAAATGCTCCTAATACCTGCCAGTTATTAATGGCTCCCATTTCAGAAAAAAACGCCAGCGACTTTTCTCTGTTTCGGGTACGCAGGTACTGTTCTCCAAGTTGCTGACATACCATTGCTTTCAAAGTTCCATGCAGATCGGGATCCTTTACTATTTTTTCGTAAAACTCCCATTGATTATCAGGCAAATTTTTCGGATTATAAAGAAACGGAAGTGAAAATACGGCATAAAAATAGGGATAAGGATTTTCTGCTACCTCATAAAATTTCTGAAAATGAAGAAATGCTTCTTTATCTTTCGATTCACTCCAATCCAATAAAGCAAGACTAAGAAAAGCTTCTGCTTTTTTTTCTTTTTTTCCTATAGCTGCTGTAAAATATTTACGGGCATCACTTCTGTTGTTGTTACTAAAAGCTTCCCAACCTTTTTGATATTCTCCCTTATTGGCTTTTGTAGAAAAAGATATTCCTGTGAAAAGGAGTAAAAAGCATAAGAAAATCCGGTTATTTCTTCTTTTCATATATTCCTCTTTAAAATTAAAAGTAAAAGAATAGAAGTAGTGAGTTTAAATTCTATCCGGAACTTTTTAATGGTTATTTAGTTTTCAAAGATTAGCATTTTATTAGATAAGACAAAATAAAAATATAAAAATTATTATACCTATAGTTTATTAATTCTTCTCTTAATTCCATCTATAAATATATTAAGGGGAAAATCCATTATTTCATTATATTTCAAAAAATATTTTTCTCTTATTTATAATGAACGAGAATAAAAGATATTTATTTTTATTCCATTTGTATGAAAACACTTAATATGATACATAATGAACTATTTTCTGAAATCAATATTTAATCTTAAAGAAAATGATAAAAAGCAATCATAATAAGAGATAGAAAGAATAAAAAAAGAGACTCCCTCTATAATAACAGGGAGTCTCTTTTTATTTATAAAAGAATTATATCTTTAATTACATGAATCACAGCCATCTCCGCAGCCTTCGCTTCCACAGCCACAACCACCATGAGGATTCTGTGCATATTCAAGTTCTTCTTTGGAGGGTTCACGCACCTCTTCTACTTTTCCTACAAAGTGCAACGAATCTCCGGCTAACGGATGATTAAAATCCATTACTACCGTATCATCGCCGATAGATGCAACTATTCCATTCAACTGATTTCCTTCTACATCCATCATAGGTACCATAGCTCCTTCATATACGCGGCTATCATCAAATATGCCTTCTACCTCAAACATATTTTTAGGTAAATCCGCTACCCGGTCATCATGGTATTCTCCGTATGCTTCTTGAGGGGCAAGAGTAAAATCAAAAGCTTCTCCCTGATCCAAACCGGTAAGGTTCTTTTCAAAGGCTTCCAGCATGAAGCCGGTTCCGGAGATAAATGTTAAAGGCTGGTCCGCTGTTGTTTCTTCAACCAAATCCTGTTCTTCGTTATCGCCGGCATATAGTTTATATGATACTGCGACAAATTTGTAAGGAGAAATTTTCATTTTATTTATAAATTATAATTAATGTTTTATAGCTTTTTCCCTCTTATGAAGGAATAACATGATAATAACAAATATGTTCAGAAAAAAGAACCGGATATTTTTCTGTCCACCTGCAAAGATAATATTTTCTATAAAAGTAATTCACATTGTAATATAATAAGCGCAACAAAAAATATGTTTTTATCTGAAAATGGTAAGTATGAAGAGATATAGGTAGGTTAATTCGAAAATACTTTACTAAATTATATTTTATTGAGTAAAAAGTGAATTTCTAAAACTGTTTTAACTTTAATTTAAACCTATTCATGGTCTCCAGTTTAGTTTTTTTACAATGATAGCAATTAATAGAGGTAAATATAATCCGACGAGTACACTTAAAAATGAAATTAATAATAACATTCCATTAATTAGTACATCGTATATAAAATTCAAACAGAAAAGCCTGAAAAAAATTACCAAATAAATATGAAGTTTAAAAACCATAAATTCTTCCAAATTGCATTCCCGGAATAAATAAAACTTAAAAAGAAATCCATAAAAGAAAGATCGACAGGCCTTTTTACATAACTACTTAATAATATTTTCAGAAAGAAAATAACAAATGTGATAAAAACATACGGGCATACAATACGAGGGATTCTTTCTTTCCATATGGATTTATAAGTAGCATTTTTCCTGATTTTAGTGTAAAAAAGGAGAAATCCTGATATAAAGAAAAACAATGGCATCCGGAAAGAAAAAAGCTGATTGAAAAAAGTAAAAAATTCCCCTAAAAAGCCATTATTTATATTTGCTAAAGTTGAATGAAGAATAATAAATAATAATACAGCTAAACCTCGTAAAATAGATAACTAGATAATATAATCCTTCGACTGTTTCTGAACCTCTGACATGCTGCAAATATAACACAAAAAAATTTTCTCAGATAAAATTATTTTAAGGCTAACCTAACTAAATAAGAAATTCAGATGGTATTATTTACGATTATTTTATTATCTTTTAAAATATAAACCTCTTTACTTTCAGGACATATCGCAATCCCTTCCTCATCAAAAACCAACTTTAGTCCCATACGACTTATCCACCCTTGTTGTCTTGCCGGATTTCCTATCCACAAAGAATAAGGAGGAATATTTTTTGTTACGACGGCACCAGCACCGATAAAAGCGTATTCACCAATATCATTTCCACAGACAATAGTTGCATTGGCACCAATGCTGGCCCCTTTTCCTACTTTTGTTTTCAGGAACTGGTCTTTTCTATTAATAAAACTTCTGGGATTTATTACATTTGTAAATACACAAGAAGGTCCAAGAAAAACATCATCTTCACAAGTTACACCAGTGTAAACGGATACATTATTCTGTATTTTCACATTATTTCCAAGTATAACACCCGGGGAAATAACTACATTTTGTCCGATATTACAATTTTTTCCAATCACACATCCGGACATAATATGTGAAAAATGCCAGATCTTAGTATTTTCACCGATCTGACAATTAGCATCTACAATTGAACTAGGGTGTACAAAGTATGGAATTTCTTTATCTTCCGGCATACATTTTTTCGTAATACTTGGTATAATCCCCACTTGTCACTTCTTCTACCCAGTCCTGATTATTCAGGTACCATTCTATCGTCTTTACAATTCCTTCTTCAAAGCAGGTTTCCGGAATCCAGCCTAATTCCCGGGTAATCTTTGCAGAATCAATAGCATATCGCTGGTCATGGCCCAGACGATCTTTTACAAATGTAATGAGGTCTTTACAAATCCAGCTTATATCAATATCACCGTTTTCCGCTATTTCTTTCTTTTTAAGAACGTTCCGGTAATGAGGTTTCTCATGCATTAAGCGGCATATGGTAGAGATCGTTAATTCAACAATCTCTATATTTTTCTTTTCATTATGCCCTCCTACATTATATATTTCACCCTCTTTTCCGAAAGCAATTACCATATCAATAGCCTTACAATGATCTTCCACATATAACCAATCGCGGACATTGGAGCCATCACCATATACAGGAAGTTTTTTACCTTCCAATATGTTTTTTATAATCAACGGAATCAATTTTTCCGGGAAGTGATAAGGTCCGTAATTATTCGAACAACGGGTAATAGTAACAGGCATTTTATAAGTTTCGGCATAAGCTTTTACTATTAAATCAGCTCCTGTTTTGGAAGCGCTGTAAGGACTTCTCGGATCCAGAGGAGTGGTTTCAGTAAAATATCCCGTTTCCCCGAGGCTTCCGTATACTTCATCTGTAGAAACCTGATGAAAACGGACATTCTTTTTCCAAGTAGGGTATCCATTTTCATCTTTACCGGTTGTCCAGCATCTTTTGGAAACTTCCAGCAAATTTTGTGTACCTAATATATTAGTCTGCAAAAATAACTGCGGATTCTCAATGCTGCGGTCCACATGACTTTCTGCTGCAAAATTTACGACATAATTAAAATCATATTTTTTAAATAAATCGTTTAACAGCTCTTTATCGCAAATATCACCTTTTACAAACTCACAATTTTCTTTTTCAAGATCTTCAAGGATAGTACCCAGATTTCCTGCATATGTAAGTGCATCTAATACGACAATTTTAATATCGTCATATTTTCCCAACATGAACTTTACAAAATTTGCTCCGATAAATCCGGCTCCGCCGGTAACAAGATATGTTTTCACTATTGCAAATGTGTGATAAATTTTTTATTTATTGAACTATCAACTCCTGTATGTATTTTCCATAAGCTGTTTTTTGCAGATCATTACCTATTTTTTTCAACTGTTGATCTGTAATCCATTTATTGCGCCAGGCAATTTCCTCAATACACGAAATATAAAAACCTTGTCTTTTCTGGATGGTTTCAACAAAATTGGAAGCTTCCAGTAAACTATCACAATTTCCGGTATCCAGCCAGGCAAAACCGCGTCCAAAAAGCTCTACTTTCAGGGATTTTTCCTGCAAATAAAGCCTGTTTAAATCTGTAATTTCAAGTTCTCCTCTATGGGAAGGAGCCAGATTTTTTGCTTTATCAACCACTGTGTTATCATAGAAATATAACCCTGGGATAGCATAATTAGATTTTGGTTTCCGGGGTTTTTCTTCCAGACTGAGAACATTTCCATTGGTATCAAATTCAACGACACCATATTCTCTCGGATCTTTTACATAATATCCGAATACGCAAGCTCCTTTTTCAATAGCAGCTGCCCGTTTAAGCATAGAGGAAAAACCCTGACCATAAAACAAATTATCTCCTAAAATAAGACAGGCAGAATCCCCTTTTAAAAAATCAGCTCCCAATAAAAAAGCTTCCGCCAGGCCATTAGGTTTATTCTGGACAATATATTCAAACTTCATGCCCAAATTTTCTCCGGTACCTAATAATTCTTTAAAAACCGGTAAATCGCGGGGAGTAGAAATAATAAGTACTTCATTTAATCCGGCAAGCATTAATGTTGATAAAGGATAATAAATCATAGGTTTATCATAGACCGGCATGATCTGCTTGGAAATAGCTTTTGAGAGCGGATAAAGACGGGTGGCACTTCCACCGGCAAGAATTATTCCTTTCATTATTTTATTTTAACACAAAATTATCAAAACTATTAAAACCGGAAAATACCTACAATAAACAAGAAGTACTAAGTTAGAGTTCAGAAAAAGATTTCTTATTTTTATTTTTTCATTCTATTTCTTAACATCTTTGCAAAGATAAATAGAATTTCACCCGAAAACAAAACATCTTTCTAAAAACCTTATAACAGTCAAAGGGAATCCATAAGTCAAAAAGATTAGTTAACTCTTTATCAGTAATATATAATCCATTTATTACCGGAAACAGACGGAAAACTGAAAAGATGTTTATCTGCATGCTTAAAGGCAAAAGATATGCTTGTTACTTTATTTTTAAATAACAAGCATATTTTATCTCCTAAATACAAGGATTTATTAATTTACAAAATTATTATATCTGTTTATAGCTTTGTTATATTCTGACGTTAATTTACGATACCCTCTGTCATCATATTTCCCTTCACGTTTTGCTTTTCTTACTTCACCCATAAATTCATCTACCTGAGTGATGAATTTGGTAAAACTTTCTCCTTTTCTTTCTTGTCCACTGACAGTAGGTAAAGTACGAGCTTCTTCCACCTGTTTTTCCAGATTGTTATATTGTGTGTCTATTTTTTCCGGATTTACTTTCTCTTCAGCATATTCTTCCATAATTCCCTCCATGGAGGCAAAAATTTGCTTTGAGAGAATAATATTTTCTTTCCAGGGATTATCTTTTAGCGTAATAAGTTCTGCCTGATTAGCAAGAGGAGAAATAACAGAATATACCCTTTCTCTTGCTACTGAAATTTCTTCTGCAAGTTTTTTATTTTCTTCCAGAAGCTGGTTTCCTTTCGCCCAGTTATCATCTTTATAATCCTCTGCCTTAGCATAAGATTTATAGGTAGTGAAATTCTGATAAAAAGCTTCTCCTGCCCGCAGGAAAGAATTGATATCTTTTTTCAGATTCTCGCGTACATCTTTATCAAAATAATTTCCCGGAGAAACAATTTTGGAAGTATCCCGATAACCTATAGATTGTGTGATAACAGGTCCCGAACCGATTCGGCCTTTTCTTTCCGCCATATATTTCAGGACTTTTTCCTGATTATCATCTTCATAAAGCCTTCTGAACACTGCTAATACATCATTATGATATTCAATAATCTCATTTGCTTTCTCCATTGATAAATTACCTGATGTTCCTTCTTCCTGAATGTCGGAACCTCCACCATTTTCATGATCTTTATTTCCTGAACCACAAGCTGATAATAAAATGAGCAGGCATAACGAACTTAGACTAAAAAACTTCTTCATAGATTAATTATTTATAAAATTAGCATTAAAATAAATTCGGGAAATCAGACTGCAAATGTAAAAATATTTGCAGAAAAAGACTCATTGAAAATAGAAACTTTGCAGTTTATGAATAATTTATAAATTATAGTAAGTCTTTCACCTCTTTTATGAAAGCCTGCAGAGATACTCCCGGTGAAGAAGTCTTTATAAAATTTTCTCCCATTAAGAATCCCTGAAACCCTGCTTTCATAAGATCCGAGACTGTTTGAGGAGAAGAAATTCCACTTTCGGAAATCCGGATCCGATCTTTTGGTAATTTCTCCAATAATTTAACTGATGCTTCCAGGTCTACAGAGAAAGTTTTCAGATTGCGATTATTTATCCCGATCAAATCCACATATTCATTTATATGGTCTAATTCTATTTCATCATGTAATTCAAGCAACACTTCCAGCCTTAACTCTTTTGCTTTTTGAGAGAGCCTCAATGTCTGTTCTTTTGTCAGTGCAGCCGCAATCAGTAAAATTACATCCGCCCCTACTGTTTTAGCTACGTAAAGTTGATATTCATCTATTATAAAATCCTTTCTCAATAAAGGAATATCCGTAAACGACCGGGCATCTTTCAGATCTTTAAGAGAACCACCAAAGAATTTTTCATCCGTAAGAACTGAAATTCCGGCAGCACCAGCCTTCGCATAAGCCGGAATAATATCCGCAACCCTGGCATGTTCGTTAATAAATCCTTTAGAGGGAGATTTTCTTTTGAACTCGGAAATAATAGGTACTTCCGCAGCCAAAAGAGATTTTTTCAAGGAACGTTTTGAGGTATTTTCAAAAATCTGACTTTCGAGTACTTCCAAACTTACGGCTTCTTTCCGTGTCTGCAACTCTATTCTTTTCTGTGCTATTATTTTATCCAGAATATCCATTTCTTTATTTATTTGCATTAATTTCCAGAAATTTCCGGAATTTTTCTTTTGCCGCTCCGCTTTCTAAGGAAACACTGGCTTTTTCTATTGCTTCTTCAATAGAAACTAAAGGGTCTATCGTATTTATTGCAAATGCACTATTAACTAATACTGCATTTTTCTGAGCTTCGGTAGCTTTATTATTCAATACGTTATCAAAAATGACCGCAGCATCTTCAATGGTATTTCCTCCTGAAAGATCTTCTTGTTTTGCTCTTTTGAATCCGACTTCTTCCGGAACATATAATTGCTCTCCGAATTTAGTAATGACCTTAAACTCATCTGTCAATGAGATTTCATCGTAACCATCCAGACTATGTACAACAGAAAAATTTCCTCCCAATCGCTGATACATATAGTAATACAAACGCCCCATCCGCAAATTAAAAACACCCAGCATGTTATTTTTGGGAGCCACCGGATTCACAAGAGGCCCCAGCACATTGAAAAAAGTCCTTACAGAGAGATCTTTTCTAACTCCGGCTACCGTCTTCAATGCCGGATTAAATAAAGGAGCATGCAAATAGGCAATATTACTTTCTTCTATGGATTTTCTTAATTGATGAATATCCGTTGTAAATTTCACACCATGTGCTTCCATCACATTTGAAGCTCCACTGATAGAAGTAGCTCCATAATTCCCATGCTTAACCACTTTATAACCGGCACCAGCAACAGTAAAACAACTGGCTGTAGAGATATTGAAGGTATTTTTATTATCACCCCCTGTCCCTACAATATCAATCGGATTATATTCTGACAGGTCTACCGGAATACACATATCCAGCAATGCTTCCCGGAAACCTATTAATTCATCCAGGGTTATATTACGCATGAGATACACCGAAATAAAAGCAGCAATCTGTACATCATTATACTTTCCGGCTGCCATATTTTTCAGCACTTCTTTTGCTTCTTCTTTATTTAAATATTCATGGTCAAATAACCGGTATAGTAATTCTTTCATATATAATAGTACGATTAATGAGTTAAAAAGTTTTTCATGATGGTTGCACCTACAGAAGTAAGAACAGATTCCGGATGAAATTGTACACCATGGATATCATATTCCCGGTGTTTTAGTGCCATAATATATCCTTCTTCTGACAAAGCTGTTACGACCAGATCATCCGGCAATAATGTATTTTTCACAATCCACGAATGATAACGTCCTACGTCAAAAGAAGCCGGAAGATCATTGAAAATATAATCTTTATCAATCACCTTTACAGGCATAGCAACTCCGTGGTACACCTGATCCAGATTATCAAGCTGACCACCGAAGCTTTGAGCAATTCCCTGATGTCCCAGACAAACACCCAGAATACTTTTTGTCGGTGCATATTTTTCTACAAGAGGAAGCATCAATCCGGCTTCGGATGGAATACCCGGGCCGGGAGAAAGAATTATCTTATCATAGTCATTTATTGCTTCCAGCGCAATCTGGTCATTGCGGTGCACTTCCGCTTCAAATCCTAATTCCCGCACCAGATGTAGCAGATTATAGGTGAAAGAATCGTAATTATCAAAAATCAATATTTTTTTCATTTGTTTCTCTTTTATTTACTGAAAAGAAAAGGAAAACCGTTTTTACCTTTTACTTTAGTCTTTTAATTGTTCCGCTAGTTCAATTGCCTTGGTTAATGCTCCTAGCTTATTATTTACTTCCTGTAATTCATTTTCCGGTACTGATTTGGATACAATTCCGGCACCTGCCTGATAATACAAATTATTGTTCTTACTCAGGAAAGCACGTATTGTAATAGCCTGATTCAAATCCCCATCCAGTCCGATATAACCGATACAGCCACCATAAAAGCCACGGCTATGTGATTCGATTTCATCAATCAATTGCATTGCCCTTATTTTCGGAGCTCCGGATAATGTTCCTGCCGGGAAAGTATCACCATACAATTTGATCGGATTAGTTCCTGGCCGAATTTTACCACTTACGGTAGAAACCATATGAATCACATGAGAATAGAACTGAATTTTTTTATATACATCTACTTTTACATCAGATGTATTACGGCTCAGGTCATTTCTTGCCAGGTCGACCAACATTACATGTTCTGCATTTTCTTTCGGATCTTTCAATAATTTTTCCGCCAGCAACTGATCTTTTTCATCATCTCCCGTACGCCGGAAAGTGCCTGCAATAGGATCAATATAAGCACGGCCATTACTGGTTTTAAGATGGGTTTCAGGAGAAGAACCGAATATACGGAAAGAACCAAAATCAAAATAAAACAGATAAGGAGAAGGATTTATGGAACGCAGAGCCCGATAGACTTTAAAATCATCTCCCACAAAGGCTCTTATGAAACGACGGGAAAGAACAATCTGAAAAGTATCCCCTCTTTTGCAGCGCTGGATTCCTTTTGCTACCATCTGCCGGTAATCTTCATCGGAAATAGGAGAAGTTTCTTCTCCTTTTGTCATAAATTCATACGAAGCAAAATTACAATTTTGCAATAAACTTTCAATGACTTCTATCTCACTTTCTTTTTCCTCCGGAACATTTTCCACAATAGTCAGTTCATTTTTAAAATGATTCACAATAATTGTATACCGGTAGAGGATATAGTACATTTCCGGAATATCCGAACCATCGTCAACCCTTTTTTTCAGATCTACTTCTTCAAAATACTTTACTGCGTCATAAGCCGTATAGCCAAAGAAACCATTAAAAGCCATGTCTTCTTTTTTATCCAGGGAAAATTGGGATAAAAATTCACTGAATAAAACAGCTAAATCATTTTCAGGAGTTATCTCATAGGATTTTTCCTGTCCGTCAGGAAATTTCTCGGTGATAACACCATTCCTTACTATAAAACGAGCCATAGGTTGTACTCCGATAAAGGAGTAACTGGATTCTCCTCCATGGTAGTCGGAACTTTCCAGCAATACTGACTCGGGATACAAATCTCTTATTTTTAAATATATGCTTACCGGAGTCTGTAAATCCGCAAGCATTTTTCTGGATACAGTTTTCAGTTTCATAATAAATTAATTAAAAAAATGTTGAATATATGTTTCCATATCTTTATCTCCTCTTCCGGAAACATTGATGACAACAATATCCTCCGGTTTAAAACTCTGTTTTTGCAGGATTGCCAATGCATGGGAACTTTCCAGTGCAGGGATAATGCCTTCCAGCTCTGTCAGTTCAAAAGCCGCTTTGAGCGTATCTTCATCTGTAATTGCAAATACTTGAGATCTTCCTTCTT
This sequence comes from Candidatus Azobacteroides sp., assembly GCA_021201815.1. Taxonomy (GTDB): domain Bacteria; phylum Bacteroidota; class Bacteroidia; order Bacteroidales; family WRGA01; genus WRGA01. The sequence goes on along the minus strand of JAJQEC010000073.1, from coordinate 60,557 downwards.
TTGCTATATAAGCATGGATCGGGCCGATACCAGGGTAATCCAGACCTGCAGAAATAGAGTAAGGTTCTTCAATCTGCCCGTCTTCTGTCTGCATAATCAGCGTTCTACAACCGTGAATAATCCCTTCTTTTCCTAAATGAATAGTTGCCGCAGACATGCCGGTATCGATTCCTTTTCCTGCTGCTTCCGCAACCAAGAATTTCACACTTTCATTATCCAAATAGTGATAAAAAGCTCCTGCCGCATTGCTTCCTCCACCCACACATGCAATCAGGTAATCCGGATAATCCCGTCCTTCCTTTTCCTGTAATTGTTTTTTTATTTCTTCACTGATTACTGACTGAAAACGGGCTACCATATCCGGATAGGGATGTGGGCCAATCGTAGAGCCAATTACATAAAAAGTATCTTTCGGATTACAGCACCAATCACGGATTGCATCATTGGTCGCATCTTTCAGGGTCATGTTACCACAAGTAACAGGAACCACCTCTGCACCCAACATCCGCATTTTCTGTACATTTAACTGCTGGCGTTCTATATCGGTTTTTCCCATATAAACGAGACACTTCATTCCAAACAACGCACATACAGTAGCAGTAGCCACTCCATGCTGACCAGCTCCGGTTTCAGCTATAATACGGGTTTTACCCATTCGGCGCGCCAGTAAAACCTGACCAAGTGCATTCGTAATCTTATGTGCTCCTGTATGATTCAAATCTTCTCTTTTCAAATAGATTTTCGTACTATACTTTTCCGATAACCTCTTTGCGTAAAACAAGGCGGTAGGTCTGCCGGCATAATCTTTCAATAAGGTATTAAACTCTTCCTGAAAGCTAGCTTCATTCATTAGTTTCAAGTAATTTTCCTTCAACGCTTCTACGTTAGCATATAGAATTTCGGGGATATAAGCTCCTCCGAAACTCCCGTAATAGCCATCTTTGTCTACAGTAAAACTCATTTTAGTATTATTTTTTGAATTTAAAATTCATCTAAAAAAGAAAGGCCTGTCGTGAGTACGACAGGCCTTTCAATATATTTATCCGGTAAATAACAGCACAGGCTTAGCTCCTCACGACTTGTTTAAGTTGTAAGCACCACCACCAGAATGTATTTACCAATTGTTTACTCATTTTTTTGCTTTTAGACTGTGCAAAGATAGATAATTTTTTAAATATACAAGCAATAGCCGTATTTTTTTATAAAAATAAATATTATCAGAACTGATACCCTACACTTACCCAGAAGTTGCCGTTACGATGACTTCCGTGATCATACACTTCAGTTACACCCAGATCATAGTTTACCCCAAAATTAAATTGAGAAACTTCCATACCAACACCAAACGTAAAACCAAAATCGAATTCTTTTGCCCGGTCACTTCCGAAAGTATCCTCATGATGTTCCGTATCTAATACACTGGCACTTGTTTTTCCAAAAATACCTAATGCAAAATACGGACCGGCATTCACATATACATTTGTATCATAAGAAATCGGGAATTTATAAGCAAAACTAATAGGTAATTCCAAATAATTGGCATCAATCTTTCCATCCAGATGATCGAATTTTACTCCTTTTGAAGAAAGGAGCAATGCTGTCTGTATAGCCATGTTATCCTGAAAAGAATATTGCATGCTTGGTCCGACTTTATATCCTACTTTCACCTGTGAATCATCAAAATTAGTGATATTGGATAAATTTAATCCTGCTTTCACACCAAAAGAAACCTGTGCTCCGGCTGTCAAAGCTATTAAAAATAATCCGCTGAATAAAAATGCTTTTAATTTTAACATAATCTCTACTATTAATCCCTACTCTATTTAATAAGGCTTTTCGGGTACCTCCTATGTTAATTGATTTAATTTTAAGACACAATTCCCTCTTAAGGAATTATAGTAAAAACAAAATAACCCGAATAAAGTTTATAAGGAAAAAGAAATAAGGAAGTAAGATATTGGCTTATATCTTCTTTTTATCAATTTTACAGCAAGCGTCTGAGAGAATATTAAAATATTTAAAGTCGGTAAAATAATATAAAATTCCCGCAATAATTAAAATAGTATCAAACCTGTTTGATTATCTATTTTCTCGGATAGGATAAATAAAAAAGACGCAAAAATAATTTTGCGTCTTTTTAATATCAATTATAGGAACTAATTATAGCTTATATCCAACATTAAACCAAAAGCTTCTTGTTTTACTGTTATCATTTACATAATACAGATCTCCTTTGACACTCGATAATCCCTGTTGATAACTCAAATCAAAACTCATACGGTCAATGTCCCACCCGAAAGCAAGAAGTGCACCGACATCAAAACGCTTTAATACGGAAGGTGAATCGAAAGTGTCCAGGCTTTCAAATAAGTCATCTTCAAAAGAGGTTTTTCCTCCGAATCCATAGGAAAAATATGGACCGACCCCTAAATAAAAAGCAATCACACCGTTATTATAAAAATAGGATTTCACCATTAACGAAATTTCCAGATAGTTGGCATTTACGGTTATCTCCTTTTCAGATCCGGTATTTTCTAACGATTCTACAAATGAAAAAGGTACTTTTACTCCTTTTGTAGAAATAAACAGACCGGTCTCCAGACCAAAGTTTTCTTTAAACTCATAGCTGATCGCCGGACCAATAGTATATCCAAGCTTACTTTTTGAACCATTAATTTCCGTAATAGAAGATATGTTCCAGCCAGCCGTTAATTTGATAGAAAGCTGGCTATAGGTAAATGCCGGAAGAAAAAATAAACAAATAAGAAAAGATATAATTCTGCCCATAAGAAAATCGCTCTTTATTAAAACGGAGGCAAAGATAAAGTTATATTTTAAAACTTTCCTAAAAAAGCCATTGGTGCTTAATTTTCCCCAATGGCTTTTCAATTACTATTTTATTCCTATTAGAAATTATATCCTACACTTATCCATAGATTTCTGTTTTTAGCATTGGAAAAATCGTCTATTTTCGTCAATCCCAGATCGTAATTAACGCCGAAATTGAACATCAACACTTCAATACCCACTCCGAATGTTAATCCCATATCGAACCGATTAAGCATTTCATCACTGAATGTATCAATTTCTCCTGCTAGTCCCAGGTCGGTTTTCCCGAAAAGACCATAAGCAAAGTACGGACCAGCGTTTATATATAGGTTCGTATCAAAGGCAACCGGACGCTTGTAAACAAAAGAAACCGGAATCTCCAAATAATTTGCATCGATTTTTCCATCAACACCATCGCCTTTTACTCCTTTCGAAGAAAGCAATATTGCTCCCTGAAATCCGATATCTCCCAGAGAAAGATTTACAGTAGGACCCACTTTATATCCGATCTTCATTTTTGTATTGTCGTAGTCTGACATATCCGATAAATTCAATCCGGCTTTAAGGCCGAATGATAGTTGGGCACTAGCCGTAAAGGCTCCTAAAAGAAATACAGTAAGTAATAAAGATTTCAATTTTATCATAACCTCTTATTTTTCTCCCCTACTCTTTTTACTATTCGGTTTTTCGGGTAACACCGTTTCACGGGCAAAGATAAGAAGTTTTAGAAAAAATAAAACTCCACACATAAAAATTTTATTTAATACACAAAACCAGACAGGTTCCGGATAAGATTTATATTTTTGCATATTAAAAAAGTATTTTACGTAATCTCTTATTCCGGAAAATTACAAAAATAAATCATAATGAATAAATACATTCTTTCCTCAGAACTGGAATTTCGCAGAAATAATATCAGGCAAGAAATGATAAAAGAAGGTTATGAAGCCTCTTTATTCTCTACCAATGTAAACCTTTTCTATCTGTGCGGACAAATAATCAGCGGATATTTATATATCCCTTCACAGGGAACTCCGTTACTTTTTATCAAACGTCCTGTAGGGATAGAAGGTGAAAATATATTTTATATCAGAAAGCCAGAGCAGATTAAAGAGATTCTAAGTAAAAAAGGATTAAAAATTCCGGAAAATATCATGCTGGAAACCAGTGACCTCCCTTATAATGATATTATGCGTCTGCAGAAAATCTTCAATCCGAAACAAATCGGTGATGCTACGATGTTAGCAAGAAAAGTAAGAAGCATTAAAACAGTTTATGAAATTGAACAATTTCGTTTATCCGCAAAGAAACATGCAGAAGTATATGCAAAAATCCCTTCTCTTTATAAACCAGGTATGACAGAAATAGACCTGTCAATTGAAATTGAATATGAAATGCGGAAAGAAGGTTCCATAGGTGTTTTCCGTGCTTTCGGGCAGAGTATGGAAATCTTTGTAGGTAGCGTACTGGCAGGAGAAAACGCAGGAGCTCCTTCTCCTTTTGATTTTGCACTGGGGGGGCAGGGTATACACCCGGCCATTCCGATCGGAGGCAATAACACACGGCTAAAGGAAGGGATGGCTGTGATGGTAGATATAGGCGGTACTTTTACGGGATATATTACGGATATGACCCGTACTTACAGCGTGGGGAAATTAACGGAGGAAGCTTACAAAGCCCATCAGGTATCTATTGAAATACATGATGCCGTAAGGAATATCGCCAAACCGGGCGTAATATGCGAAGATATCTACAACCTTGGAATGGAGATCGTTGCCAGACATAATCTTTCGGATAAATTTATGGGTACTTCTCAACAGGCAAAATTTATCGGACATGGGATTGGGATTGAAATCAATGAACTTCCGGTACTGGCCCCCAGATTTAAAACACCTTTGCAAGAAAATATGGTGTTTGCACTGGAACCAAAATTCGTACTGCCGGAAATAGGAGCAGTAGGGATTGAAAACTCCTATGTGGTTACGGAAAATGGGATTGAAACATTGACGAAATTTGCGGAAGAGATTATATCATTAAAATAGAAAAAGGTACAAAGCTTCCGACATTTTCCTACCCTTGCGTCTTTTAAAACTTTATTATCCTTCATATGCTTTCTTTTATGGATGCATACCCATAGAAGAAACAGCCAGGTTCTATTCTTATTTCACAGTATGGAAATAAAACGGAATAAAAGGTTGACTTATAAGAAGATAAAATAAGTCTTTTCAACTCCCTGCCGTGATACGTATCACAGTGCTTATGCAATACGTATTAGGGTGCCGTTGAAATACGTATTACGCACCCATAGAAATACGTATTTCTATGCCTTAGAAGTACGTATTTGTACCTCATCGAAATACGTATTTCTACACCTGTGAAATACGTATCACCACAGGGGTGTGATACGTATTATGGCGAGGATACGGATAAAAGACTGATAACCTATCAATTAGCCCGATTCTTTTTGATCCCTTAGGAATAGAACACCTCAGCCCCGACCAATAAAAAACAAGAATAATAAAAAAGTACCGGGTTTTAATTAAAAAGATAAAAATTTATTAACCTCAATCTTTATCCATGCCATATTTTAATTCTATTAAATATTTACCTCCGGAAGAAATCCGTCTGAATTTCAAAACCACTATTTTGCAAAGAGATAATAGGTAAACTTCTTCCATATTATATAAAATTAGTATCTTTGCCCCTTCAAAAAAAGCGTCAATGGCTAAAAAAGCAATCACTCAGAAAACTGCTATTCTGCTGATGCACTGCCCGGATCTGCCAGGGATTGTATCAGCTGTAACAAGCTTTATCACTGTTAATAAAGGTAATATTTTATATCTGGACCAACATGTAGATAGTGTAGAAAAGGTTTTCTTCATGCGTATTGAATGGTCTCTGAACGATTTCATCATTCCGGAAGATAAAATTGAAGAATATTTCCGAACATTATATGCCCAAAAATATAACATGTATTTCCGGTTATATTTCAACGATTATAAGCCAAAAATGGCATTGTTTGTTTCTAAAATGTCACACTGTTTATTTGATATTTTAGCACGTTATACGGCAAATGAATGGAATGTGGAAATCCCTTTGATTATTAGTAATCACGATGAATTAAAAGGTGTGTCCGAACGTTTCGGAATTGAATTTCATACTATTCCGGTCAATAAAGAAAATAAAGCGAAACAGGAAGCGAAAGAGTTGGCTTTGCTGGCTGAACATAAAGTTGATTTTATTGTACTGGCACGTTATATGCAAATTATCTCGGAGAACTTCATTTCTCACTATCCGGACAAGATTATTAATATTCACCATTCTTTTCTACCGGCTTTTGTAGGTGCAAAGCCATATCATGCGGCTTATGAAAGGGGTGTGAAATTAATCGGAGCAACCAGTCACTATGTAACGACAGATCTGGATGCAGGTCCTATTATTGAACAGGACATTACCCGCATTACGCACAAAGATTCGGTGGAAGATCTTGTGCATAAAGGACAGGATTTGGAAAAAATTGTCCTTTCCCGGGCGATTGAAAAACATATTGAACGAAAAATACTGACATATAAAAATAAAACTGTCATTTTCAGTTAATAGATAAAAGGAGTTTAAGGACGACCTTATTCATTCCTGCCTATAAACGGGACGACCCACTAATCTAAAAAATCATGGCATGGTTATATTTGGTTCTTGCCGGTTTATCAGAAATTATCTGGGCTTACGGTCTTAAAGCTTCTCATGGATTTACCGTTTTAAACTGGAGCATTATTACGGTTACTTTTATGCTGGTCAGTTTTTATTTGCTGGGACGTGCAATCCGGCAGATACCGATTGGAACTTCTTATGCTGTCTTCACGGGAATAGGTGCTGTGGGTACTGCAATTATTGCAATGATGTTTCTGAATGAAAGCGCAGATGGTTGGAAAATTATTTCATTACTGGTTCTCATCACAGGAATTATCGGGCTAAAGCTGGTAGATAATAAGACACCGGAGGATAGAAAGGAGGGAAAAAAATGAGTTGGTTATTTTTAATTATTGCCGGATTATGCGAAATGGGATTTGTTATCACCATGAAATTATCCAATGGGTTTAAGGTATTATCCTATTCAATCTTAACAATTATTATTATGACTGCGAGTTTCTTCCTGCTTTCTCTTGCACTGAAAACAATCCCTCTGGGTACAGCGTATGCAATATGGACAGGTATAGGCGCACTTGGAAGTGTAATAGCAGGCATGATCCTCTTCAAAGAAAAAAAGAGCACTGCAAAAACGATTTTTATTGGTATGATTATCGCCGGTATCATCGGATTAAAATTAAGTGCAGGTACGTGAATATAAAATTAAAATATGAATATTGTTATTGTAAAATATAATGCCGGAAACATTTATTCGGTAGATTATGGTCTGAAAAGATTAGGAATTACTCCTGTTATTACGGATGATAAAGAAAAAATACAAGCTGCTGATAAAGTAATTTTCCCTGGTCAGGGAGAAGCTAATTCAACAATGAATTACCTGAAAAAGCATCGTCTGGATGAAGTCATTTGTAATCTAAAACAACCGGTATTGGGTATATGTATTGGCATGCAGCTTATGTGCACCCACTCCGAAGAAAATAACACTCCTTGTCTGGGAATATTTGATTCTACCGTAAAAAAGTTTATTGCTAAAGAAAGAGAAGATAAAATTCCTCACATGGGATGGAACACGCTGGAAAATGTAAAAGGAAACCTGATTACTTCCGATCTGGCAAATGAATTTGTATATTTTGTACATAGTTATTATGTTCCCCTCAGTGACCATACAGTGGCTGTTACGAATTATATTCAGCCTTTTAGTTCGGCGCTGAATAAAGATAATTTCTACGCAACACAGTTCCATCCTGAAAAAAGTGGAAAGATCGGTGAAAAGATTTTGAATAATTTTTTAACGTTATAATTTTTAACTCCTAAATATATGATAGAATTAATTCCGGCTATCGATATTATCGAAGGAAAATGTGTACGGTTAACACAGGGAGACTATGACCAGAAAAAAGTATATAATGAAAATCCGGTCGAAGTGGCTAAACAATTTGAAGCGCATGGTGTTAAAAGATTGCATGTAGTAGATCTTGACGGAGCAAAAGCGCAGCATATTGTAAATTATAATATTCTGGAAAAGATTACTCATCAGACATCCCTTACTGTTGATTTCGGAGGTGGATTAAAAACAGCCAAAGACCTGGAGATTGCTTTCGAATGCGGAGCTGAAATGATTACCGGAGGTAGTATTGCAGTAAAGAATCCAGAGATATTCGAGCGCTGGATCATAAAATACGGAAATGAGAAAATTATTCTTGGCGCAGATGTGAAGGATAAAAAAATTGCAGTAAGCGGTTGGAAAGAAAATACAGATAAAGAATTATTTCCGTTCCTAAAAGAGTATATTCAGAAAGGTATTTCAAAAGTAATTTGTACTGATATAAGTAAGGACGGAATGTTGGAAGGTCCTTCCACAGAGTTATATAAAGAAATACTGGAAGCTTTTCCTTCTTTATTTCTTATTGCCAGTGGGGGAATAAGTTCAATGCAGGATATTGATTCACTGAATGAAGCAAAGATTCCGGCTGTTATCTTCGGGAAAGCTATTTATGAAGGGAAAATATCCCTGAAGGAAATTGAAAATTTTATTAAATAATATATCTTTCTATGAAGCAGATATTCCTCTCTCCTCCTCACATGGGTGGACATGAAATAAAATATATCCGGGAAGCTTTTGATTCGAACTGGATTGCACCTGTAGGAGAAAACATTCAGATTTTCCAGCAACAATTGGCGGACTTTCTTGGAAATGGAGCAGAGGTGACTGTTTTAAGTTCCGGTACGGCAGCGATTCATCTTGCCCTGATTATGTTGGGAGTGGAAAGTAATGATGAAGTTATCTGCCAAAGTTTTACTTTCTCCGCGTCCGTTAATCCTATTCTTTATCAGAAAGCTGTCCCAGTATTGGTAGATAGTGAAAAAGATACCTGGAATATGTGTCCGGAACAACTGGAACATGCTATAAAGGACAGGATCAGAAAAGGGAAAAAACCAAAAGCAATCATACTGGTTGACTTGTATGGCATGCCATGTAAAATGGATGAATTGCTTGGAATTGCACGGAAATATGAGATTCCCGTCATTGAAGATGCAGCCGAAGCTCTGGGCTCTGTTTATAAAGGAAAATCCTGTGGAACATTCGGAGAAATGGGTATTCTTTCTTTTAATGGTAATAAAATAATTACAAGTTCTTCCGGAGGTGCCATTGTATCAAAAAATGCGGATTATATTCAACAAGCTAAGTTTTATGCCGGACAGTCCAAAGACCCTGCACCTTTTTATAAACATTCTAAGATAGGTTATAATTACCAGTTAAGTAATATTCTGGCAGGGATTGGCCGTGGACAGATGGAAGTATTGTCCCAACGAATTGAGGAACGAAGAAAAATAAATGCCTACTATAGAGAAGCGTTAAAAGAAACAGAAGGAATCTGTTTTCACGTAGAACCGAATAAAGACTTCTTTTCTAATTTCTGGTTAACTGCCATTTTAGTGGATCCTGAAAAACTCTCTCTTTCCAATCTGGAAATCTGTGAAATAATGAACAAAAAGCAAATTGAATGCCGTCCGGTATGGAATCCGATGCATCTTCAACCCATCTTCCGGGATGCTCCTTATTATGGAACAGGTATTTCCGACCAGCTATTTGCCCGGGGAATATGTCTCCCTTCCGGAAGTGGACTGGAGAAAAAGGAACTTAAGTATATTGTCAGCGTGTTAAAAGAAACAATTGAAGAAGAAAGGAAAAGATAACAAGAGAACACATATTTGCTCTTACCTTTTAGGGAATTGTTTTTAATATTGTTCTTCTCAATACGAATTCAGTACACAAAAGTAAAAAAGCAATAAGGACAAAAGGTAAATACCGTTCATACTTTTTACTGTATTGCTGAGTACTGATTTTTGATTTTTCCATTTCATCAATTTCCGAATAGATATCTTTCAGGGATTCGGTATTCGTTGCCCGGAAATATTGCCCACCGGTTATGGCTGCGATTTTTTCTAAAGTACTTTCATCAATATCCACAGGCACATTAATATAATCTACGCCGTAGGCCATCCTTACCGGAACACGGGCAGTACCTCTCGTACCGGCACCAATCGTATAAACTCTGATATCAAACGATCCGGCTATTTCTGCAGCCGTAACAGGAGCAATATCACCCCGGTTATTCGAGCCGTCGGTAAGTAATATGATCACTTTAGAAGCAGCCTGGCTATCTTTTAAGCAGGTAACAGCATTTGCCAACCCTAATCCGATAGCTGTACCGTCTTCAATCATTCCGCATTGAACATCTCTCAACAGATTAAGTAAGACTGCATGATCTATGGTCAGAGGACATTGGGTAAAACTTTCTCCTGCAAATATAACCAGCCCTATGTTATCATTCGGACGACTGTTTATAAAAGTTCCGGCTACATTTTTGGATGCTTCCAGACGATTCGGTGTTAGATCCTGCGCCAGCATACTGGTAGAAATATCCATTACCAGCATTATATCAATTCCTTCTGTCGTGGATTGTTGCCAATGATCGGAAGATTGAGGCCGGGCCAAAGCTGTGATTAATAAAGCAAATGCTGCCACTCTCAAAATGAAGGGAAAATGCCTCAGATATACTTTCCATGTATAAGGCTTCCGGTTAAAAGCTTCCAGAGAAGAAACCTGTAAAGATGGCTGCGATTTACTCTGCTTGAAAATATACCAGAGTATTAAAGGTATAAGAAGCAATAATAAATAAAAATATGTCGGATGTGCAAAGGTCATTTTGCCTTACTAATTTTTCTGTTAACAACTAAAGGATACTTAGAGCGACTCTTCTGGCTGCTCTTCTATTTTCTCTTCTTTCCTGACTTCGTCCGGTTGTGTCTGGCTTATAAATAAACGGGCATTCATATAACTCAATTCATTTTCATCCGGTAGAGGATGGAGTTTTGCAAACTTAACCAAATCTGCCAGATAAAGAATCTGTTTCAAATTTTCTCCGCCTGAATCATCTTCGTTATGTATACTGAATGCTTGCAAAATTTCATCGGACGTCATTCCCATTGCATTTATTCCGAATCGTCCGGTCAAATATATTCTTAATATATCGGTAAGTCCCGTATAATATTCCTTATATCTTTCATTCTCACATAAACGTTGTTTTTTAAGTTCATCTAGATCGGAAAGTGCTTTCAAATGAGGAGGAATAATTTTTTCCGGTTTCTTTATTAATTGCTTTATCTTTTTCTTTTTAAAGAAGATATAATAAAGAAGAACTCCCAATAGGATTAAGCCGATCCAAACAGTAATGAGAATCCACAGGTAATCGCTCCAGACAAAATCCGGTTTCATTACCGGTTTTATATCGTAAAATTGTTTTGAAATGGTATCTACTTCAAAAGCGGAAATCTTTAGCGAAAGAGAGTTTGAAAAAATACTGTCCCCATTCACAACAACAGAGAACGGAGGAATATAATACAGCCCTTCATCAAAACCGGTTATTTTATAATCCAGAGTAATTTGTTCCTGACTATTATCTGCTTTTATAGTATCCGGTTTTCCTGTTTCTACCAATTCTATTCCTGATATAATGGTATCACTGAATACCGGAAAATTAATCAGACTTCCTATTGGGCCAGTCACTTCCAGATGAATATTAGTCTGTTCCCCGACAAGAATACCGATAGAATCCAGACTGGCTTTTACAACAGGAGACTGTGCCTGAATATATACAGAAGTAAGTAAAAAACAAATAATAGTCGTATATAAAAACTTCCTCATTTACAAAATAATTGTTAGGCCCGTTTATGAAATAAAGCAATTAATGCTTTTACATAATCTTCATTTGTACGAATGGAAACAGTATCGACTTTACTCTTAATAAACGTCTCATTTATAGTCTCACGTCTCTTTTTCCACTCTTCCTGAAATAAAGTTCTTTCCTGCCGGGAAGATGTATCAATCCATTTTTCGGTTCCGGATTCCGCATCTTTCATTTTTATCAAACCGATAGAGGGAAGGCTGGTATCTCTTTCATCATATACCTGAACGGCTACCACATCGTGCTTTTTGTTTGCAATTTTCAGAGGCTCTTTAAAACTTTCCGTATCAATAAAATCCGAGATTATAAATGCGGTACAATGTTTTTTTATTGCATGCGTCAGGTATTTCAAGGCCTGAGAAATATTAGTAGCTCTATGCTGTGGCTTAAAGTCAATTAATTCACGGATAATATATAAAATATGCTTTCTTCCCTTTAGAGGAGGAATAAACTTTTCAATAATATCTGAAAAAAAGATCACTCCTATTTTATCATTATTTAATATCGCAGAGAATGCTAAAGTAGCAGCTATTTCCGTAATCATATCCTGCTTTTTCATTCTGACAGAGCCAAATTCACGGCTTCCGGAAACATCAATTAAAAGCATAACCGTTAATTCTCTTTCTTCTTCAAAGGTTTTAATGTACGGACGATTATAATGGGCGGTTACGTTCCAGTCAATATCCCGGACGTCATCACCGAACTGATATTCCCGGACTTCTGAGAATGCCATTCCCCTTCCTTTGAAAGCAGAATGATATTGCCCGGCAAAGATATTCTTCGATAATCCCCTGGTTTTAATTTCAATCTGTCGTACCCGTTTTAATAACTCACTGGTCGTTGCTGCCATTTAATAATGAAAATTAAAGATCAGGGAACTTCTACTTTATTTAATATTTCACTGATAATTTCTTCGGAAGTCATTTCATTTGCTTCCGCATCATAACTCAGCCCAATCCTGTGACGCATTACATCATAACTAACAGCGCGTACATCTTCGGGAATTACATATCCTCTGCGCTTAATAAAAGCATACGCTCTTGCAGCCAGCGCCAAGTTGATAGAAGCACGAGGCGATGCTCCGAAGGAAATCATACTTTTCAAATGGTCAAGTCCATGATCCTGAGGATAACGAGTAGCAAAAACAATATCTACAATGTATTGCTCTATCTTTTCATCAATATATACTTCCCGCACAACCTGACGGGCTTCCAGAATTTCTTCGGCTTTCAGTACAGGAAGAATTTCTTTCTTTTCCCCTGTTATATTTTGCCGGATAATCTGCTTTTCTTCTTCTTTTTTAGGATAACCGATAATCACCTTCAACATGAAACGGTCTACCTGTGCTTCCGGCAACGGATAAGTTCCTTCCTGTTCTATAGGATTCTGGGTAGCTAATACCAGAAAAGGATCTTCCAGCTTATAAGTATTATCGCCGATTGTAACCTGACGTTCCTGCATTCCCTCCAGTAGCGCACTTTGCACTTTTGCCGGAGCACGGTTTATTTCATCCGCCAATACAAAATTGGCAAAAACAGGACCTTTCTTCACCAAGAATTCTTCTGTCTTCTGACTATAAATCATCGTACCGACTACGTCAGCAGGTAATAAGTCCGGAGTAAACTGTATCCGGCTGTATTTAGCATCTATCAAAGAAGCCAGTGTTTTTATAGCTAATGTTTTTGCTAATCCAGGTACACCTTCCAGTAGAATATGTCCATCAGAAAGTAACCCGATTAAAAGAGAATCAACCAGATGTTTCTGTCCGACAATTACCTGATTCATCCCCATAGTAATTAAATTAAGAAAAGCACTCTTCTCCTCAATTCGTTGTGTTAATTCGCGAAGATCAACCGTTTCACTCATATTGTATTAATTAAATTATATAAGAAGTCAAGATAAAATGGGATACAAAAATAAGGAGGATAAGATTTTATATCCTAAAGTCTTGTCTAATTTTTGTTAATAAATTACGAAAAAATATTAAGGATTGTCCTTTTTTGTTTTTTTATTGTCCGGACAAGGCTTTTCCTTTTCTTTCAGCCAACTGAATAGCATCATCACTAACAATATCGAAGCCGTATGCTTCCGGATTAGGAATAATGACTTCAATTCCCGGTTCTATATTATTTACATCGGGAATTATATCTTTATTTGCCTCATAAAGATAAACCCAAAAAACCTGATTACCATAATACTTTTCTGCAATCATACGCAGATCACTCTCCTCCGTTACTGTTTCACTACCTATTATTTGTAATGGTTCTTCCCAGGATTCTTCTTCAGTACCTGACATAATATGAATAATACCAGCGTTTTTTTCCTTTATTTTCATATAAGAAGAAATAAAATAACCTAAGGTAATAAAAATAACAGCAAACATTCCCGCTAACATTAAATAATGAGTAAGTGTATACTTTTTTATGTCTAACGCATTTTCATCTACTTCATAATGTCGGTAAGGTAAATCAGATACTTTTTCATCTTCTTTATCCTCTGATACTGACGTTTCTGTTTCTTCCTTATTTTTTTCTATCTCTGTTTTATTTGTTGTAGCAGGTATACTAGAAACAACTTGTTTATTTTCCGGAATTTGTGCGGTAGTACTCTCTAACAGATTATTTTCTGGCATTTCCTTTTGTGAAGTATCTGGTTTATCCGGAATTCCAATTATTTCTCTTTCTTCTTTTTCAGCATCCATTGCTGAAAAATCTGCCATTATTTCTTCAATATTAAAAGAATCGGATGCAGAAACCATACTGTTTTCTTCCCGTTTTTTATCAGGAGAGAGTTTTGTATTTTCTTTTTTTTCTGATGAATCCATAGCAAAGCCAGAGGATTTACTTTCCTCTTTTTGAAGGATATTCATAATTCCTTCTATATCCACAAAGTTGAGATAATTATTATTTACAGATTCAACAGCCGATATATTATTATTTTCAAAACGTTTTCTTATCAAAGCTTCCCTTTCTGTTTCAAAGGAATCTTTTTCCTGATCTTCTTTTACTTCTATTTTTTCCGGAGAAACTCCTATTTCTTCTCTTACATAGTATGCTGATAATTCCTCAATATTTCCGTCCTCTTCTACTCCTGCTATTTCCAGTATTTTCTTTACATCTTGTTTTGCATCTTCCAATAAAGCACTTATGGAAGAAGGAGTATCCTTTTCTGTACTTTTCACAGGTTTCACTTTCTCTACAGATTCTGAGACCTCATACAGGTCTTCTTTTGGAATCTTCTTTTCCTCTTCGTTCAAAGAATCAGGTATATTATATTCTTTAATAAAGGTTGTCTCTTCTATACTAGAGACAGGGGTATTCTCCGGAGCAATATTTTCTTTCCTACTATCTCTATTCTTGTTTGGTTCCTGAACCTCAGCTTCCTTCTCTGATACTAGAGAAGGAAAAGGAACCTGATTTATAATCTTCCTTTTTCTTTGGGCTTCCGAGGAATCAATCAGTTTCTCAACAAATCCTGCAATATTTATCTGAGGTATCGGTTTTACTTCTTGTCCTTTTACTTTCCCGGTTTCTTCTGATGAGATAATAGATTCTGCTTCGACTTCTTTTAATAATTCTTTTTCTTTTTTCAAAGGAGGAGTTTGCTGTAATATTTTTTCCTCTATGGATACTTCTTTCAAATCTACTTTTTCTTTTTCTCTATCAATAGAAATAATTAAAGGTTGTTTGTTTACGGGTAATTCCCGAATCGACAGTACAGAGGATTCAAAAAAAGCAAATGGTTTATTTACTTCCTTTAAAAGAGAGGCTTCCGGGAAAAACAATATTCCGGAGTATTTTTTCAAATTATTACCTCCCTTCCGGAAAGAAACCGAAGGAAGTAAAATTCTTTTAAAAGTACCTAATTCCGGGATTCTTACCTTTTTTTCCTTTTTTATCAGGAAAGATATTCCTTCTACTAATGTATTAAGAAATAAGGCTGCCTGATTATCATCCAGATTAGCCTGAATAGTAACCAACGTGTTTAAATCTCTTACTATGACATGTGAATTTATATTTTTCAAATTCACAGGAGACAAATCCAGATTTACTGTCAGACCCGGAGGAATAAGAGCTTTTTTTAAATTAACCGGGTCAATTAATATTTTTTCATTTTTTTTTCTGATCCTGAATAATATCGTATTATTTAATATTACCCATTCATGTAAACGCAATCTTTGCTTTAAAACAGAAACAGTTGCCTTTATTATCTCTGACGCATTTCGTTCAGAGATATTCAGATTCATTGCTAAATAAGAAACAAGTTGTTTCATTCAATTGATTTTTGTTTTATTATTTTAAGATGCAATTACCCTCCTTTAAATTCCCTTAATGATTCTTCCGAAAAGATCAAATCCTTGTGTATCGAATATTTCTACCTGATAAAATTCTCCGATTTTCAGAATACCGTTTTTCTCTATCAATACTTCCGGATCAATTTCCGGAGAGTCGAATTGGGTTCTTCCTATATAATAATCTGATTCTTCCTTATCAATAATGACACGAAAGTTTTTTCCAATCTTATTATCCGATATTTCCTGAGCAATTTTTTCCTGTAAAAACATAATTTCATCCAAGCGCTTTTGTTTTACTTCTGATGGAATAGTATCCTGATAATGAGTTGCAGAGTAGGTATTTTCTTCATGGGAATAGGCAAATCCCCCTAATCTTTCAAAACGCATTTCTGCAACAAATTCTTTCAATTCATTAAAATCGCTTTCTGTTTCTCCCGGATGTCCAACCATAAGGGTTGTTCGTATGTGAATACCCGGAACTTCCGCCCTGATTCTCTTTATTAAATTATAAGTATCGTTTTTAGATATATTCCGCCGCATCAGTGTAAGCATGTTATCGCTCACATGCTGCAAAGCCAGATCTAGGTAATTACAAATATTTTCTCTCTCCTTGATGACACTCAGAATTTCATAAGGAAAGAGAGCCGGATAAGCATAATGAAGCCGTATCCATTCCAACTCCTTGATATCCGATAGGCGCTTTAGCAATTCTGCAAGTTTATTTTTTCTGTAAATATCCAATCCATAAAATGTTAGATCTTGTGCTATCAGTTGTACTTCTTTCACGCCTTGTTGAACAAGTTTTTTTGTTTCCGTTACAATTTCCTCTATGGGACGAGAAATATGCTTCCCTGTGATAATAGGAATCGCGCAATAAGAGCATGTTCTACTACATCCTTCGGAAATTTTCAAATAAGCATAATGAGAAGGAGTAGTTATTTCTCTCTCTAAAGCAAGATTTGAATTATAAGATTTACCTAAATCCGTAATTAAATTATTCCAGTCAAATTTACCATAAAATTTATCAACTTCCGGTATTTCCTGCTGCAATTCATTTAGATACCTTTCAGACAGGCATCCCATTACAAATAATTTATTTATTTTTCTTTTTTTCTTGGCATCCATGAACTGTAAAATCGTATTTACTGATTCTTCTTTTGCATCGCCAATAAAGCCACATGTATTAATAATCACAATTTCCCCTTCTACCTGTGGAGCTTCGTGTTTTACAATATATCCATTTGCTGTAAACTGCCGGATAAGTTTTTCCGAATCTACTAAATTTTTAGAACAGCCTAATGTGATAATATCTATTCTGTTTTTTTTCATTTATACCTTTATTAAATTCCTCATAGCAGTTGAGTTACTATAAAAGGAGCAACAAAGGTACAAAACACGACATGATTTTTATAAAATCAACGCAACTATTTATAAACAAAAAAGCAACCTCTAGACTGAGGTTGCTTTTTACTTATTTCAGAATATCTTTTCAGATACTTATTTCTAGTTTCTTGGAACAAAGATTACTACACGGTTCCATTCGTTAACTGAATAAGGTTGTACTGTATCACCATCCCAAGAAGTTTCAATACGGTTTTCAGAGATACCATATTTGTCAACTAACATCTTAGTAACAGCTTTAGCACGTTTTTCAGATAATCTCATGTTAATGTTTGCATTACCTGTTTTCTTATCTGCATAACCAACAACTTTCAGGTTAACACCCGGATTGTTTTTCAGGTAATCAGCAGCATTGTAAACATTGATTTGTTGTTCTGGTTTAATGACAGCACTTCCGATAGAGAATCTAACAACTCCGATTGCAGCAGGAGCAGCCTGTTGTACAACTTGAGGTTGTGGTTCCGGACAAGCAGGACATGGAGGACAAGTTCTTGCCAGACATGCATTCAAATCACTCTGCAATGAGTTAATTCTTGCATTCAGACGATTGATTTCATCCTGATCCGGCTGACATACGTCAAATCCACGTTTTTTGAATTTGTAAGTAAGACCTAAAGAAACAGCAGCTAATCCATTATAGGGATAATGATCGCCTTCTCCTTCAGAATGATTAAATTTCTTCTGTAAAAGAGCAGCGTTAGCTTCTAGGTTCAGGTCAACAGCATTGGAAAGTCCAAAACGGAAAAGAATACCACCATTTAATGTAAAACTATTTGCATGTCCATAATGAAATGGCTCTTCCACCGGATTCTCACGATGTGTAATATCATCGTTTTTGAAAGTGTATGCATAACCAGCACCTAAAAATGGAATGATATCAAAACGTCTGTCTTTATCCTGTCTTCCGAAAAGATTAAAAAGACTAACCATAACATCTCCGTGCGCATTGATATAACTTACTTTATGATTTCCATAATGGTATCTGTCATAAAGTTCGTATCCCATGCCCTGCAAACGTAAAGCGAATACTGGAGTTAACCATTTTCCAACAGAGACAGAAACAAAAGGAGTATAATAGTCACTGTTTGTGAAGTCATGTCCTAAATTCCGATGATATCCGTCTCCGATTAAAGTTTGAATACCACCACCAGCAGAGATAAACCAGTTATCCCAAAACTTGTTGATGTTTAAAGGCCCATTTTGCTCATCAGATTGAGAAAAAGCCAAAAGTGGAGCTATCACTAATAATAAAGTAAGTAAATGTTTACGTGTTTTCATTTCTCCTCTTTTTTAAATTAAAAAATTAGTTATTAATAAATTATTTTAAATACTTGTAAAATTTATCGCAATAAAAATATCTTTACTGTTACTAATTAAGCCTATTAATCCCGTTGCAAAGATATAAAAAATATTTATATTTGTATTGTTTTTGCATCAATTGATCCTTTTTCAACCAGATTTAACACTTTTTCACTTCCATAATTCCTTGTGAATTTTTTTATATTATATATTATAAGAGTAACTTTACAAAGCATTAATTTTAATAAATTAAAATAATGAATTTTTCAGTAATACCATCTTCAGAACTATCAAACTGGCAAAATATATTACGCTTAGTTTTAAGTTATGATATGTATCAAACATCCGAATATAATAATTTGTTCACAAGAGATGAAAAATCTGTTTTATTTTTTTTTCAGCAGGATTCTTATAAAATCGCTCTTCCTCTCCTTATCAGAAATATTAAAGACACCCCTTATAAGGATGCTACTTCTGTATATGGTTATGCTGGTTTGTTAACAAATAAAAAATACATTCCGGATGAAATAAAAAATAATTTCAGAAAATGCACATTCAATTATTTCAAAAAAAACAATATTATTTGTGCTTTTTCAAGATTACATCCTTTAATACCTTCCAGTGACAATTTCCCAGAAAAAATGGGGCGCACTGAATATATTAATAAAACAGTTTACATAGATTTAAGTTTACCTCCAAATTTACAAACAGCTCAATATAGTGCTTCATTAAGAAGACAATTAAAAAAAATATCCCATTCGAATATTACATTCCGTATTGGGGAAAAATCTGAATATAAAAGCTTTATATCTTTATATTATAAAACAATGGATCGATTAAATGCAGACCCGGATTATTACTTTTCTGAAAAATATTTTGAAAAATTAATTTTTGCAACGGATTTCGAATCACTTATTATTTTTGCTGAAAATGAACAGACTATTATAGGAAGCGGTCTATTTACCTGTTGCAATCAATTTATGCAATATCATCTAGGAGCTGTACCACAGTCTTTTCTTCCTTTTTCTCCTTTGAAAGGAATAATAGATATGGCAAGAAAAATAGGTTCTGAAAAAAAATTAAAGTATCTGCATTTAGGAGGAGGATATCATGGAAATGACGGAGGATTATTTGAATTCAAATCTCGTTTCTCAAAAGAAAGAGCCTCGTTTAAAGTCTGGAAATGGATTGTAAATGAAAATATTTACCACGAAATGGTAAAAAATAAATTTGGGAACCATATTCCGGAAAATAATTTTTTTCCTCTTTACCGATTAAATGATTGAGTATGTATAAAATCTTTTTTAAACGCTTAATGGATATTGTTTTCAGTTCCATTTTTCTAATTCTGTTTTTTCCACTTTTTCTGGTCTTAATCATAATTATTACTCTAGACATTCAGGAAAATCCTTTTTTTTATCAGAAAAGACCAGGCAAAAAAGAAAAAATTTTCAGAATTGTAAAGTTTAAAACCATGAAGGAAATATATGATGAAAAAGGGTTACTGCTTCCGGACAAAGACAGGTTAACTACAACCGGGAAGATACTGCGCAAATATTCTATTGATGAATTACCGGAACTATATAATATCCTGAAAGGGGAAATGAGTTTTGTAGGACCACGCCCTTTGTTACCGGAATACTTACCCTTTTATTCCAAAACTGAAAAAATAAGGCATTCAGTTAGACCGGGCCTTACAGGATTGGCCCAGATTTCTGGAAGAAATAAGCTGGACTGGAATCAAAGATTGGCATTGGATGTTAAATATGTTAAAAACATTTCATTTATTTCCGATCTATACATAATAGGTAAAACCATCCTTCAAGTCCTTAATAGTAAAGATGTTTCAATAGATCCGAATGAATATGAGACCTATCTGAACAAGGAAAGAGAAGAAAAAACAAAGCTTTAACTAAATGCTTTATTGCTTCAAAAATTGTAATTTTGCATGATTACCACTTATTAAATTTATAAATATGACTATAAAAGACTTACATCCTTCTGCGATTTGGAAATATTTCGATGAAGTCACCCAAATACCTCGTCCTTCTAAAAAAGAAGAAAAAATCATTTCTTACCTTATGAATTTCGGACAAGCGCTTGGTTTGGAAACAAAAAAAGATCAGCTGGGAAATATAATTATTACTAAACCGGCTACACCAGGTTTTGAAAAACTTCCAACGATTGTTTTACAATCTCACATGGATATGGTGGCGGAAAAAAATCAGGGTGTTAACCATGATTTTGAAAATGACCCGATTGAAACAGTAATAGAAGGTGACTGGATAAAAGCGAACGGCACCACCTTAGGGGCGGACAATGGCATTGGAATGGCTGCAGAATTAGCCATTTTAGCATCCGACAATATTCAACATGGAAAAATCGAATGCTTATTTACAGTAGATGAAGAAACCGGATTAAACGGAGCAGTAGGAATAGAACCGGATTTTTTTACCGGAAAGATATTATTGAATCTGGATTCAGAAGACGAAGGAGAAATTTTTATAGGTTGTGCAGGGGGTATGGATACAGTAGCAACTTTTAATTACCAGCCGGAATCTTCTCCTGAGAATTATTTCTTTTTCAAAATTAATATTACAGGATTAAAAGGTGGACATTCCGGAGGCGATATACATTTAGGAAGAGCCAATGCTAATAAATTATTGACACGTTTTATATGGGAAATAAATAAAAAATATGATCTGCGGATATCCCGGATCGATGGAGGGAATCTGCGGAATGCAATTCCAAGAGAAGCTGCCTGCATAGCTGCAGTTCCATTTACAGAAAAAGAAAATATACGAATTGATTTTAATATTTTCCTGCAAGAAGTAGAAGAGGAATTCGGAAAAATAGAACCCGAAAGAATTATTACATTAGAGTCTGCAGACTGTGAACCTATGGTAATTGATAAAAAAACCGGTATTAAATTATTAAACGCTCTGTATGCCTGTCCTCATGGAGTAATGGCTATGAGTAAAGAGATCCCGGGATTAGTAGAAACATCCACTAACCTGGCTAATATTAAAATGCAAAAAGATAATAAAATTGTAATAGGAACCAGCCAGAGAAGCTCCTTAGAATCTGCAAAAAAAGATATTTTACAAATGGTAGAAAGTGTATTTATGCTTGCTGAAGCAAACACGATTACTCATGGAGAAGGATATCCTGGCTGGAAACCAAATCCGGACAGTAATATAGTAAAGATAGCAGCAGTTTCTTATCAGAAACTATTTGGTATCAATCCCAAAATTACGGCAATCCATGCAGGTTTAGAGTGTGGATTATTTTTAAACAAATACCCGGAGCTGGAAATGATATCCTTTGGCCCCACGCTAAGAGATGTACATTCTCCGGATGAAAAAATGTACATTCCGTCAGTGGATAAATTCTGGAGATTTTTGTTGGAAATATTAAAAAGTTTACCTGCCAATAATTAAAAAGCAGAATAATAATCTTATTTTCATAAAGTTTAATCACACAGGCCTGTTGTATTAATTAAATAACAGGAAATATATATGAATTATGGACTTTGAATCAAATGATAAAAAATGGCTGACAAAAAATGGCTGTTGTTGTGCCGGAAAAAATCAGCTTAATGTATACAACTGGCTATCTGCTCTGCCGGATGCTGAAAAACTCACGAATTATGTAGAAGTACAATTCAAAAACACCAGAAAAGGATATTTTCTCAATAGCAACGGACTGGAATTAGCGAAAGGGGATATGGTAGCAGTAGAAGCTTCCCCCGGTCATGATATCGGAGAAATTACCTTGACCGGTGAATTAGTCTTATGGCAGATGAAAAAAACAGGGTTTAAACCTGACGGACAAAATATCAAGCGAATATATCGGAAAGTACGTCCTGCAGACATGGAAAAATACCATGAATATAAAAATAAAGAACATGAAACCATGCTAAAAGCCCGGAAAATTGCCGAAGATTTGAAGTTAGAAATGAAAATCGGGGATGTGGAATATCAGGGGGACGGTAATAAAGCTATTTTTTATTATATTGCAAACGACAGAGTCGATTTCCGGCAACTTATAAAAATCCTTGCGGATACATTCCATGTCCGTATTGAAATGAAACAAATCGGAGCTCGTCAGGAAGCCGGACGTATTGGCGGACTTGGACCTTGCGGGAGACCATTATGCTGCTCTACATGGATGACGAATTTCGTATCCGTAACTACAGGAGCAGCAAGGTATCAGGATATTTCTTTAAATCCTCAAAAACTTGCCGGACAATGTGCGAAATTAAAATGTTGTCTGAATTACGAAGTGGAAACCTATGTGGAATCCCAAAAGAAACTTCCTTCAAAAGAAATTCCGTTAGAAACGCAGGATAGCACCTATTATCACTTTAAAACAGATATCCTGAAAAGACTTCTAACTTATTCCACAGACAAAAACTTTGCAGCAAACTTAGTTGTCATTTCTGCACAAAGAGCATTTGACATTATCAATATGAATAAAAGAGGTCTGAAACCTACTAATTTAGCAGAGGAAGAATCTGCCGGAAAAAAAGATAAAAACACAGCAGACAGAAATAAAGAATTCCAAAATGTAGTTGGTCAGGATAGTTTAACACGCTTTGATAAAGAAAACAACAGAAAAAAGAATGCGAATGGAAGGAAAAGAGATAATACAAGAAGAAATTTCAATAAAAAGAATAACAATCCAAGAAGAAAGGATGAAAATAAATCTTAATTATTTGATTATTCTTTTTTCTCTTTCCGGACTTTTTCTGGTAGGCTGTAACCAGGACAGGAATGTTTACTTCGAATATGTCCATATCCCGGAAGAAGGCTGGAGTAAGGATTTGGAGGCAACTTTTTCTCCCATCATAAAAGATAAAAATTTGTCTTATAATTTAAAGATAGAATTAAGGCATACGAATGATTATCCTTATCAAAATATCTGGCTCTTTTCTACTCTGTATTATCAGGATAGTTTATTAAGAAATGATACCATTCAATACTTACTAGCAGATGATTTCGGAGAATGGTACGGAAAAGGCTATAATACATTGTATCAACAGTCATTAATATATAAAGATAATTTTATTTTTCCGGATACCGGAAAATATACCATTCGCATTGAACATGCCATGAGGGATAACATCCTAATCGGAATAGAAGATATTGGTTTACATATTGAAACTAATTAATAAAAAAATTAAAACAAGCATTGTTTTCTGAGAATAAATAGAAATGAATCCACCTAATATAATAATCAGCGGAGGAGGAACTGGCGGCCATATATTTCCTGCTATTTCCATTGCCAATGCCATAAAAGAAATAGTACCTGAAAGCAAGATTTTATTCGTAGGAGCTGAAGGCAGAATGGAAATGACCAGAGTTCCCGAAGCGGGTTATTCCATTGTCGGTTTGCCGGTAAAGGGGTTCAACAGAAAAAATATATTAAAAAATATTTCTGTCCTCTTTGATTTGTGGAAAAGCATGCAAAAAGCCAGAAAAATCATAAAAGAATACAAGCCGGACATTGCGATTGGTGTTGGAGGATATGCTAGTGGTCCGACCCTTAAAGAGGCAAACAAACTTGGCATTCCTACCTTACTCCAGGAACAGAACTCCTATGCCGGAGTTACTAATAAGCTATTGGCACAGAAAGCAACAGCAATTTGTGTTGCTTATGAAAATATGGAAAAATTCTTTCCTGCCGAAAAGATTATTCTGACTGGCAACCCGGTGAGGCAAGGTCTGGTTGTATCTGAAGAAAAACAACAAACAGGATATGCGCATTTTGGTTTAGATCCTTC
This sequence comes from Candidatus Azobacteroides sp., assembly GCA_021201815.1. Lineage (GTDB taxonomy): Bacteria > Bacteroidota > Bacteroidia > Bacteroidales > WRGA01 > WRGA01. The sequence goes on along the minus strand of JAJQEC010000073.1, from coordinate 36,055 downwards.
AAAAAAAACAATTCTTATCGTGGGTGGTAGTCTTGGAGCAAGAACAATTAATCAAAGTGTATTGAAATCTCTGAATTTATTAAAAGATGCTGATATTCAGGTGATATGGCAAACAGGAAAATATTATTATGGGAATTTGAAAGATGCCCTTGATAAAAACGCGGTTTCTTCCGTAAAAATGATGGATTTTATATCCCGGATGGACTTAGCTTATTCTGTGGCCGATTTGATTATTTCCCGGGCGGGTGCCGGATCTATTTCGGAATTCTGCTTAGTAGGAAAGCCTGTTATTCTGGTTCCTTCTCCGAATGTAGCAGAAGACCACCAGACTAAAAATGCCTTGGCCTTAGTGAAAAAAGATGCTGCGGTATTAATTAAAGACGGTGAAGCGGAAGAAAAACTGATAGAAACCGCATTGACTATCATTCATGATAATGATCGATTAAGGGTATTAGGAAATAATATACTAAAATTGGCTCAACGTGATTCGGCAAAAAGAATCGCAGAGAAAGTATTGGAAATAATAAATCTGAATAAATAACTCGTTATTCTTACCATTACCTAATAAAATAAAAACTCACTAAAAAATTTAGTGAGTTTTTATTTTATATTATATCTCTTCTATCAATTATTAGCCGGGCGTTCAAATCCGTCTTTGGTTGCTTTTTCGGCCATTCTTTTTGCTCTTTTCTCCGTATCCGGGTGAGTAGACAATAATCTGTCCATGGTTCCGGCATTAGATTGGAACATTTCATTCAATTTTTCAAAAGAAAGCGCCATGGCCCATGGGTTTTTGCCACATTCTTTTAGGAATTTGTACCCATAATCATCCGCGGCATTTTCCTGCTTCTGTGAATAAGTTGCATTAGTCAATGCTTCCGCCAGGTCACCGAACTGAGATTCGGTCAACGTAGCAGCAGTTCCCCCCTGAGAAGCAATTCCATCTTTTAATGCAGAGGTAAGGAGTGCTGTTTTGAATGCATTTTTAATATCCGAATTTTTTACATGGCCGATTTCATGACCAATAATACCTAATATTTCCTCATCAGTCATCACATCCATCAATCCGGCAAATACACGAATACTACCATCGGCACAGGCAAATGCATTTACATCTACCACACGGTATGCCTTGATATTCAGATTCAATCCGTCATGATTTTCCAGACCTGCAGTCAGATTGGCCAGACGTGTCGCATATTCGTCGTCCACACATACGGGATTATGCTCATCCATCCAGTCAATATATTCTTTGGTATAAGCAAGAATTTCAGCATCACTCACGGTCAATGCTTTTCCGGCTTTTACTGCAGCACCTACTGATTTGTCATTAATTTTAAACTGTGCATTTGCTACACTTACACACACCAAAAAGGATACTAATAAAGTCAACTTTCTCATACACACAATTGTTTTTATAAGTTAAAATGATGGCAAATTTAACGCTAAAAAAGTTACAATTGAATAAAGTTTGTATTTTTTAATACAAACTTAACAAAATACAATTGCATTTTTTAATAATGATCCTTCTTTGTCTTTTTCAGATAAAATAATTTCTTCTTTTCCAATCTGCCAGTCTATACCTATATCAGGATCATTATATGCGATTGTCTTTTCTGCCTGTGGTGCATATATATTATCTACTTTATAGGAAAAGACGGTATAATCTTCCAATACGACAAATCCATGAGCAAATCCTCTCGGAACAAATAATTGTTTTTTGTTTTCTGCCGATAGCTCTACAGCTACATGCTTTCCGAAATGAGGAGAAGATTTTCTGATATCCACGGCCACATCAATTACTTTGCCTTGTATGACACGCACAAGCTTCGCCTGAGAAAACTCGTTCATTTGATAATGTAATCCTCGTAATACTCCTCTGGAAGAACAAGATTCATTATCCTGAATAAAATTGATTTTACCAATGTATTTTTCAAACAAATCTTGTTTGTACGTTTCCATAAAATATCCACGTTCATCACCAAAGACTTTTGGTTCGATAATCCATACACCGGGAAGAGTTGTTTCTGTAAAATTCATATTCTTAGATAAAATAGATTTATTTATAAAATGTTTTCTCAAAAGCAGATGCTTCATTTTTTTTTAATATACACCGGCTCCACCATCCATGAAGAAAACCTAACCCATATCCTATTAATTGAATAAAAGAAGCGGCTACAGATAAAACACCGATATAAATGCTTTTATTTCTTATACCGGAATCTATAAAAATAATTCCTGTAAAAAGAAGAATAGGTAATAAAAAATATAAACAAAATAGACTTCCTGTCAGAAAAAATAACATAAGCAGGGTAAAAGCCAACGGAAGAAAATGTACTGTTTTCAGGGAGGAGGGATACTTCTTGTATAGGTTTATTCTGGCAATTCCCGAATTGTAAACCTGCCTGAAAAATTTCCGGAAGTCAGTCCTGCGCTTATGAAATACATAAGCTTTCGGGAAAAGCCGTACTCGGAAAGAATAATTGAAAAGCCGGATGCTGAAGTCAATATCTTCCCCGAAACGCATAGGAGCAAATCCGCCCAGTTCGTCAAAAACCGTTTTTTTAATACCCATGTTAAAGCTACGGGGATAAAACTTATCCATCCTTTTATTTCCACCCCGTATTCCCCCCGTAATAAAAAAAGATGTCATGGCATAATTAATAGCTTTCTGAACAGGAGTAAAGGAATCCATAGCCCTATCGGGACCACCGAATGCATCACACGGAAAAGAAGTTAATTCTTTTTCTACTTCATCGAGATACCGGACAGGCACTATGCAATCGGAATCCAAGAAAATAAGGTAATCCCCTTTACTCTTTGCGGCTCCTGCATTCCGGGTATTTCCCGGTCCAGAGTTCTCCTTATAGAAATACGCTATCTCCAGCTTATCCCGGTACTTCTCTACAATTTCTCTACTGGAATTCGTAGAACCATCTTCTGCAATTATCACTTCAAAGTTTTTAAACGACATTTCCGAAAGACTGACCAATAACTCATCAGTCTCTTCCGGGCGATTAAAAACAGGAATGATAACAGAATAAAACATACGAAATAAAGTCACTAAAAAATAAACGGACATCTTCCCTCCTACTCTTTCAGAGTGAACATGTCCGTTTTCTTGTATTACATAAAAATTATCTTACTCGTTCTACATAAGAACCGTCACGGGTATCTACCTTTATTTTTTCTCCCGTGTTAATAAATAAAGGTACCCGAACTTCTGCACCGGTTTCCACCGTAGCAGGTTTCAAAGTATTAGTAGCCGTATCGCCTTTTACTCCGGGCTCTGTATAGGTGATCTCCAATATTACATGAGCAGGTAACTCTGCATATAATACGGTTTCTGTTTCTGCATGTACCACCACTTCAATATTATCCCCTTCTTTCAGGAAAGCAACTCCACTAATGCTCTCTTCCGGAATGGAAATTTGCTCATACGTTTCTACATGCATAAAATTATATCCCATATCATCCTTATAAAGGAACTGATAAGGACGTCTTTCGATTCTTACTTCATTTACTTTTACACCTGAGTTAAATGTATTTTCAAGCACACGTCCTGTCTGTACATTTCTTAATTTTGTACGTACAAAAGCTGCTCCTTTACCCGGTTTTACGTGCAGGAATTCAACAATCATATAAAATCCGTTATTGTATTCGATACACATTCCGTTTCTGAAATCTGCCGTAGTTGCCATATATTTTTTATTTATGTGATTTATAATAAGCTACCTCTCAAAGAATCCGAATCAATCCTTTGGCCTGCAAAAGTAAAATAAATCGTATAAAAATAAAAATTAATACCTAAAAACTAAAAGGTAAGAAGTAAAAATTGAACATTAGGATCGGATAGGTAAAAAGAAAAGGATGACTGATTATTTCAGATTTTCATCGCTTAAATTTAACAGACTGAAAAATCAACTCTTATGAGAGTTTAAGAACAGAAGGAACGATGTAACAACCGTATACGTTCAACAACTCAGACGCCAAATCCCTTGTTACGGGTAAACAGTTTAATAATACTTATCAATACCACCATATCCTGCAATCATTTTATTTTCTCGAGTCCTGGCCAAAAAGTTTAAAAGTCTTTTTTCAAACTCCTCGTGACGTGCTCTTGCGGCCTCAATATATCCGATTCGAATTCTTTTGTATGATTCTGAATATTTTTGATAATTATTCCATGCTATTTCGTCCTGCTTGATTCTGTTTATAATGTCTTGAGGAAAAACAAATTCTTCTTGTATAATTCTTACTACATCGTTTTTTATTTTTGGATGAATCATATCGCGCTCCCAGAGCCATTTTAACCGCTCTTTATTCGGTTGAGAATAATATGTTTTATTTTTTCGTGGCAAAAACCACTGAATACTATGTTTATCATCAAGTTTTTTTAAGGTACTATCAATCCAGCCAAAACACAATGCTTCTTCAACAGCATCATTGTATGAGATACAAGGTTGTCCTGCCGATTTATGGGGAAAAATAAGCCAGATTTCTTTCTCGGATTCGAAATTATTCTCAAGCCATTTTCTCCAATCATTCCGATTCGTAAAATACTGTGTTTTTAAATTTTCTATTTCTCTCATTTACTTTTATGGTATTTATTACGAAACTTACCAATCACACCTGAGTAGGAAATAAATCTGCATTTCGGATTTCCGGTTTTGTATTTATTTTTTATTCGCTCCAAATACCATTCTTAAAAAGTTGAAACCACTTCTCTATTTCCTTATCGCTATGTAATTGCAATTTTGTAAATATTTCCCGTGCAAACTCAATAGGGGCAATACCATTCGCTGTTATAAGATTTTTATCTGTAATCGCTAATGAATTTATATAATTCTTTTCTCCTGAATACTCCGGTGCAACTCCTTTTAAATAATGTAAATCATTACTTGTATGTTTCAAATCATTTAATAAACCTTTTTGTCCAAGATAAATTGTTGCCCCACAAATAGCAGCAATTGGTTTCTTTTTCATAAATAAGTCACTTAAAAAAAAGTCAATAAAACTATTTTCCCCTTTTTCCCAGGCTGTTCCACCAGGAAGAATAAGCATTTCAACTTCATCAGTATGAATTGCATTTAATGAAGTATCAGGCAAGACATGCACTCCTCCCATGGATTCAACAGATTCTCCATTACGTGAGAAATAAATCAATTCGAACTTTTCACTTTTCTTTATTTCAGGAGTTAGATATGCTATTTCCCAATCAGAAAATCCATCAAAAAGGAATATAAGTATTTTTTTCTTCATCTGTTTTTTGGTTATACGTTTCCATAAACTTTGCTCTGCAATCTTTTAATTAATATATTAATTCTCAATAAGAGCACTTTTTTTACTGTTTCAGGACACCATGGATTCTATTCAATGTATCCTGATTTCCTTATATCCGCAAAGTTAACATATCTTTGAGAAACAGCTATCATTATCTCTTTAAACCTTTTCTTTTATTTTCAAAAGACTTTATATGCTCTCTTACAGTTTATGCAAAGTCCTACTATTTCTTCTTCAACCAATCAATAATATTTTTACGATGGATAGCTAACTTTAACTTATTAGTTAACTCGCTAAAAAACACTTATCAATTGTAAAACCCCATATATGCTTTCTTATTTTACCAGGTTAACCCTGATGTTTTTCCCGGTACTCTTTAGGTGTCAGATGATACCTTTTAGCAAATTCCCGGTAGAAATAGGATTTATTATTAAAACCACACCGGTAAATTATTTCCTGCACAGTCATGGTAGTCGTTAGTAGATAATGGACGCTGCGATTTAACTTTACGGATTTAATAAACTCTCCCGGCGTCTGGTCTAGAGTAGCTTTTATTTTCCGGTAAAGGGACATTTTACTTATTCCCAGTTCTTCACAAATAAGGTCTGCGGACATATCTTCGTCTTCGAGGTTTTCTTCGAGGAACCGGATGATTTTTATCAGGAACTCCTTGTCTTCCGCATGGATCATCCTGCCGTTTTCCAGCATGTCATAAGATCCGACGGATGAATTGTAATAATCCTGGATCAGTTTATGCTTGATAAGGATGCTTTCTACCGTAGCCAGAACATGCTTCGGATGAAAAGGTTTGGTAATATAGACATCCGAACCGCTTTGAGCCGCCAATATCTGGTCTTCTACTGAATCTTTGGCAGATAGGAATATTATCGGCAAATGGTTGGTAAATACATTGTTCTTTAATTCTTTTACAAAAGTAAGACCATCCATCTCCGGCATCATTACATCGCAAATAATCAGGTTAGGCCTCTTGGTTTTCATAAGTTGCAGGGCTTCTAAGCCATGGGAGGCTTCCATGATATTGGGAAACTGTGGGTTTAATGTATCGCGAAGCAATGCTCTGATTTCCGGCTCGTCATCTACAATAAGAATCAGCGGAGAGCCATTTTCACCGGATGGTAATTGCACGGGTATACTTGTCGGAGTTGTTTTCACCGGTTCTTTTTCTGTTTCCTGTGTGATTAACTGATTTTCCGGCAGCTCCATAGGAGGCAACGTAATAATAAAAGTAGTACTTTCATTGACTACACTTTCCACTTTTATTTCTCCATTCAGGAGGGTAACAAGAGATTGGGTAAGGGCAAGGCCTATTCCATTCCGTCCGACGTCTCCTTTTTCGATTTGGTTCTCAAAGTGCTCGAGGATACGGAAGCGATTAAAGATTTCATGAATATGTTCCGGATCAATGCCTTTCCCGGAATTCATAATTTTAATGACCAGATTATTTTCTTTTTTTCCGTATTCCAACCGGATATACCCCCCTTCCGGCGTATATTTAAAGGCATTGGACAGAATATTGAACAAGATTTTCTCCAAGGCATCCATATCTGTAATCCATGAGAATGGGGATTCCACTGCCCGAACAGAATAGTCAATTCGGTTTTGTTCTGTTATTTCAGAAAAATGATGTTCCATTTCTTCCAGAAGTTCCGGGATTTCTATTACCTGTGGGTGAAGTTTCATATGTCCGGTATCTATTTTCCGGAACTCCATCAGTTCACTGATGAGGTGTTTCATCCGCTTGGCATTGGAGAGGATGACTTTTACGTACCGGGTAATGTATTCATCGCCGGTGCTTTTTTCCAGTATTTTCTCACAAGGCCCATATATCAACGTAATAGGCGTATAAAACTCATGGGCAATATTGGTAAAGAAACGCAATTTGGCTTCATGAATATTCTCCGTTTCTTTCCGTTCCAGTCTTTCAATGAGGATTTTCCGGTTTTCATCCAGTCTTTTCCGGATCAGAAAATAGATGACATACGCGATGCCTAATATGAACAAAAAGTATACAAAATAAGCTATCCAGGTTTTCCAGAAAGGAGGCGTAATAACAATATCCAGTGTATAGGGTTTTTCCACCCAAACTTTATCTCCGTTAGTATAGGCAACCTGTAAGGTATATTTCCCGGGAGCAATGTTGGTATAGATAGCGATTCCTGTATTTCCGGCAAGAATCCAGTCCTTATCAAATCCTTCCAGCCGATACTTGTATTCACAGTTCTGATTCTGAATATAATCTACTGCCTGAAAATGAAAACTAAAAAAGTTTTCTTTATACGTAAGGATTAATTGTTCTTTCCCTTTTTTATTTTCTTTTATTTTAGTATAGATATTTTCTTCTTTATTGAAAATACGGAAAGAGGAAAGCTGAAAAGCAGGGATATATTTTCGTTGAAGGATATGATCCGGATTAAAAACGTTAAAACCGGAAATACCGCCAAAAAACAAATAATTTCCGGATTGGCTTTTATAATAGGCTCCATCGGAAAACTCATTATTCTGCAATCCGTCCGTTTCGTAATAGGATGTGACCCGGTCTGTTTCTTTTTCTATTTTCGCCAGTCCCCGGTTGGTACTGATCCATATATTTCCTTCCCAGTCTTCACTGATGCCATGTACCGTATTATTCGGCAAACCATTTGTCTGGCTGTATTTTTTAAAAAAGACATTTCCTTTTTCATCTTTTTTCAGGACATTCAATCCCACACTGGTACCTACCCACAAGGTTCCTGTATTGTCTTTATATAAAGAAAGAACATCATTATTACTTAACGACCCGGGATTTTCAGGATCATGCTGGTAAGCTTCAAATTCTTTACCGGAGATGCTGAATTTATTCAACCCGCCTCCCCGTGTTCCAATCCATAAGGAATGTTCATCTTCCGGAACCACAGCATATATTACGTTATTCGTCAGGGAACCGGGATGATTCCGGTTATGCAGGAAGCGCTTGTAATCAATGACTTCATACCCTTTTTTATTTTTCCGGATCTTCATGCCGATAAAGCCGTATTCACTGGTTCCGACCCAAAGCATAGAATCTTTTTCGGAACAATAAATGCTATAGACACCAAAAAAATCAAATGGCATTCCGGAGGTATCCAGCGTTGTCATTTGCTGATTGGTATATATATTCAGTCCTTTCCCGTCGGACCCGATAAATAAATCTCCTCCGAATCCTTTGACAATAGCATACACCGCATCGTTCAACAATCCATTCCGGGTAGTATATTCCGCGATGAGATTGGGCTGGTTAGTGTAGTTATTGAGCACGGTAATGCCTCCACCTTTGGTTCCGATCCACAGTCTTTTCTGGTTGTCTTCACAAAAAGCTCGTATCATGCCGGCCTCTCGTTTCAGGGAAATGGTTTTAAAGGATTTATTGGCATCGTATATCATATAGACTCCGTATCCATCCGTACCGGCCCAAAGGATATCCTGATCCCCCTGATAAAGTACCGGAATACGCATATTGCCAACTCTGGCATCAAATACCGGCGGGATATTGAGTTTCATGGATATTTTATAATATCCTCCTGCAGTAGAGGTAACATATAACGATTCTTCTATCAGGGTAACATGCAGAATATCCGCATTGGGAATAAGGGAAGACACATTGTATTCGAATATTTTTCTTGCGTCCGCATTGTATACATAGATGTTCTTGTTGTCATCGACTAACACCATGTATCTGTCGTAGGAATATACATTCCTGATATACGGGAAATCCAGCGTATGGGTCCAGGAGATAAAGAAATGTCCGCTTTTATCTTTTTCGAGATGCAGAATTTCCATACGACCGTCCCGGTGTAAAAGCCAGATATGATCTTTTCTGTCTATTTTGATATCCCGGATATCTAAGGTATTGACAAATGGAGAGTTTAACAATCTGAAATCACCTGCTTTTTCATCATACCAGGATAGCCCCCATTCGAGGGCAGAACAGAAAACAGTATTGTCAGAAGTCTTTGCGATGGTATAAATACCGGGAATAGCCGGATAGGACTTTTCATACCCGAAATAAAAGGGAGTAAATTCTTCTTTTTCGGTATCCATCCGGTTAACCCCATGATCTGTAGCAATCCAAAGGATTCCTTTTTTTTCTTCCAGAAGGATACGGATAATGTTATTGCTGATTGCTTTTTTATTTCCGGGTTCCGGTTTATATACGGTAAAGTCTTTTCCGTTAAACGCATTTAAGCCATCCCAGGTTCCGAACCACATGATGCTGGCAGAATCCTGAAGGATGGATGTCAAAGCGCTATTGGATAAGCCGATGGAATTAGTGAGTTGCCGGTATTCCATTTCATTTCCGGCCACATAATTCATTCCGGTAAATAATAAAAAGAAACAAATCATCCCTTTTATTACCTTACCTATATATATGGATTTGTTTATAACCATAACAAAAAAGATTTAATAGAGTCAAGAGTCAAGAACCTGGTTATTTGCCCGAAGTCCTGACTCTTGGTTCTTGATTCTTGACTCTGTTTTCCTAGCTCCTTGTAAATGTCAGGCTCAGTTCATTTTCTCCTATGTTTAGAAGCATAGGAATGTATAAGCCTTCTTTATCCAGTATTTTTGTACCGGCCGGAGCGTCTGCCGGAACTTTATATGTACTATAATCACCTCATAACATAACACCGAAAGGAAGATATGTTCCGGTAAAAACAATATTATTTTCTGCAGAAGCTTTTATTTTTACGGAAAGTCTGTCCGGAGATTCTAATATGTCAATGGATGCCTGCGGAATAAATTTATCTGTATCGAACCAATAGGACATTTCCGGCAGAATGGCTTCGCCAAAAAGGTTTTCCGGAAGATTGGTATATGGCGTAATCCGGATCGGATTCGGATTATTCTCTTCAAAGATCAGTAACCCGTTTACATCATAATAAGTAAAAAGCTTTCCGGTTTCATAAAAAGGTTTTCCTTCCGGATGATAATAATACCAGGTACGGTCTTCCCGGTTGGTGGCATAATATCCGTTGTAGGAAGGGCCTTTTCCCGTATCGAACTTTTTATCGGTAAGTTCCAGGCTGGTATTGTTCCGGATAATAGGAATATTCCCGATATTATCATACAATCCGTATGTGGGTGGCGTTTTTTCCGGATAAGCCGCTTTATACATGTCCACTGCTTCCGAAACAGTTACGACTTTTATCCCTTCTTTCTGCAATACTTTGAACAGATTTTCCAAAATAGCATACGCACTTTTCCGCCGTTCTTCAAAACCCGGTTCGGAAAGGGCAAACTCTTCCAGTTCCTGTAGTATTACCAATGGAACGACTTTATTGTATTTTGTTTGTTTTTTGTATTCATTAATTTCCGCTACCCAGAAAGAATCATCTTCGGGAGTAGCGACTCCGATATCCTGTGGATCATTCACATCAAACGTAAAAGTAGATTGCTGTGCCGTACGGAAAATCAGGTTCAGGTCATTCGATAACCAGGGAACAGTAATTAATCCGCCTTTTTCCGTATTGGGGACTTTAAAACAGGCCGGATTCGCATAATAAAACCCGAAGGGACATCCCCGGTCCGTAATATCATCCGTATAGGTTTGTTCGTAACATCTTCCCCATACGGATTCAATACCGTTTTTCAGATACATCTTTATCCATTCCGGGCCATATTTAATATTTCCGGTACTCCGGATAGCCTGCCATGAAACAATATCCTGCAATTGCCGGAGTTCTTCCGGGGCATCTTTTATATTTACATTTTCACTGAACCAACCGATTTCATCCCCATTTTCCTCGTGCCACTTTTTCAGGTCATCTTTGTATTTTTCTGCAGTAAAGGGTTTTATATAATAGGTAACGGGAATTCCATATTTATGAGCCAGTTCTGTAATTCCATGGAGGCCTTCGGTTGTTCTTTCCAGAGGATAAAATTCGCCTTTAGAGGCAAAGCACATGACCAGTGTTCCGTTTTCATCGTGTTCCGAAACGGTCTCTGTCTGATTGTTTTTAGAAGAATGGCTACATCCGAGCAGTACCGAAAGCAGAACCAGAATTCCGACATTTTTTAAAGATTGTATTTTTTTCATATTACTTTTTCTTTTAGTATTCTTTAGTAAAAAACAAAAAAGAGGGAATCGATAAAAATAAGATAGGAGGGCATTCCGTATCTCTGATTCATTTATTGTCCTATTTTTTACTTTTCCCTCCCTTTGTTTTTATTTCAGCATAAATTTGACAGATTGTCCGTTCGAATTTTTTACGATATATATCCCTGTAGGGAACGAATTCATATCAATCACTTTGCTGTAAGTTACCAGGCATCTTTTACCCAGCATATCTATTATTTCTATCGCGGTTCCTTCCGGAAGACCTTCTACCGTTACTAATTTACCGGATGAATGTATATATACAGAGGATTGTGAAATTTCCGGTAGGGAAGTGGGTTCGCCTGCAATGGATTTTATATAATCCAGTTCTACTCTGTCACCTGCTTTCGGATTATCCATATGCACCTGCAATTGTATATTTTCTACAAACCCGGTCCTGTTAACGATTTCTTTTACATTCCAGGAATATACACAACGATCATTTTCATCGACGGTAGCTCTTTCCAACCGTAATTCTACTTCTGCCAGCTTCAGGAAGAAAGGAGCATTCTGTACACCTTCCGGTATACGAAGGGATAAAACCGGGTATTTGTCGAAATCATAATTATATATCCGGTAACAAAAACCCCAGTTCACTCCGTTATCCTTTTTTTCGATAATAAGTTTTCCGTCTTTCTCATTTACATTGAGATTCTGTGGGCTGGTACGATCGATGAGTCCGGATGGGGTATCAAAATCCAAATCAATAAATGAATAATACCGTTTATTATCTTCAATCAGTTGATTATAAAGGTTGGTATCTCTCCGCACCGTCTTTCCTTCTATCTGTTCCTGTGCTTTTTCTGCCAGTATAAACATTTCATCAAGGCATACGGCTTCAAAGCGTCCCGGATATTGAGCTTCGAGAATCTGCATGGTATTGTATGCCATTTCCGGGTCGATCGCATATACGATTTCAAACCAGGGACCATCTTTTACGGCCTCATTATTGCCCATCGCAGCCAAATATAAGGCCAGGTTTTCAGGGCGCTTCTGAAAGCTTTCCGAGGTAAGGTCGTACGATATATCATAATTGATAACAGGAATCCGGTTTTCTACTTTGGGGTAAGTAACGGATTGATAGGTTTCCCAGCTTTGCTGTCCTACGAGCCCCATTTGTGCTACCCAGTCTGCTTCCCGATACCACCAGATATCGATATGATGAGTATCGCAATATTCACTGGTAAGTTTATTCTGCCGTGCCATTTCTTCCCGTTGTGCATTTGTCATCAAGCCGGCATCTACATATCCGATCCCGGCAGTAGCATTGAAAAAGTAATCCTGATCTGTGAGGTTATCGTAATAGAACTTCATCAATGCCGGCATTAACTGAAAAATACGGGGATTAGTCCCCCAGTTCATTTTTACTTCTCCCCGACGTTTCTGCATCCAGGTTCCTTCATTCATAAGCCCGCCAAGGCATTTATAGGTATCTCCTTCGTTGGATTCGAAAGCAATGTAAACTTTATTTTCTAACACCACGTCTTCCGAATGAATCTGCCTTTTTTGTTTGAAAGAGGTTTCCGGCACTTTTACGGCAGCATGAAAAGAAGCATTCGGCTGGTTATTACATAAGACTACCATTCCTAACTCACCGGCACGACGAATAAGGGCATACTCCGTAGGAGGCGCCCATCCCCAGATAGAAGAAGCTGGATTATAGCCTACTGCTTCGCATATTTTATTGAGTTTTTCCGTATCTGTCATATTTACCGGAGCATTATCCGGATCTCCCGATACAGCCACAGGAGAATCAAAAGAAAGGTCGGAAGTAAACATTTTCATCTGCACGGCATAATCCACGGAAAAATGCCCGTCATTACTCAGGTCATACGAATGCAGGAAATCTTTGCTTACCTTATCTTTATATTCTGTTATGGCATAGTCATAGGCAGCATATTTATCATCGAACTGCAAATGGAAATTCTTAATTACCGGATAGGTATGTAAACGCGGGAACTTCGCCAGAACAGCCTGCGTAGCCGGAATAGCGTCTTCTACCGCTGCTGCTGTAAGGGCTATCGAAATACCGGCCGGAGAAGAGGAACGGGTATGGGTATACATAATTACTCCTTTGAATGTATCTTCTAAAGCTGCCAGCGCTTCTTCAAAAGTCACTTCTTCAAAGGTAAACCCGAAAGTTTTCTCATAATACTCGATAAATACATCTTCCGTAGCTTCATATTTTTCAAATACTTCATTGGAAATTGCACCGGTACCCAGATTATTATACCAGTTCTTCCAAGCCATTCCCCACATATTTTTATTTCTGGCTTTGACAAAGATATTCGGTTCTTCCCGGTTTGCTAACCCCTGAAAAGATAAGACAGCCATCATTTCCGCCTCATCCATTTCAGAAATATCAATCACTAGCATATGCTTATTTTCGGCATAAGCTCCGAAAAGCAGACTAAAAAACCAGAGAAAAAGGATTGTTAATTTTTTCATAAATTTTCTTTTAATGTGAGAATGTGATAATATGCCAATGTGCCAATGTGCCAATTATATAACACGTGAATGTTTTGAATTGATTGAATAGCTGGTTTTAAATAAAGAAAGAATCTCCTTAAAAATCCGTTCTTTCCCTTTCCATTATTAAATTAACTTATTCAAAAATTAGTGAAGCTAATTTCATCATTGGCACATTGGCATATTATCACATTAGCATATTTAATTTATTTACAACTTCCGGCATCATATCCGGGATTTTGTTCAAGGGTACATTTGGAAAGACGCAACTGGTCATAAGGAAGAGGTTTCAACTCGTAATAATCTTCCCATACGCGTTCTTCTTTTTTGCATAACCGGTAAAAACCGTTTTCGTCGATGTCCTTTCCTCTGGAAAATTTACTCCAGGGTGTTCCGGAACCCAGATAGAAACCACAGATATCTTCTGTCATTTCCTTTTTTACCGTATTCCAGCGTTTCAGGTCATCCAGGCGGAATCCTTCAAAATAAAGCTCCACGGTACGTTCCCGTCTTATTTCTTCCAGCATATTCAATCCATTCTGACTTACCAGTGCATTGGAAAGAGGAGCTACCCCACCCCGTTTTCTCAGCAGATTTATTGAACGGTCCAGCTCGCTATCCGAAATAAATCCGTTTTTCTCGTAAGTGGCTTCTGCAAATATCAACAGCACTTCGGCATATCGGATAAGGGGATAGTCAAAACCTTCTCCTCCGTTTTCCACATACCTTTCCGAAGAAAACTTATCACAAAAGTATCCGGTACTACTCCCCGAACCGAAATTATTAGTATACACTTCCGTGGGAGGATTGGGATTCCCCCATCGGGAATAACTTCCGATTCCATAATATACCTTTCCCTCCTGCCTTACCAGCGTCGTCATCCGGTAATCCCGGTTCTCAAACTCCGATGTTTTGGTAAGATAGCCGTTGAATTCAGGATTTATTGTTCCATTATACCGGATAGGCAATCCGTTTTTGCAAACGAACATATCGATCAGCTTACGGGTCGGAGCAAATCCGCGGTTAGCTGCACCTATCGGCTTGATGGAAGAATTGTATTTTCTGGCCAGTATATATTCCTTGTTGTCTTTCTTCCTTAATGTGCTGGGATTACATTCTTCATCTTCCAGAATAAAGAGGTATTTATAACTTTCTTCGCCCAAGGCATCCGGATGATTGAATATTTCATACTGCGGAATATTTATAATATCTTCCGCATCCTTTGCAGCACGGGAAATAAGTGTTTCACAATTCCCCTGTCCGCGATATTTCCTCCAGGTACCTTCCCGCAGGCACATCCGTGCCCGTAATGCCATAGCTGCCTGCCGGGATACCCGTCCATAATCCGTATCGCTGATTTCACTTTGTAAAGGCAGGTCGGGAATAGCTTCATCCAGTTGCTTTATAATAAAGTCAAATGTATCTTCCCTTGTATCCCGGGGTTTGTAAAGATCCGCCGAGGTAACATCCAGAACTTCCGTAATAATAGGTACGCCTCCGTATTCACAAAATAACTTGCTGTAAAAGTAAGCCCGGAAGAATTTTGCTTCCGCCACACAAGAGGCCAGGCTTTCCGGATCCCGGAAAGCGGCAGCCTTTTCCAGAATAGTATTTACATCCCGGATATAGGCATAGTTACTGTTCCAGGTACCTTCGCTCTCCCATACCTGTATATACCCTTTCTGTTCATCATTTACGACATCCTGACTTCCTTCTACCAGAATATCGGCCTTGTAATCCGTCTGATATTTCGGATGGTCTAAATTATTATATAAATCTCCCGTCGCCCGTTTAAAATCATCCACCGTTTTCCAGGTAATAGATTCGGAAGGTTCGGATTCCGGATCAAAGTCCAGCATATCATTACATGCTAGCAAACCAAGGAACAGGCCCCCCAGCACCATCCATATTTTTAATCCTTTGTATTTCATTTCCTTTTAATTTTAATCCGTTAAAAAACAAGGTTGACCCCAAAGCTCCATGAACGCATGCTCGGGAAATAGGAAGAAGTCATATCCCTCCAGTTCCTTTCCGGATCCCATCCGTCATCTGTTTTTACCCATTCCCAGATATCCTGTCCGGTAAAATAAAGCCTGAGTTTTTCTACCTTCATCTTTTTCACAACCTGTTGAGGCAATGTATAACCGATGGTCAGGTTTTTAAGTCTTACATATCCGTAATTCCGCAGCATAATGTCCGATAACTGGTAATTGTATCCGGAGACACTTTCATTGGAAGAAACTTTCGGATAGCTTGCATCCGGATTCGCAACAATCTTAGCATCCGGATTGGATGGATCGTCCATCAATTCTGCGACTCTACCCACAAAATATGAGTTGTTATTCAGCCACCAGTTGTCATACGGACGGTCTGTCCAGTTGTATCCGAATATTTTCCCGTATCCCTGAAAGAAAGCAGACAAGTCAAATCCTTTCCATTCCGCACCGAAAGATGCACTAAATCCGTATCTCGGATCGGCACTTCCCAGATCATAGGTATCTTCGGCAGTTAATAATCCGTCGTCATTCTTATCAATAAACATCGCATCTCCTACGCCTATATTGGAGGGTAAATTGGAAAATCGTTGTTTGTATTCTTCCAACTGTGCTTCATTTTGAATAATACCATCGGATTTATAGCCAAAGAAAGAATAAGCTGTATGTCCCTGTTTATAAGGAATCATCCAGACTTCCTGATCTCCTTCCCCACCCAGGTCCAGCATTTTGTTCCGGGCATCGAAATAAGAAGCAGTAATAAAGTAATGAAAATCATTTCCGATTTTATCCCGCCATGTTAATGTAACTTCAAATCCGGTAGTCCGCATGGAACCGTTATTGGTTGCCGGAGGGGTTGCACCTAATAATGCCGGGTAAGAAACAGCAATCAGCATATTATCGTTTTTCTTTCTGAAATAGTCTATTTCCCCGGATAAACGTCCGTTCAACACACTAAAATCCAGTCCGGCATTCGCTGTTTTCACGGTTTCCCATGTTCTGTCCAGGCTGACCATTCCATTCATACCCATGGTCAGATACCGGTACTGGTCGGAACCGAACGGGTATAATCCCAATGCCATCCGCTGAATGTAATCATATATTCCGATTCCTTCCTGATTTCCTGCAGTTCCGTATGAAGCCCTTAATTTCAAATTCTGAAATACATTGCTATTTTTCAGGAAGCCTTCTTCCGAAACACGCCATGCAGCAGATACGCCACCGAATAACCCCCAGCGTTCGGAAGCAATAAAACGGGAAGAACCGTCATAACGGAAGTTCGCTTCTAACAGATATTTTCCATCATAGGCATAATTGAACCGTCCGAAGTAAGAAGCAATCGCCCATTGAGAGACTTCATCCCCGTTGGTGGCGAGTTCCGGATTTCCTGCATTCAGAGAAGGCAGATCGGAAATCAATAATTCATTTCTTCCGCTCCAGGTACGCTCAAAACGATCATTTTCGTAAGAAGTACCTAACATGACTTTTACATCATGGATATTTTCGAATATATGTTCATAATTTGCATATAACTGATAGTTCTGGTAGAAGTGTTCATCCCAGCTGTTTTCAAATTTTGTATTGGCTAAGGTCGGAGTAACCAGCACTTCTTTGGTACCACTGTAATCGTAATAAGTCACAGATTGCATAAGGCGGCTATCCCGGTAGGTCCAGTCATTAAAACCTGCCATTCCGGTAATAGTCAGATCCTTTACTGGCTTATATTCCAGTGCCTGGGAAATATTGGTACGGTAAAAATTTCGTTTGGTATCTCCACCCAGTTCCATCGCCCAATTCATTGCCGGCTGTGCTCCCCATGCGTATGGTTTTCCATCTACTGTTTGTGAAGCCATACCCGGCTGGCGTTGCATCAGTGTAGCCACTGCCTGATCGGTATAAGTAGGTTCTACATAATTTTCCCGTTCGTAAGAGAATTTCGTAATAGAAGTAAGGTTATCGGTAATTTTCATTTCCACATTGGCACGTCCACTGTATCTTTTATCCCGCAGTTCACCCCATTTCAACGGACTGTTCTGGTCGGTATAACCTAATGAAACATAGTAATTGGTTTTAGGAGTAGAACCACTTAAAGACATATTGTGCTGAGTAGACAATGCCGTACCGTAAAACACATCCTGCCAGTCCGTATCACAGAAGGTAAAATCCGTTACATCCTGAAACGAAGCCATTCCCTCAAAGCGGGGATCATCCCGTGGAATCGCATATCCGGATTCTTTTCCCATATAATATTCTTTCAGAAGGAAAAACGGATGGCTATCCGCCAGACCGGCATTGGCATACGCATTATCCAGGTTGGTAAACCATTGGAACCTATCCATGAGTTTAATATTCCTGCCTAGTATCTGTAAAGTCACATTTCCATTATAGGAAATAGTGGGTTTCACCGTATTCGCTCTTTTTGTGGTAATCAGGATTACCCCACCGGCAGCTCTTGCCCCATAAATAGAAGCAGCCGCGTCTTTCAGTACGGTAATATTTTCTATGTCGTTGGAATTGATTTTTGATAATTCCTGTGAGTTTGCCATTGTTTGCCCATCAAGTACGATAAGCGGTTGCAAATCGCGGTTTGAGGATAATCCCCGGATGTTAATCATCCAGTCTTCATACCCGGGTTTCCCCTGGGTTTTTACGATATTAAGTCCCGGCACCTGTCCCTGAAGAGCCGAAATAGTATTGGAAGTAGCCTTATCTTCAAAAACACGGCTATCTACCGAACTGATTGCTCCGGTAAGGGAAACTTTTTTCTGAGTACCGTAGCCGACTACAGTCACTTCATCCAGCAAACCGGAGTCAGGAGAGAGGTAAATGGTTTCTTTGGTAGAAGAAGTCACTTTCCATTCCCGAGTTACATATCCCACATAACTAATTTCCAGGGTTGTTCCGGAGGTGACTTCCAATACGAATTCTCCTTCTATATCGGTGATGGTACCGGCTTTACTGGTTTTATCAAAGATGTTTACCCCGATCAGGGTCTCATCTGTATCTTTATCTTTTACGATTCCTGAAAAACTGATTTTTTCCTGTGCCCATCCGGCAGAACAAATCAGGAATAGGAATAAGGTAAAAGAGCATTTATTTATTACACTTCTCATATTATTAGAATAAATGATCAACCGGTTCTCTTTTCAGAGAGAAAAACCTGAGGAAGGAAGAAACAAAATGAAGCCCTGATTGAAACTTCCCTCCCCGGTTTTATTTCTTATTGTACTACTATTTTCGCTTTCGATGTACCGGCAACCACTACATAAATGCCGGCCTGCGGCACTGGTATTTCATGCATACCGGTTTCAAGGTTCTGAGCGAATACAACCCGTCCCAACAAATCCACCACCTGAAGATTTGTTTTGTTTTCCATGTTAACGATGATTTTTCCATTCTGTGTGTATACCGATACAGTTTGTTCTTTCGGATCGTTAATTCCCACATTCGAATCATCTATATACTTATAAGATTCAATAGCATCTACCGTGAAATATGTACTTCCGGAAGTCCCCAATGCCAGCAGTTGCACGCCATAGTTATTAGTTCCGTTGGTTCCGGTCTGCCGTTGCAAATTCCAGGTATATACCTTTCCGTTCTGAATGGCATTTTCTTTCAGCAATTCTTTTTCTCCGTCCGAAGTAACGACTTTTACGGTCCAGTCTTCATTAAAGTCAGCCACAGTAACCCGTAAATAAGGATACTCATCTACATTTTCCATATAATCCTTGCGGATAACATACCATCCCTGTGTACTACCATTCATAGCCCGTACGCCTACCGTACCGTTCCGGGTAAATATTTCCCCGGCATCAATATTGCGCCATCCGTCGGCACTTTCCATCTGATCGTTAATATTTCCTTTTTCTGCTTTTGCCTGAGAAGGAGAAATGTAATTCTGGGAACGAATCCAATCTACTGTTACATACGAATCGGTACCATCTTTTGCCACAATCTGAATAGAGAAATCCTGTTTTCCTGATAGTTCTGTAATTTCCGTCAGATTCCATACATACATAGCTCCACTTTCACTGGCATTGCCTGCATCCAATACTTTTTCTACCTGTTCACTTGAAAATTTCAGTTCCCATCCTCTGTTGAAGTCTGCAATCTTTGCCGCTAAAAATGGATATTTTGTTACATCTTCCGAGAAGCTTTTATGCAAAATAGACCATGCATCCGGTCCGGTAGTTCTGATTCCAACCGTTCCGTTTTCCGCTATTAACTCACCGCCAGCAAGGACACTCCAGCCCTGCGCACTTTCCATATTATCCACTAGTGTACCGGTTACCTGCACTTTTGTTACATCATCCGCCGGATCTATTTTATCATCATTGTAATCCGAACGGATCCAATCCAGTTCGATGGAGTTCCCCGGTTCTGTTTGCTGCAGGGTAAATTGCAGATTAAGAGTAACGGGCTCTGTTACCGGAATTCCTTCTTCCCGCAGAATACTACGGATGTCCCATACATAAATAGAGTTCAGGTAATCATCATCTGCGCCCGGAATTTCTGCCATATAGGAATTGTCTACCAGCAGCTCTTTCCAGAAATCGTCTTTTTCTATTTTAAAGAACCAGCGACCCTGTTCGAGTTCTTTCACCAGTCTTACAGCCAACTCCGGATAAAGATCAAAATCCACGGTTATTGTTTTCTGCATCATAAACCAATCGTCACTTCCGGTACGGATGATGCGTAAATAATTTTCCGGCGTAATTTCCATTACCCCCTGATTATGATCGGCGGGATAACTCCACCCATTCGTAGATCCCATAAATTCATATTTAATTTTATCTGCTTTTCCTGCATACAGGGAAGATGAAAAACCTGTTACCAATAGTAATATCCAGGAAGTAAAAATAAATTTTCTCATAATTGTTTGATTTAAGTATTTAAATAGAGTCAAGAGTCAAAAATTAAGAATTAAGATGTAAGATTTTTTGGATACTGATTTAAGCTTATATGTTGTTTCGTATTATAAGTGTGCTAGCAAATTTAAGTTCTCTGTTTATAAATAGGGTATACCAGAGTTTCAAAAGAGTATACAGCAAATAATTCACTTTATTTTAACACTTTAGTAGCTATTTTTTCTTCTCCGGAGCGTACCTGTATAATATATCCGCCTGCCGGAAGGAAAGAAACATCCAGTTGCTCTTCACATAAAGTGTTTAGGATACATTTCCCATATAGGTTATATACTTCTACCTTCTTTTCCAAGGTACTGCCGCCTGTAATAAAAAGCCTGTTATTTGTATAAGTAACGGATAAAGGATTTACTTTTTCCGTTTTATTTATATTTACAGGTGGAGACGAGAGATAAGGAACATGATATTCGGTTTCTCCTTCCGGAATCCGGTAGTAAAAATTAACACAGAAATTATAGAGCGGATAGCGTTTTCCATATAAAGAAGAAGGATCATGCGCAGGGGTCAATGTGCTTTCCGAATCTTCCCTGGTAAAAATAAATTGTCCCTGTTCATCTTTCCGGTCAAGGTTTTCGTATGCATAGTATCCGGTATACGGATCACTGTCACGCAAAGAACCATGTCCCTGGAATTCTTCCCCGGCATAGGAAAGGGTTATTTCTCCTGTAAAAGGAGCATCACAAGTTATCCTGACTTTATTACCCTCTATTTCCAGGGAAATAATGGATTTCTTTCCGGCATTGTCCTTTATGCTGAAACCATAATCAGGAATCATATGAATTATCTCCGTATCAAATACTAACGGAGGCTCCGGGACAAGGAATTCCACGGATAACGTTTGTGCACTTTCCTTTACTATCTTTCTTGGTTGCAGTGGCTTGAAATCTTCCTGCAAAACTACTTTTTTATAAAACACTTTTCCCAGCATTTCTCCGTACCAACGGTATCCGTTCGGATCCAGATGTCCGTTTCTGTCGGGAACCGGATACACCGGTCCGGCACAGATAATATCGTCATATCGGTTGGATGCTTCCAGTTGTGCCATAGAAATGGTCTGTTGTTCGTTCCGAATATAATTTCCACCGGTCTGATAGGTGATAAACAATGGGTCTGCTACTTGTTGATAAGTGTTCCGGATGTCAGCCTGCATATTATTTTTTAAGGCAAGAAGCAGATTTTGATAGGTTTCCTTTTCATTGGTATAGATACTTCCCGGTGTAAGTCCCGGCAATGGGTCATAATTGGATTCTCCCTGCATCCAGAATATAGCCGGACAGAAAAGGGAGACTTCATTCCGATTCATTATTTCCTTTATTGCCTGCAAGGAAAGGAGAAAATCTCCATACACATATTCTGCATGCTGAGATTCTTTTGAGAGTTCTTCCACCGTCTTTCCGTCTTTTCCGGAAGAGGTAGCAATTATTCCTGTTGTTTCATTCCCCAATACCTGACGGATATGATTGGTTGCGCCTATCAATGCATTCTCACATTTAGCAATGGACTGCCGGTTCTTTTCGAAATTCATATACCGGTCTTCCAGGGATGGTTGTGCTTTCAGTGGCGTTAACCGGTCCAGGTTGTAATTTCCACGCCCGATCCAAACCTGTTCACCGATCACGTAATTTCTCGGAAGGGACTCTGTGGATAAAGCAGGATAAGATTGTGAACCTTCAGAAAGGCTTTGTCCATACATAATCAGATGCCATATTTTTTCATGCTGAGAAAGATAGTCAGCCGTACGATCCTCACCGGAAGAAGAAACAACTTCCGACCTTACCCCATTAACTACAACCGATTGTTTTCCTACAATATTTTCCAGTGTTAGCTGGATTTTAAAATTCTGATGTAAGCGGATATTTTTTTCCGTTAATAATTCTTTCACATTCCATTGGTAAACGCCGGACTGATTTTCATCCACGCTGCTTCCAACCGGTTGTAAAACTACGAATTCAGTATGATCTGCCAGGTTTTCTATTTTTAGATGGAAGGAAATATTTCCGGGCAATTCGCTTATTTTTAAGAGTAAATCCGGATAATGTTCAAAATCCACTTCTATCTCGCGGTTCAGTGTACACCAGTCTTTTTCTCCCGACGTTTTAATACTCAGATTGCCATTCTCTGTTAAATCCAATCTGCCTGTTCCGTGATCTTCCGGTATATACCAACTATGTACGGAGCCTTCCGTAAAAGTATCTTCGATAAAATATGGGGCGGAACATATCCACTTCACGTTAATTTCTTGTTCTCCCCAAACATATTCAAAGACCAGTTGAATTTTAAACTGTTGAAACAGATCATAAGACTTTTCTGTCAATAATTGTTTTACATTCCATACATATACATCGGGACTATTCAAGGGATGGGAGACAGAAGCCGGGTCCAGAAAAACTACTTCATCGGCATTTGCCAGACGTTCCACTTTCATGTGGAAAGATACATTTTCGGGTAGGTATGGAATCCGGATTCCCAGGTCAGGATGAGCATTAAAATCCATTCTTATCTCCCGGTTCAGTGTGCACCAGTCTTTTTCACCGGAGGTACGGATGATAAGTCCCTCTTTTTCTGTGGAGATTAACTTGCCGGTTTCATGATCGGCAGGAATGTACCAACTATAGAGAGAAGCATTTTCAAATAGGTCACGGATAAAGGCTCCTTCTGTGGCATAAGAAAAGCAGAGACATCCTGTCAGATGCAACAGGAAAAATATAGTAGCTATTTTTCTCATAATAAACGTTGTGTTAAACTAATAAGGGTGAATGTTTCAGTGAAAGTCTTGTGCCTGACAGGAGTAAGTAAACAATTTACTTTTCGGTTACGAATAAAAACAAACAACAGATAAAACGATAGTCCTTATACAGAAAGACATTACTCTTTAATTATAAACCGGTGCCTTTCCACTCTATTCAATAAATAAAAGAGATAAAGCATTTTTCTGTCACCGGATATAAGGTAACAGTATTCCTGAAAGTGGTATGATGTTTTATGATTTATTTATTTTTTAGCCTGTTGATAGGATTACAAGGTTCCGGGTTACTGTTCATACAGGATACCGAAACCCTGTAAAACGCTTATCAATTTTCAATTTCCTTACCATTATATGCTGTAAAAAACAGAAATTTCTTAAAGATATTTACTTATGCTGTCAACTAAAAGAGTGTTGTTCTATTTATTTAATAAATTTTATGATTTGTTGCTGATTAGCGGTTACAATATGTATAATATATATTCCTTTATTTAATAGTGAAATATCCAGGTCATTTAAAATCTGTGCCTGCATGGTGATTTTTCCATTTACATCGAAAACAGATACCGATTTAGTTATCTCCGGGTTTCCTCCTACGATAGAAAGAGTATTTCCATCTTTCCGTATGACAGTGAAGATTCCGGTTCCTGCTATTTCTTCCAGGGAAGTAGGAGGAGAAGGGTCTTTTTGTATACGGTGCCAGGAACGAACCCAGTCTATGGCAATTGTTTGCTCCCCGGAAATATGTTCAAAGACAAGTTGTAACTTGAAATCTTTTACCAGGTCAATCGCTTCTTCTTCCAGCAGTTTTTTTACATTCCAGGTATATACATTTTCAATTCCGAAAGGATGATCAGCTTCCGAAGGTTGTAAAAAAACATATTCATTATGGTCGGCCAGATTTTCTATCTTCATATGGAAAGATATGTTTTCCGGCAATCGGTTTATTTTGATTGTCACTTCCGGATTTTTTCCGAAATCAATTTTGATTTCCCTATTCAAAGAACACCAGTCCTGTAATCCGGAAGTCTGTATTACCAGTTCTTCATTTTCATTGGTGCTTAAGGTTCCGGTTGTATGGTCCGAAGGAATATACCAGTTACAAGCAAAAGCGTTTTTAAATTCATCTTCAACAAAATACGGATCCGAACGAACCCAGTCAATAGCCATTTGCTGAACACCGTTTATTCCTTGAAAAACAACCTGAATTTTAAATTCCTGATTTAGTTCAATAAATTTTTCGTTTAATAATTGTTTAACGTCCCAGGCATACACATTATTGTAATTTCCAGGATAAAAAGCGTTATTAATCTCTAAAAAAACAAAATCGTCTGCATTCGCTAATCTTTCTACTTTCATATGGAAAGAGATATTAGAGGGAAGTTCTGAGACTTTGATAGCCAATTCGGGATTTTCTCCGAAATCCACAGTTATTTCCCGGTTCAATGTACACCAGTCCTGCTGTCCTAAGGATTCCACGATAAGCTGATCCTTTTCATCCACCTGTAAAAATCCCGTATTATGGTCGGAAGGAATATACCATCCACAGAGGGATCCACTCTCAAATTCATCTTTTACAATTCCATCTCCGTTTGCATGGAGACTGAAACTAATCCCGGTAAGAACCAACCAGGAAAAAAGGGTAGCAATGTTTTTTTTCATGATATTACGTATTAAAATAGATAATAAAAGTTGTTGTTATAGTTAAAAAAATTTGCGATTAAATGATATAAGAAAATACTGAGACGCTTGTCCTTATTTATCAAAAGAAAAAAATGCTTTTCTCTCACCTGGACTTAACAGCATATTACCCATATCCGTATTATCCTTTCCTTTATTTATTCCGATCCGATTTTTTCCTTTGTTTTGTATATGATAATATTCTCCTTTGAAAAAAATATTTTTTACTCCGGTTTCTTCGTCCGGATAAATATTTATTGCCGTCGGTTCTCCTCTGGTAAACATGTATCCATTCCTTAACAAAGTAAAATCTATTATTTCCGCCATTCCGAAAATAGAAGGCCTTACTCCACCGGGTAATGGAACAGGATCATTTGTATAGGTCTCAGCAAAGACACTCTCTGCCAGAAGAATATCCCGCAGAGTAGATTCGATCAGTCCTTTTGCCAATTCGGTTTTATTTTTACTAATCAGACCATAAATAGTTAAGTCCATATCCGGATATTTAGGAGCGTTAAAGCCAGCAAAAGAAACATTGGAATCATAATATTTGTAAACTAAGCCCAGCATACTGTGTAAAAAATCGCCATCCAGTTCGTCAATGTATAATCCGGTAGTAATTTGTATAGGATGCGTATCTCTTCCTTTATAATGATTAAGATGCTGTACCGGTAAATGTTGCGGATGGCTCCAGAACCAGCTTTTATACCGGTTGATATATTCCTGCCTTTTGTTTTCCCATCCGGCCGCTTCCTTCCGGGAAGAAAGGGCTGCTGCAATTTTCACCATGTATTCCATGTCCATAATGGCAGATACCACAAATTCCGCATCTTTTTCATTTTCCGGGGTCATGCCGTTATAGATCCAGCGAGGATTTGCTATCCGCCAATTCAGGTATCTCTCCAATGCAGGATATACTTCTTCCAGAGACGTTTTGTCACCGGAAAGTTCGTATAGCACCCATGCCGTATGGGCTTTCCGGGACGGAAGGCTTTCTCCCCCCAACATTCCATCTTCATCGACCAGTGACAACAACCCCTTGAGGCAACTCCATGAAATTTCCGTATCCACGTAACCGAATAACTGCATGGCCACAAAAGACTCCCAGGCCGCGGAGAAAGGAGCACTTTCATGTCCTTCATCCCATAAAGACGCTTTTCCGGTTACAATCTGATAGTAAGGGAACTCATTCGATTCCGGCAGAAGAACATTCTGTGCCAGCAACACCCAGGCTTTATAATAAGCTTTTCTTATTTCTTCTCCGGTTATTCCTTTATTATCAATAGAAGGAAGATCAAATTGTTGCGGATGAGGAATGCGGGTCTGTAAAAAAGTATTCCAGAAAGATTCCTGTGCAGCAAGAGCCTGCTGAATATTATTTTTCCGAAGAGGTCGTTTTGCACGTTCTATAAGCGATTCGTCCGACTCTGTTAGCAACCCGAAAGTGACTACCATATCCACATTTCCGGATTTCCCTGTTTCCACACTCCAGAAAGAAGGAGAAGAAGACACGGAACTCTCCTTTTTACCAGTCAGCAAATTTTCTTTTGTAGTATAAAACGAAATATTACCTGCCGTCATTTCTTTGAATGTTACCGCATACTTACAATTCAGGGAATGGACAAGCAGGACATGTTCTTTTTTGTTAAAAATGGCTTCTCCTTTTATACGGCCGGAAATAAGGAAAGCATCTTTTGTATCTGTTTTTATAGTACGGACAATTGTATGCTCATCGTAAAAAAAATCTTCTCCCCGAATAGCCGTATTATTTCCATATACTGCTGTAAAACCAAGGGCATGGGGTGCCCAGAAGGTAGCATATTCCTCAGCTTCGGAAAAATTTCCTTTTCCATCTTTTCTTCTTATTTCCAATATTTCTTTGAATTCTCTTCCGAAGCGTTTTTCCTGTTCCCGGTAGTTATTTCCGGTCGTCAGGTATCCGATGTTCAATGGAAGAGCCGCACTGTTACTATATTTTACCGGTGGAGTATCTACCGGTGAAGCATTGAAGTCGTAAGGATTTAATACAATACGGGATCCGATCATGCTAAGGTCACGACGCTGGGTAGCATGATGTTCGGTAAGTTCTTTTACATCCGGTATTCCGGAGCTGGATGCTATAGGAGCCAGACTGATAATCAGACAAGTGATAAAGGTACGTTTTTTCATTTTTTTAAGAATCAAGAGTCAGGATACAGGAATCAAGACAAAAAGGTTATTTATTTTCTTGCCGGGTAAATGGTGCCATGAATGTGACAGGCAGCCCGGTATCATACCGGTACCCGTTCATAAGCAGGACAAAATCAATTAAGGTACTGGAGCCGAATAAAGAAGGACGTACTCCGTCCGGTTCCAACCCTTCTCCTATGTATTGTTCCGCAAAAGAGGAACCGGCCCTTACAATATCCCGGATATTCGCTTCCAGTAAGCCGGTAGCTTCTTTATGCCGGTTATTTTTCATTAATCCGTATACCGTGTAACTTACGTCCGGGTATTTCGGGATATCAAATCCGGCAAAAGGGAGATCCAGATTATAAAACCGGTTAAAAAGAGCCAGCATGCTTTCTTTATATTTTCCATGCAATAAACTGTCCACATATAAACCGGTCGTTACCCAAATGGCATTTCCATTGTTCCTGAATCCGGAAGACAGATTATAATACTGTACAGGGTGACTATCCGGCGTCTCCCAGAACCATTGCAGGCAGGCAGTTCTTAATACCCGGTGTTTTTCTTTCCATAGCCGCTTATCGTCTTCCAGTCCCAGGATACCGGCAATTTCCGCCATATATTCCATATCTACCAATGCCGAAAAGGCAAATTCCGCATCCTTCGTATTTTCATCCGGCAACATATCCATGTATACCCAGTGGGTAATTTTTATCCGCCAGTTCAGGTAACGTTCCAATGCAGGATAGACTTCTGCAAGCGAATTCCGGTCTTTTGTCATTCTATACAGGAATAAAGCAGTCTGTGCTTTTCTGGAAGGCAGGCTTTCTCCTCCCAGCATGCCGTTTTCATCTACCAGCGACATTAATCCTTTGAATGCCTCCCAGGAAATATCCGAATCGATAAAAGCATATAGCTGCATCCCGATAAAACTTTCCCAGGCAGCAGAGAAAGGAGCCCGCTCTTCTCCTTCATCCCATAAAGAAGGTTTTCCGGTACAGAACTGAGGATAAGGAAAACGAACAGGATCTTCCGGCAACAGATTCTGGGCAGTAAATACCCATGCTTTATAATAAGCAGACCGGATTTCCTCCGCCGTTACGCCATACGTATCTACAGCATGTAAACCAAAATGAGGTGGACAGGGAACTTTTGATAAAAAGTCATTCCAGTATGCTTCCCTTTCCGTAAGTACCTGAGATATGTTATTCTTTTTTCCTGGTGCCTCCACTCTTTCCTGAAGCATATCTGCCGGCTCTTCTTTTCCTACAAAAGCAACCGTTATCGTTAGTTCTTTCTTTTCCGATAATATATTTTCTGCCGGCTTTATATGCCAGGTACTTTCTGTGATCGCCCATTCGGAAACCGGAAGAGAAAACCGAATGGCATACTGTAACTGATTGTTTTCTATTCTTATTATACTATCCTGCCAGTATGCTTTCCCATGATAATTTCCGAAAAAAAAATATCCTTTTGTATTTCTCCGGAAAGTCAATGTTCGGACTAAAGTATTTTCATCATAAAAAAAATCTGTTCCGTCTATCTCCGCACAATCATTATATATTACCTGAAAAGGCAAGGCGTGGGGCATCCACCGGGTATGGAAGGTTTTCACTTCCTTTTCCGGAGCATCCATGATTGCCTGTCGGAATGGCTCAAAAGAGCGCCCAACCATAAGTAAATCTTTTACGGCACGGCTGAACCGGGTTTTTGGACTTTTTCCCGGTTCATTCTTTTCTGTCGATAAGTAAGCAATATGTAAAGGCACAGAAGGGCCGTTGCTATATTCCACGGCTGTCTGTTTTCCATTGAAGTCATAAAAATTCACGACCAGCCGGGAACCGGGCATACTCATATCCCGGCGTTGTTCTTCGCCGGCCTCCAGTAATTCCCGACTTAAGGGAGGATGCTGTGCCTGTATGACAAGCGGACAGAATAAGAGAAATGCCGTTATCCCCGAAATCAAATATGGAATAATTATTTTTTTCATATCAAGGTGTTACTAATATTTTATGAAGAATAAATTTCTTTCCGGGCTTGCCCGTATATTCAAACCGAATAGTATGCTTACCGGATTCCACTTCATCCAGCAATAAATCCGTATACATGTATTCTCCCCAGCCATTCTCAAACCAGGTATCCAGCTTCTTTTTCCTGCCATCTACTTCTACGAATATTTCCGGCGCTTTTCCTTTCTCCGGATTCCTGTTATACATCACAGATACCCGGGAAGCGGTGATCGTAAATTCCAGCGCTTTTCCTTTGCGGGAAGTTTCCCACCCGAGGTCTTTTAAGTGCCAATCCCGATTATCCTGGGGTTGAAAAGCATAGATATAGGAATTCTCATACCGGTTTGCCGTTACCGGCTCCGGTAACATGTACCTGCTCTTTTCTACCTTTTCCAGAAAATGGATAACCAAATCACTGATAATTTGATGCCCTTTGTCGTTCGGGTGTACTTCATCCGGATAGAGTTCATCCCAGGTAATGTTGTCCTTTTCAATTTCCGGATATACAGCATCCCGGTAACTGATATATGGAACACGATAGTGCCGGCATATACCCAGGTGAACAGACTGCCAGTTCTCACCGGTATGTGTCATTAATCCTAATCCCAATACAGCCGGTTGCTGATCTGCGCACAATAGTTTCCGGATAAGCCCCTCATAGGACATTTTTGTTCCCGGTGTATGCATATCATTTACACTGAATTCGACCATGACAAGATCCGGCCTATGTCTTAATAAATCCTGGTCGATACGGTGCACACCAAAAACAGAATTGGTGGCTCCGATCCCTGCATTATAGAACTCAATAGTTGCATCCGGATACTTTTCTTTAAACCATTGATGTACCAACGGCCCCCATGAAGTTTTACCAAAGTCGGAAGAAGCCGCTCCGGCAGTAATGGAACCTCCGATAATACCGATCGTCAATTTTTTATCTTTTTCTATTTTATTGAATACCTGCTTTAATAAATACCAGTCCCCTTCATTAGCGATACTTTTTTCAAACCAGCTTTCCTTTACATAAGGAGATACCTGAGCGTACCCGGAAAAAGATATCATCCATGCAGACAAGAACAGGAAAAATAACCCTGCCAACCGGAATACTTTTATGTTAGCTATTTTATCCATTTTATTTTATTTTTTCTGCCTGATCAATGGCATGGGAGATATTTTTTACAATGAAATAAGAAAATGCCTGAAGAACCGTCACAAAGGGCAATGTAAAAATAAGAGCCACATTATCCGAAACACAGTAATTGATGAGGATGAATGTTCCGCATCCAAGAAACCGTCCGACATATAATCCCAATTCATGATTGAAAATATAAGAGTATTCACTTCTTTTTTCTTTTTCTTTCAGGTAATCGATAATCCGCATTTGCAAGGGAAAATAAGCCAGATCAAACATCGGCCTGGCTACAATCATAATAAGCAGGAAGATCAATACCGATGCGACATTAAAGAACACGGAATTAATGAATGTTCCTATTACAAAAAGAAGTACGGCAACCGCATAAATCCGTAAGCGGTGTTCCGGCTTTGAATAACGTCCGATAAGATACATCAGTAAAGCAGTAAGCAATGAACTGATGCTTTGTATGGTCCCCAGCGCACCTTCTTCGCCTACAATCTTCATGATAAGCATGGCCGGAGCTGTGACGATAAATCCCTGCACCAGCCCTTTCATCGCTGCCACGACCAGCATTTTATACCATAATTTATCATATTTAAAATAGACAAAACGGCTTTTCTGTGGTTTTTTATAAGTGCCCTTATTAATGAGCAGGGAAGCAAGAATCGTCACTCCTATGACAGCAAATATGACCATCCGGTAAGCGGCATTCGTACTTTCTGTCCATCCGAAACCTTCCGAAGACTGAATAAACCAACCGATCGTAACCGGGACAATCACAAACGTAAATGTATTGAAAAATGTTTCCAGCCCGTAATAATAATTCCGGTTGGAATCATTGGTACAGATAAGCACCAGGTAATCCCGGTTTGCCCAGAAAAATCCGAATGACATTCCCATAATAAGTCCGGCAATACTAATCCCAAGGAAATTAAGGGCAGGCAGGGAAGTCATGACCAGCATAGAGATTCCGCTTAATAACATACCAAAAGCGTATAATTTCCCCGGACTTATTTTATTCAGTAAAAAACCATTTACCAGAAAGGTAAGCGGAATACCTGTATATACCGTCAACTGGTAAATCATAACACGACCGACATCTGCAGAGTTTCGCATAATATAGGCTGCTACGAAGATATCGACTACCGGTAATACAAAAGCATACAGAAAAGAAGTGAGCAATAATATCCTCGTATTCCGGGGTTGGTTGAGAAATAATTTTATATCGTTCATCGTACAATCATTTTATTTTAAGGATAAGGTATTCAGTATATCCGTAACAGAAGCTTTCGCCATGCATATTACTTCATCGGCAGCGCCATAATAAATAGTAAGTTCATCGCCATCTAAAAGGTGTCCATTCGTAAATATTACTTCTCCGAAGAATCCTGTCGTTTCATACGGTAATTCAGGTTCCATAATGGGAGTTTCCGAACGGGCAAGTACAATAGAGGGAGTTTCCGTATCCAGCAGTAAGGCTCCCAGGCAATACCGGTTTTTCTCTGTAGCTCCGTGGTAAATAGACAGCCACCCTTTATCCGTACGAATGGGAGCACATCCGGCACCCAACCGGGCACTGTCGAACTTACCTTCCCGTGTACGGGCAATGCATCGGTGATTTCCCCAGTGAATCAGGTCCGGAGATTCGGCCAGCCAGAGGTAATTCCCTCCTATCTCAGGACTACTCGGACGATGGAAGGCCATATACCGGTTATTTACTTTTTCTTCGAATATAGCACAGTCTTTATTATGAGGAGGAAATATCAACCCGTAATTTGTGAAGGTTTTCCAGTCTCTGGTTGTTTTCAGCCCCACTCCTACTCCATTCGGAGAGACCGCAGTATAGGTCAGCAGGTATTCTTCTCCGATCTGTGATACCCGGCAATCTTCGATGCCGAAAGAAGTATAGGAATCATCGGCATATATTCTTTTATATTCCGGTAATTCGTTAAAATGGATTCCGTCCTCACTAAAAACCGGGCATAAATGCGACATGGTCGTCAGGTAATCTTCCCCTCTATAAGTAATCACCCGAGGATCTTCCGCCTGTAATTCCGGATTATCTTTTTGTATTTCTTTAATTTCTATGCGTCCGGATGCATCCAGATAAGGAAAGGAGATAAGACCTTCTTTTTGTACAGGTCTTTCTGCTACCCGGACTAATAAACCGATTTTACAGTTGAATCGGAATACGCCCGGATTTAACAGGCATTCTATTTTCAATTTATCCTGGCTGGCCGGAATACTTTGTGGTGTCAACACTGGATTGTGAACGGACCTTGTGAATATTTTCCCCGTATAAATCATGGTCTCTTATTTTTTATTTTGTGCTCGTATTAAGTGAGAGCAAATAAAGAGCATAATAAATAAATGGGAGTATTATATGTTTTCAAAAGAGTATACTAAAGAGGTAAAAAGTAAAAAGTAAATGGTAAAACCTGAAAAATAGAGGGTTTTACGGAGTAGGCAGGTATATATTGAATGAATGTCTGATTTCCACCGCGGATGAGATGCTTGTCTTTTGTTTGCCATAGTTTACTTATATCCCACCTCTTATCCAATGATGCGATGGATTCGGATATTTCTTTTTATCTTATAAGTATCCGTCGCTTTTTCTGCATGGACAAGAAATCGAATAAACAATATAAAAGAAAAGCTACAAAAGTTATCCTTTCGCTTGGCATAAGTTATCTTTTCATACGGGTAAAGTGATCCACACACCCTGAAAAGATAACCGTACCACTGGAGTGGTACGGTCATACCACTCCAGTGATATGGTCGTTCCACTTTAGTGGTATGATCATACCACTAAAGTGGAACGATAACATGTATTACAAGAGAAATTAGTCAGTTGAAGAAAGGCAACGTTTATTATTTTACATAATAAATCAATGCACATACAAATATACAATATATTCCTTCTTTTTCCTAGGTTATTTTAAATTTTTTATATGAATATAGTTCCGTTTATTTTGAGTTATAACCGGCTTCCTATTATTTAGATTCATACTCATCTCTTGAGAGGAAGGCAAATGGAAAGCGGTAAACATACCACAAATGACTTTATTAAAAAACAAAATAATTCATTCCATTTATTTGTATATTCAGAAAAAACATCTAATTTTGCAACCCGTTAATTAGGAAATAATAACAGCAAAAATATAAGGCAATGAAAAGGACATTTCAACCATCGAACAGAAAAAGAAAAAACAAGCACGGTTTCCGTGAAAGAATGTCTACTGCTAACGGACGCAGAGTATTAGCTGCCCGCAGAGCAAAAGGACGTGCAAAACTATCGGTTTCCGATGAATATAGTCATTAAAAATATATTCCACGTAAACGAATAAAAAGTGATAATCTTGCCGGATTTTTACTTTTTTTGTTTTACTAATATCCTTACCCAGCGTGAAAATAAAAGTGTGCGGGATGAAACATCCCGGTAATATAACTGCTCTGGCAGCCTTGAATCCCGATTATATGGGATTTATTTTTTATAAGAAATCTCCACGGTATATTTCCGAACCTGCGGCAGAAATCTTATCTTTACCTAAAGATATCAAAAAGACAGGAGTTTTTGTAAATGAGTCTGTGGAGAATATTCTTCCTATAGCTGCGGACTTTCGGCTGGATGTAATCCAGCTTCATGGAAAAGAATCGGTAGAAGATTGCCTTGCTTTGAAAGAAAAAGGCTTTGAGGTACTTAAAGTGATCAGTGTAGCGGAAAAAAGCGATCTGGACAGGACATCCATATATGAAAATTGTTGTGATTATTTTCTTTTTGATACTAAAACACCTGAGCATGGAGGCTCCGGAAAAAAATTCAATTGGGAAGTACTGAATGTTTATCAGGGGAATACACCTTTTTTTTTAAGTGGGGGGATAGGATTAGAAGATGTTACCGAAGTCCTTTCTTTTTCCCATCCGGGTCTTTATGGACTTGATATAAATAGCTGCTTTGAGATAGAAGCTGCTTTAAAGGATATATCTAAGGTGGAAGATTTTATTAAACAGATACGAACACATATTTCAGCTAAATAAATCTACTTCTAATATAAAGCGTATGAACAGAATTAATTCTCTTTTTCAGGAAAAGAAAGAAAATATTTTATCTGTCTTCTTTACAGCCGGCCATCCGCGTCTGGAAGACACGGTAGATGTGATAAAGGAACTAGAAGCGAAAGGAATTGATATGATTGAAATAGGTATTCCTTTTTCCGATCCGATGGCAGATGGTAAAGTAATTCAGGACAGTAGCACCATTGCATTAAAAAACGGGATGAATCTGAAAACCCTTTTCGGACAATTAAAAGACATACGGAAGGAAGTGTCTATTCCTTTGTTAATGATGGGATATCTCAATCCGATTATGCAGTTCGGGCTGGAAAATTTCTGTAAAGAGTGTCAGGAAAACGGAATAGATGGAATGGTTATTCCTGATCTTCCTTTTAAAGATTATATGGAATCCTTTAAAGAAGTGGCAGAGAAGTATGACCTGAAAATTATTATGCTTATTACTCCGGAAACTTCCGAAGAACGCATCCGGCAGATAGACAATAATACGGACGGATTTATTTACATGGTTTCTTCCGCTGCAACTACCGGAGCAAAAGATTCTTTTGATGAAGATACCCTTGCCTATTTCCATCGCATTAAGAAAATGGGGTTAAAGAATCCGCTAATGATAGGGTTTGGTATTTCTAACCGGGACATGCTGAAATCGGCACAACAGAATGCAGCCGGAGCTATTGTAGGAAGTAAGTTTGTAAAGCTATTGGAAAGTGAACCCTCGGTATCCTCAGCCGTAGAAAAACTTACCGATGTTTTAATATAAATAAAAGGTAAAAAGTAAAAGGTAAAAAGCCTAGCGCTTCCCTCCTTTTACTTTTTACCTTTTACGTTATTTATTATAAGATGTTATCCCGTACTTTTAAGAAATCGACACAAAAGCTTACAAGCATATTTACGTCTATCACGGTTTCTTCTGTAACAGCTAATAATTCGGGCTGTCCGGGATCAATAGGTTGCAGATATTCTTCATTCAGAGAAAGTTCCCTGATTTTCACATTTGTTACTCCATTATTCACAAAACCAAGCTCATTCGCTGCAGCATAAGATAAATCCAGAATACGCTTTTTAGCATATGGACCTCTATCAGTTACCCGTACGACAATGGATTTATTATTGGACAGATTAGTTACATATAACAATGTCCCGAAAGGTAAAGAGCGATGAGCAGCGGTCATTTCATACATATTGAAAATTTCTCCGCTTGCGGTTTTTCTTCCATGAAATCGATCAGCATAATAAGAAGCCTGACCGGTAATTTCTGCGTGAGTTAAGGATATTAAGGTTATGAAAAAAAATAAAAATAAAATAAGTTTTTTAACCATAAGCACATATTTCATATTCTCCTTGTATTGAAATAATAATAGAAGAATATATATTTATTTCGGGTACAAAGATTCAAAATTTTTAAAAAGGAAAAATTTAAAAAACCTCAAAGAATGTTTTCAAAACA
>JAJQEC010000032.1 GCA_021201815.1 Candidatus Azobacteroides sp. | reverse complement strand
GAGTATACAAAGATAAAATACCATACAACTCTTCCCTTCTCCGAAGAGAAGTACCTTTTTCGTAGAAAAAGGGGTAGGGTTAACCCACAGTTAATAACCCCACCAGCCCGTTCCTTACGCTTTTCCCTTCCTTCCCTTCCTCCCGTAAACCAGTACCATACTTACCCCTAGCACCAAAAACACCGCATACTCCTTTGCGTTCATGGGCGCCTGTATTTTCTGCGCATCATCTTCCGTAGCTCCAGGAGGGGGAGCCGAGAGGGAAGGTTCTTCGTCTTTATCGAAGAAAGCATCCCTTGTTTTTAAGGAAAAGACAGATTGCTGCGATCCTTTTTCTCCTTTGGTTCCGGGAAAACTTCCCTGTGTTTTCCTGCTGCTTTTCTCCAGGGAGGTAAAAAAGGACGGTTTCTTCTCCCATATCTGCTGGGCTTCCGCTTTGGCGTAATCCGGGAAAGTGATAAGACAAATAAGGAGCGTGCCCGTTATTATTACCTTTCTTATGCTTTTATTTGTATGATAATATATGGAATTGATCGTTTTCATATTTTCAGATAATTATTTTCTTTACTACTGTCTGTCCGTTTTCTGCTATGGCTTTTATCATATATATTCCCGATGGCAGTTGGGGCAATGCCACGCTTTTATCACAATGATAATGTCCTATGCTTTCCCCGGCTATATTATACAAGGTAACCTCTGCCGGTCGGGTTGTATAAATGGTGTGTTTAGAAAAGGAAACGGTCAGGCTGTCTTGCTGCCGGTTGTTTACCGAAGTTCCCAACCCGTTATCTTCCACATAAATATAAATGGCCTGTATCACGGGCCTTTGCTCAAACTGGGAAGGGGAGAGGTTTGCCGTGCCGTTTGAGAAGCGTAGGCGCAAGGTTTTTATTTCCCCTGTCAGCCCGTGCCATAGCTCCCACATTTCCCTCAGGTCGGTAGAGAGCACATTGGGGCAGGTTGCGTTGTTGCCCATCAGTGCATATAGCATGTAATCCTCCAGTGCGCCACCGGGAAAGCTCTCGTACTCACTATCGGTCTGTGGATCGGGGTTGCTGCTCCCATCCACAAAGAGGTATGCCGCACTGCTGTTGTGCGAGGAGCTACC
Source organism: Candidatus Azobacteroides sp. (assembly GCA_021201815.1). Lineage (GTDB taxonomy): Bacteria > Bacteroidota > Bacteroidia > Bacteroidales > WRGA01 > WRGA01. The sequence goes on along the minus strand of JAJQEC010000032.1, from coordinate 22,611 downwards.
GATTATTTCCAACCTTGTCAGTTGCTCTGTTCCTGTGTTACGGATCCTGATTCGGGAGTATTCCCCTGCGGAGTGTTGGGGATTCTGGCTGAACAGCAGCCCTTGCATTTCCCTTGCTATTCCGGAAGAGGCAAAGCACTGGTTTGTCAGGGAGGTTGTTTCCATCCCATGAGAATCGATGATTATTCTTCCATTGTAATAGGTACCGTCGATACCGTCAAAGGTTTGGCTAGCTTCCGGCATTTGAATAACTACTGCCAGTTTATCCTCCGCTTTTCCGGAGAAGGTGGAGACAAAAGCCATGAGGCTGATAAATACATACATTTTCTTCATCTTGTTTTCTTTTTTATTTCCTGCTGCCTGTGAAGGACAGCAGGAAGGGTTTGTTGTTTATTTGCAGAGAAATAAGGTGTGCATCTTTTTACCGGACAATAATTTTTGCTGTAAATACCCCTTTTTCAGTCATTACATTTACCAGGTAAATGCCCGCATGGAAGACCGGTATTGTCTGGGTTGCACTCACTCCGTCTTTTAGTCCGGAGATCTTCCTTCCACTTAAATCATAGATGGTTACTTTTTCAAGGCTGCTTCCGTCGGTTGTTGAGATATGGATGTTTCCCTCTGTTGCATATATATGTAATGGCATATCGGAAGAAAGGATTTGTGGTAGGCTTGTCCCCTGTTTTAAGAATCGTAATTCAAAGCGGTTATCAAATACTTCTTCCGAAGTTTTCTCAAAAGTAGACATGGAACCTTCTGTCCTGAGGTTTTGGCAGAAGGCAGGGTTCTCCCTGTCACAGAGGTAGATATCGTATTCCGGGGCAAAGTTTGTAAGCCCTGCCACATTGATGCGGAATTCTCCGTTGACCGAAGTCCTTATCCCTACCGGGATGCTTATCCCATCCAGCTCTGTAAGGTGGTTCAGGTCCAGGGGGATTCCTTCCTCTGAGAGGGTGTAGATATTTACCGCCTGGTTTTTATATTTTAGGAATGTCTTCGGGATGCTTTCCCTGCCTGTGGCTATGGCATCGGGAGAATATATCAGCAGCGTTTTATTCACTTCCTTTCCGCGGTACACTTCGATGGTAAGTACCTGTGCCTGTTCCCCTCTTTCCACGGTGCGCAATGTTTCCTCTTTTCTTGCCGAAGTCATGGTTGCCGGGTTTGCAGTCAGGAAAGATAAGTTATCTGCCGCTTCCACGATAAAGGCCTGCATGGGGGCGATCCACCCGTTCAGTGGTGGGGTTCCTGTAGTGGCACCGCCGTATTCATAGGTAATAAAGCTGCCATCTGTTGCATCCAGTATTTTGTAATAGTTTTTAATTTTTGAGGAGTTCGCATTGTAAAACTCTTCAAAAGAGAGGTGTGACATAAACGGGTTTCCCACGAGCAGTTGTTCCCCGGCAGCGGAAGCAGAAATCGGCAGTGTTACCTCCCCGGTAGCCGGATCGTATCCCTCTTCGAAGATAAATCGGTGCTGGTTTGCCCTGGCAACAGGAGCATGCTTATGGGCTTCGCCTTCTTTGTTGTAAATCCCGTAGATGGTATTGTGCTTAGGAAAATCAAACAGGTGCGGGGTGATGACATTTATACTGTCTTTGTTATCCACCCAAAGGGAAAGCCCCTGTCCCAGGGAAAGGTTTACATCCGGGTTATGGAAAAGGCCTGTCCATCCCCACTGGTCTTCATTTGTTTCCCCTGTTTTAGGATTGGGCTGTGCATAAAGCCTGGTGTATACAAACACCTCATCGTTATGGGGATTGGGATCGTTTACATAATAGTCTCCTGTATATAGGTGCTGCAGGGGAGCCGAGAGCATATACCACCTGTGTGAGTCCAGTTCGAGTTGTACGTATGCCTTGTTGTAGTGCAGGCTGTCGGGAGCAGCGATCACCCCACCATGTTCGAAGTGGATATTGTTGCATTCGCTTCTTGTATATGCTTCTTCCGAATATACGGTCACCGAAGGGGAAAGGTCCGGATAGACATCTACCGCACCGGGAATCAGCACATTGGTGCATGCCCGTGGAATATTGGATGTAGGGTATGGGTTTGGCACCGGCGCATTGGGGTTAAACCAGTTTTCGGGGTTATGCCAGTCGCCATTTCCCCCGGAACCGGTCCATACCAGTGAATCGGGTGCCAGAAAGACAAATACGGTATCCCTTATGGAAGTCAGTTTTGTGGTACCGTCTTCGGAATAGACATCAATGTAATAGCGCTGGATAGGGGAGGAGTCTTTTGTAATATAGCGGGCATCGGCAATATCAATATAACTGCCATCGGGATCATTTGGATTTTCATACCAGTAGAATTTGTAAGTATTTACCGGGATGATACTCATCCATTCGGTTTCCCCTTCACACATGACCCTTTCGCCATAGCTGAAAGAGATTTTATCGGTATAATTGTTCCAGTAGTTGCATTCATCATTTCCGTACGCAAAGGTTGGCATACCATTTCCTACATTATCTTCTGCATTGAGGAATACTATCCAATGGTCATAAGAAGCAGGGAAGGGGAGGCTGCTGTAATTTTCTAAATAAAAGATTATCTCTTTTGTTTCTCCGATAGGGAGATCCTGCAGAATTTCTTTATCATCCAGATGATAATACTGCTCACTCTGGCTGTCATAGACATATGTGGAGACTCTGAGTGGTAACGGAAATACCTGACTTCCGTCATTGGATACATAAATAGTAAATTTAAGCCTGTCCAGCTCAGGTTCGAAAATAATGCTTGCCCTTTTTGTGTTTGAGAACGCTAGGTCGGGTCCCCGCCATAGCATTTCTCCTTCACTGTTCAGAAGCGTTCCCTGTTGCAGGAAGTTATTAAAAGGCCGATTGACTTTTCCATCGCTACCGGTAAATGAAGTAGCGGGACTCATCGGATTTGCAGGAATGGTCAGGTCATCATTTACATAAAGCGGATTATAGGTGTATTGATGCCAAACACTTCTTGCAGGGGCCCACTTTTCAGTCCCTGCTGCTCCATAAATACGTAGGTTTCCCAGCCGGTTCCAGGTTCCGTCACTGTTTCTCTTTACATCTGCTCCTATGGTAATGATTTCCGCGTGTCCGTCTCCGTTTACATCTGCCACGATCGCATATTCATTTACCGTAGGGGAATAAACATTTTCCGCATATCCCAGCATGGATAAGTCTTTTCCATCCAGAATTCTCAGGTTATCTTCATCCCGGTACACGAATTGGGCTTCTTTATTCTGGGTAAAATCAAACAGCGTTAAGGTGGTAGATGCAGATCCATCTGTTGTAACAAGTTTTCCTGTTTCTTCCAGTAGCTTTGTTTGGGGGTCATAACTGAATGTGGTAAGCAGGTAGCAGCCATTTACCGCAATATCCGGTTGTCCGTCTCCGTTAAAGTCTCCTATAAAAGCCATGGATGGACCATTACCGGAAGCTATAGGCAGCCCGGTAATCTGATTGGTATTCATTACCTCTCCGGTCTGGGGATTATAGATATAAAGAGACCCGTCCGGAATGTTTGTTCTTTTAGCAGCTACCACGACATCCAGTTGTCCGTCTCCGTCCATATCCACCAATGCGGTAGACCCATATAGACTTATGATATCCGCTCTGGCAGGATCCTGGGTGATGGGTGTATTATTTGCCCGTCGAAGTAATTCAAAACTGTTACCGATCTCTCCCGAATGATTGGTAATATTCACTTTATATACACAATCTCCTGCTACCAGTTCGGGTATCCCGTCTCCGTCAATGTCCCCTGCTACAAAACAGGTGGACATTCCTCCGCCTACCGCATGGCCATGCCATCCGAAATTATATTTTGTGCCATTATTAATATTTGCATCGATGAGTTTTCCATCTGCCAGTAAAACACCATCCTTGGCATTGAAAATCTTGTCATAAACCTGTACCTGTACATTTCCGTCCGCTCCGAAATCTGCAAGAAGTGGAATCCCGCTTGTATAGGAGGCTTCGGTAGAATAGTTAACCCTCCAATGTTCTTCATATGTGCTACTATTAAACCGGTATTTAAGCAACATCCGTCCTCCGGTGGTGGCAGTAATTGTCGTAAAAAATATAGCTGCATATCCGTCTCCGTCCACATTTCCGATTGCTATCTGTCCATACGGGTCAGTACCGTTGGTTCTCAGAGCAGGATCAATATCGATCTGGTATTTCAAATATAATGCATTTGTTTCTTTTTTTACACCGAAAATCAGAATTGCTGTGGGTGTTGTTGTATACTGAGACGTACTGTTCAGTACCAGTATTTCAATTTCTCCGTCATTGTCTATATCTCCACAAACGATACACGAAGAAGGATTTACCAGGTTGTCAGTCCGGGAGAGTTCTGTCATACCGAAACTTATAGCCGGAGGGGTAATGTGGCAGACATCGGTATACATATTGTCCGGCTGGTTGCGGATGTAAATATATACCCATGCGCGGGAAGTCTGTCCGTTGCAGGATATTTCATACTGCAGGGAGTCCTTCATGGCTCCGGTGGTATTTTGTGCCCTGTACCGGATGCGGTTTCCTGTTTCTACCTGGTAAATCATGGCATGTTGCGGCGGGGTGACAATGGTAAGGGTAAGTTCATCGGTTGAGCAAACCCCCGGGTTGTCATTTAAAAGGACATTCCATGTGGCAATCTGTCCGGGATTGACAAATACATTGTCCATGACAGCTTGTGGTGCATTGATAATCTGTGCCTGCAAAGGAACAAGTAACAGGAAAGTGCAGAAAAGCCATCCCGGAAAGTAAATGATTGTTTTCTTCATTTTTACTTTATTTTAAGTTTATGAATTAATAATAATTTGCGAATGGGAAAATGTGCCAATATGCTAATTTGCCAATATGCCAATGTGATAATATGATGATATGGGAATTTGAAAATGGACTGGTGTTCTGATGGCGGTAGGCAGGGTGGGGAAAGGGCATGGAATATAAAAACCGGGGGAAATAAAGTGCTGTCTCCACCCGGTTTGTAGATGAGAAAGCCATAGGAAGTCCCGTGGGATTTCCTTGGCTGTGTGGTAAAAGAATGACTTCTCGTCGTGCTTTTACCGAGGTAAGGTATAGTATAATTTGCTAATAAGTCAATGTGCCAATGTGAAAATATGCTAATGTGCCAATGTGAAAATGAGTCAATGTGGGAATATGCTAATTTGCCAATAAGGGAATGTAGGAATGTGTTGATTGGATGATTTTCTACTTTGCCGGTAAGGTTCGGCAGAATGGGGTATGGAATAAACGGGTAGGGAAGAGGTGGGGTGTTTTGCCCTTTCTTTTTGTTAAGCAGGATAACTAAAAAGTGAGATAGAATAAAAATACAAGAAAAAAAAGATAAGGATGGTTGCGTAATTAGAAAAGAAATATTATTACGCGCACAGGTTAATAATTTACTTAGTGAGTGGTAGTCTCTTCTCTCTCTCTCTCTCTCTCTAATAGAATTTGGTTAACTTCCAAATTATCAGAAGAAAAAGAAGGGATAAAAAGTATATTTTCGAGAGATAAATGCATTTGTTTGACCTTGTTTTGTTGGATACGTTAAAAACGAAAGATTGTTATTTCGTTAAATATTGGGTGCAAATTTAGATAAATATTTTAAAAAACAAAGGGAATATTTTGTAAAAAGTATTGCTGATCGGATATCTTTTCGGGTAGCCCGACTGCTTTTCACCCAACCCAACTCTTCCCTTCAAGGAAGGGAAGTACCCTTTTCTACGAAAAGGGGGAAGGGTTAACCCACGGCTGAATAACCCGGAAATTTCATGCTTTTCTTTTCGGATTGCCTGACTGAGCTTCACCCAACCCCACCCCTTTTGGCTACGCCAAAAGGGGTGGGATTTGATGAAAAGCCTTGAGATAACCAGACAAGAAAAATGCCTGGAAATTTTTAATACCCAACTGATTTATTTTTGCTCTGTGTAAAGTCCGTTTTCTTGCGGGTTATTCGATCGTGGGTTAACCCTTCCCCTTTTGGCGAAGCCAAAAGGTACTTCCCTTCCTTGAAGGGAAGAGTGGGGTTTGGTGAAAAGCAGCAAAGATACCAGACAAAAAAAGCAATAGGCATGAAAAGCAGTTCGTTTGCCAGAAAGAAAAAATAAGATTGAATTTTGTTAGGAAAAAGACAAAATATATGGTATATTTGTGATAAGCTAGGGTGATTATTTTTGAAATATGATAATCATACTGCTCTTCAACTAAATATGCTCCATTATGAAAATGTTATCATACCACTGGAGTGGAATGGTCATACCACTTTAGTGGTACGATCATATCACTGGAGTGGTACGATCGTACCACTCCAGTGGTCAGGTTATGCCAGCCTTTCGTTCCGATAACTTTACCCTTATTACCAGATAACTTCATAAGAGTGATAGGATAACTTAAACGTTCTGTTTTGTGTACTTTGTTCAACCGTGGCTAGTTATATAAAAGAAAACAGGGTATGGAAATTATTTTTCCATACCCTGTTTTTGTTATTGATAGAATGGCTTTCCTATTTTTTCAAAGCAGCAATACTTTCTTCCACAATCTTAATCTTACTCTCCGCATCTGCCTGTTTCTTTCGTTCATTTTCAACGATTTCCGGTTTTGCATTGGCTACAAACCGTTCATTATTCAGTTTGTTCATAACGGATTTCAAAAATCCCTGAAGATAGACTAATTCGTCTTCCAGTTTTTTAAGTTCTTCCTCTACATTGATCGTATTCCCTAACGGAATGGCATATTCATTTGTTCCGACAAGGAAAGCTGCTGTATTCGGAGATTTTTCCTGTACGGTATGAATATTCGACAGATTAGTCAGTTTGCGTATGGCCGGATCAAAAGTATGATCTGTTTCTCCGATAATTTCCAGTTCCAGAGGTTCTTTGTTCGGGATATTTTTCTGCAAACGAATGGTGCGGATGCCTCCGATAATTTCTTTTACTCCTTCAAAAGCGTTCAGGAAAGCTGCGTCATATTGAGTATTTTCCGGTAAACGGGATATCATAATGCTTTCCCCGGGCTTTCTCTCTTCTAATGCCTGCCATAATTCTTCCGTAATAAACGGCATAAACGGATGTAACAAACGCAACAAAGAATCAAAATATGCCAGTGTGGAGGCATAAGTTTGCTTATCGATCGGCTGTTGATAGCCCGGCTTGATAAGTTCCAGGTACCAGGAAGAAAATTCATCCCAGAATAACTTATAAACCAACATCAATGCTTCTGATAAGCGGTATTTTGAAAAGAGGTCATTCAGTTCCCCGGTTGTTTTTGCCAGTATATTTTCAAACCATTGAATGGCGATCCGGGAAGATTCGGGCTGTTGAATAGTTTCATCTACCTGCCATCCTTTTACCAGACGGAATGCATTCCATATTTTATTGTTAAAATTCCGTCCCTGTTCGCACAAGGATTCATCAAAAGGCAAATCATTCCCGGCAGCAGAAGTAAGCAGCATTCCCATCCGTACCCCATCTGCGCCATACTTTTTCATCAGCTCGATAGGATCCGGGAAATTACCCAGTGACTTACTCATTTTCCGCCCCAGTTTATCCCGTACGATACCTGTCAGGTATACATTGCTGAAGCATTTATCATGGCGGTATTCATATCCGGCAATAATCATCCGGGCCACCCAGAAAAAGATTATCTCCGGAGCCGTAACCAAGTCATTGGTCGGATAATAATAACGGATATCCTCATTCTCCGGTTGATTGATTCCATCAAATACCGATATGGGCCATAGCCAGGACGAAAACCAGGTATCCAGGCAATCCTCGTCCTGATGCAGGTCGGATAGTTGCAGATCCTTGTTTCCTGTCTTTTCCCGGGCTGCTTTCAGGGCCTGTTCATCCGTTTCTGCTACCACATAACCGCCCTGTGGAAGATAATATGCCGGGATCCGGTGTCCCCACCAGAGCTGGCGGCTGATACACCAGTCCTTTATATTTTCCATCCAGTGCCTGTACATATTTTTAAATTTTGCAGGTACCAGCTTTATATAATCTTCCATAACCGCCTGTAAAGCCGGCTTGGATATATCTTCCATTTTCAGGAACCATTGCATGGAAAGCTTTGGTTCGATCGGTATATCGGTCCTCTCGGAAAACCCTACGTTATTTACATAGGCTTCTGTTTTCTCCAGCAGGCCGGCAGCTTCCAGGTCTTTTTCAATCTGGTCCCGTACCGCAAAACGGTCCATGCCGTTATATTGTTGTCCGTGTTGATTCAGGGTTCCATCCTCATTGAAAATATCAATGGATTCCAATTGATACTTTTCACCGAGCATATAGTCATTCACATCGTGTGCCGGCGTTACCTTAAGACAACCCGTACCGAACTCAGGATCGACATACTCATCCTCAATTACAGGAATTTCCCGGTTAATCAGCGGAACAATTACTTTTTTACCCCGGAAACGGCTGGTATTCTTCTCATCGTTCGGATTGATACACATCGCCGTATCTCCGAGAATGGTTTCCGGACGTGTAGTGGCTATAACCGCATAGTCATCTTCCCCCACTACTTTGTAGCGCAGATAGTATAACTTTCCCTGTTGTTCTTTATAAATTACCTCTTCATCCGACAGCGCTGTTTTTGCCTGCGGGTCCCAGTTTACCATACGAACCCCACGGTAAATCAGTCCTTTATTAAAAAGATCAACAAATACCTTTATGACACTTTCGGATCGTTTTTCATCCATGGTAAAACAGGTTCTTTCCCAATCACAGGAAGCCCCCAGCTTCTTTAGCTGTTCCAGAATAATTCCCCTATGCTTATGGGTCCATTCCCAGGCGTGTTCCAGAAACTGTTCACGGGTGAGGTCTTTCTTTTGAATACCTTCGGAAGCGAGTTTGGCTACTACTTTAGCCTCTGTGGCAATAGACGCATGGTCGGTTCCCGGTACCCAGCAGGCATTCTTCCCCAGCATCCGGGCACGACGTATAAGGATATCCTGGATCGTATTGTTCAGCATGTGCCCCATATGGAGTACGCCGGTAACATTCGGAGGAGGAATGACGATCGTATAAGGCTCCCTTTCATCCGGAATGGAACGAAAGAACCCGTTTTTTAACCAGTACGCATACCATTTATCTTCTACCTCTGCAGGATTATATTTACTCGCTATTTCCATTGTGTCAAAAAATTAAGATGCAAATTTACATGAATATTTTCAATCTGCATAAGGCATAAAAGAAAATACCGGTAAATTAATGAAGTATTTAATTTACCGGTATCCATCAGATAAAGTAGTTATGTCAACCTTCTTTCTGTTTTATTATTTCTTAAGATAAGAAAGGCGGAAATAATTTTTATTCCTGTTTAATTATTTTACCGCTGCAAATAATTCTGTTTTGCTCTTTTATTGAGTATAAATAAATGCCTTTTGTCATATCGGTAAAAGAGATCGAGTTATTTATTTGTTCTATCTCTTCTGTAAGAATAATCCTTCCGCTTATATCTCTTATTTCTATGATAAAAGCCTTATTAGCGGGAAGACCTTCTATCCATAAGATATCTTTTACCGGATTAGGATAAACCATTAACGAATAATCCGCTTGGTTTTTTTGCAGACTATTCACTATTTCAAGCGGTGTGCCCCATGTTTTATCCCCTTTTTTATAATAAACTAATCTGCTGAATAAGCCTCTTATACTACTATCACGATCTTTAGATTCGTAATAAGGCCCTCCGAAACCTTTTAAGTATATCTCCTCTAAGTCGACGAGGTAAGGACTATCAGTGCTTATATATTCCCAGCAGTTGTCGCTCCATTCTGTAATTCCACACATGTAACTAACCGGCGGTATTTTAGATACCGGCTCACTTACTTCCATACTTGAACTATAGCTAAATATAGATCGTGGATATGTTGTTTCTAACTCATATATCTTTTGAGGCAAAAGATCAAATTCAGGATTTGCTTCAATTTTTATTTCTGTAATATCTTTTCGATATGTAGACTTTTCAAAATAAAATTCTTGAATTGAAAAAGTTTCTTCACATGTATAGAGTGTATAATCCTCATGGTCTGTTCGGGTAAGGTACTTAATGATTCTTTTACTGGCAATTCCATCTTTTTTGCCGTTGAACGGATGTATCCACCAGTCTTCGCTCATTACATGTATTTCATCTCCGGGTTGAAAATCATATACCTCTCTCCATGTAAGATTCTGAATTCCTGCTTCCGGATAAGTTAATCCTACCAGTTCCGGCGTGGAAAGATAGTTATATCCTTCAAAATAGAGGTAATTCAGATTTTCCGGTACATAAGGGAAGCAGATAAAATTAACGGCTGCTATAAAGCCATGGCTCCTGCTGATCTTAACAGAGGGCAGATATATTTCTACCGGATTATCATCTTTATCATACATCTGAAAGGAAATGGTCTTTATCAGATCTTCGATTCCAAGGAATTCTTCTGTTTCATGTGTAATCACTTTTCCTTCAATCCGTATATCGTCTTCTTTCCGGTATACCGTCCAGGTTTCATTCAGCTCGGCATCTGTTTTGATATGTATTTCTTCGTTTTCCAGGTTAAGGAAAATATTCAGTCCGTCCTGAATAACTATTTTTTCTCCCAGCCAGGATGGGAAAGGCAGCAGGCAGTAACCGATTTCTGGGTTTTCCCGCATTTCCTTCACAGGATAAAAAACCGAATCAGCGCCCTGCATATGTACTGAATCAATCTCGCTGGTTACGATTTTTCCTTCGATGCTGAAAAGTGCCGGATGGTCGGAATATATGGCTTGGTAGTCATAAGCTGCTAAAAACGTGTAGTAACCTATTAGTGTAACAAAAGTAAGTACTGATTTTCTCATAAAAAGTAAAGATTAAATAATAAGTTGGAAATAAAGGGCCATCGGCTTAAAAACCGGAAGCCTCTGTTTTTATTATTTTACCAGTGTAACTGTTCCTGTTGTTTACAATTAGTTTATACAGGTAGACTCCATCCGGTAGATTACTAAGATTTATAACGTTTTCGCTGATTCCAACTGCTTTTCTTACCATTATCTTCCCGCTCAGGTCAGTTAAAGTTATTTCAGAAGCAGCATCGAGTACTTCTTCTTTTATCCACAGGATTTCTTTTACCGGATTGGGATAAATGACAGGCTGATTATTGACGGAAATATCATATATACTATTTACTATATCTAATGGTGTGCCCCATGTTTTATCCCCTTTTTTATAATAAACCAGCTCTCGAAAGAAAGTTATGTATTCCCGTCTGGCATGATCAAAATAAGGGCCACCCAATCCTTTTAAGTATATAGTCCGCAAATCAAATGTATATAAGTTGTCAGTACCTACATATTGCCAGCAGTTATCCCTCCATTCATCCCATTTTTGAATTACCTGCATCTCCTCAGAGGGCATGATCTTTGATATTGGGTCAGTTAATTCCATGCTTGCGCTATAACTGAATATAGATCGTTCATCTGCAAACTCAGGACGATATATCTTTTGAGGTAAAAGCTCTAGCTTTACTTCCGGATGAGCTTCCTGCTTAATTTCAATAGTGTCTTTCGTATATATTAATTTGTCATCATCTAAATTATGGAAAAGAGAAGTTCGTGCCACAGTGTAATAAATATGATCCTCGTGATCTGTTCTTCCCAAATATTTATAGATTTCTTTATAAGCTCTTCCCTGTATTCCACTATTCGGATATATCAACCAGTCTTCGCTCACTGTATGTATTTCATCTCCGGGTTGAAAGTCATATACCTCTCTCCATGTAAGATTCTGAATCCCTGCTTCCGGATAAGTTAATCCTACCAGTTCCGGCGTGGAAAGATAATTATATCCTTCAAAATAGAGGTAATTCAGATTTTCCGGTACATAAGGGAAGCAGATAAAATTAACGGCTGCTATAAAGCCATGGCTCCTACTGATTTTAACAGAGGGCAGATATATTTCTACCAGATTATTATCTTTATCATACATTTGAAAGGAAATGGTCTTTACCAGATCTTCGATTCCAAGGAATTCTTCTGTCTCGTGTGCAATCACTTTTCCTTCAATCCGTACATCGTCTTCTTTCCGGTATACCGTCCAGGTTTCATTCAGCTCGGCATCTGTCTTGATATGTATTTCTTCGTTTTCCAGGTTAAGGAAAACATTCAGTCCGTCCTGAATAACTATTTTTTCTCCCAGCCAGGATGGGGAAGGCAGCAGGCAGTAGCCGATTTCTGGGTTTTCCCGCATTTCCTTCACAGGATAAAAAACCGAATCAGCGCCCTGCATATGTACTGAATCAATCTCGCTGGTTACGATTTTTCCTTCGATGCTGAAAAGTGCCGGATATGGAGAATATACTGTTTGATAATCATGTGCAAAAAGACAGATTGTACCAGAAAGAAATAACAGAAAAATAAAGTAGTATTTTTTCATAGTTATGAGATTTTAGGTGTTTTAATTGTTTGTGCAGGCAAAAATAGTAAAAAGAGGCATATAAAGCATTTTTCCGGTGTTTTTTTATTATTACAAAAAGGCTAAGGTATTGTTTATTATTATATAAACATTACCTTTGCATTGGGAAATAAACAGAACGTTTCTTTCAGGGCGGAAAAATAGATTATCTTTATCAGGATAAAAGAAATTTCTGACAAAGTGTAAGAAAAACAGGCTGTGTTTCTATCCTTTCGAAAAAAGACCACGGTCTTTTATATCATTGAAAATACGATGGAATGGTATTCATTTATTTATTTGTAAAACTCAACAATGAATAAGATTGTTAGCAAAGAACTCTTTTCTGAAAATGTGGTGAAGCTGGAAGTGGAAGCTCCTTTGATTGCCAAAGCCCGTAAAGCCGGCCACTTTGTAATTGTAAGGGCAGGGGAAAAAGGGGAACGGGTACCGCTTACTATTGCTTCTTCCGATACCACAAAAGGTACAATTACCTTAGTAATCCAGAATGTAGGAAAATCATCCCGGAAAATCTGTGCTCTCAACGAAGGGGAATACATTACCGATGTGGTAGGGCCGCTTGGTAAAGCTACCCATATCGAAAATTTCGGTACCGTGGTATGTGCCTGCGGGGGAGTAGGAACTGCTCCGATGTTGCCTATTGCGGAAGCAATGAAAAAAGCCGGCAATAAAGTGATTGTAGTACTGGCAGCCCGTACAAAAGACCTGGTAATCCTTGAAAAGGAAATGAAAGCATTTGCAGACGAGGTGATCGTGATGACAGATGATGGTTCCTATGGCAATAAAGGACTTGTAACAAACGGGGTAGAAAGTGTGATCAACCGGGAAAAGGTAGATCTCTGTGTGACCATTGGTCCGGCGGTGATGATGAAATTTGTTTCCATTCTTACAAAGAAATACAATGTGCCTACGGTGGCATCCCTGAATACCATCATGGTGGACGGAACCGGAATGTGCGGAGCCTGCCGGATTACTGTCGGAGGAAAGACGAAGTTCGTTTGTGTCGACGGTCCGGAATTCGATGCACATCAGGTTGATTTCGATGAAATGATGATCCGTCTGAATTCTTATAAACACCTGGAATAGGAAAGTCTTTAAGAAAAAATTGTACAACCCATTACTTTGAATTAGTAAAATGACTTATCAGGAATATCTAGCAGCGGAAAGAAGCCAGCCATGGCGCGATGAACTGCGGAAAAGCAAAAAAGCGAAAGAACGTAGCGACATCCCACGGGTAAAAATGCCTGAACTGGCTCCGGAAGTCCGTATCACCAATAACGAAGAAGTAAATTTAGGATTGACTGTAGAGCAGGCATTGACGGAATCGCAACGTTGTCTTGACTGTGCAAATCCTACCTGTATAACCGGATGTCCGGTAAATATCAACATCCCTAAGTTTATTAAAAACATAGAGCGCGGGGAATTTCTGGAAGCTGCCAAAACGCTGAAAGAGACAAGTGCCCTGCCGGCGGTATGCGGGCGGGTTTGTCCACAGGAAAAACAATGTGAGGCGCAGTGCATCTATATTCAAAAAATGAAAAAGGAACCGGTAGCTATCGGTTACCTGGAACGTTTTGCCGCAGATTATGAACGTGAGACAGGACAGGTTTCTGTTCCGGAATCAGCCATGCCGAACGGCATTAAAGTAGCGGTCGCCGGTTCGGGTCCTGCCGGATTATCCTTTGCACTGGATATGGCAAAGCTCGGATACAGTGTGACGGTATTTGAAGCATTGCATGAAATCGGTGGAGTGTTGAAATACGGAATTCCGGAGTTTCGATTGCCTAATAAGATTGTGGATGTGGAGATTGAAACATTACGCAAGATGGGAGTTGAGTTTATCAACGATTGTATTATCGGGAAAACGCTTACATATGAAGATTTGCATGAAACGGGTTACAAAGGTCTTTTTGTCAGTAGCGGAGCCGGATTACCCCGGTTTATGAATATTCCGGGTGAGAACCTGAACGGTGTAATGTCCTGCAATGAATACCTGACCCGTGTCAACCTGATGGATGCAGCAAATCCGGAATCGGATACCCCTGTACTTACAGAAGAGAATGTGGCAGTGATCGGTGGAGGAAATACAGCCATGGATGCTGTACGTACTGCCCGCCGGTTAGGGGCAAAAAGAGCCATGATCATCTATCGTCGTTCGGAAGAAGAAATGCCGGCCCGTGTGGAAGAAGTGAAACATGCGAAAGAAGAAGGCATTGAATTTTTTACACTTCATAATCCGATTGAATATTACGGAGATGAAAAAGGACGTGTAAAGCAGATGTTATTGCAGAAAATGACACTTGGTGAACCGGATGCTTCCGGTAGAAGAAGCCCTGTGGAACTTCCCGGTGAGACAGAACTGATCGATGTGGACGAAGTAATTGTAAGTGTCGGTGTCTCTCCGAATCCGCTGATTCCCGATTCTATACCCGGTCTGGAGGTTACCCGCTGGGGAACCATTGTCGTGGACCAGGATAAAATGCAATCCACAATTCCCGATATCTTTGCCGGAGGGGATATTGTCCGTGGTGGCGCTACGGTTATTCTGGCTATGGGAGACGGACGTAAGGCTGCAGCAGCAATGCATGAGTATTTACTACAGAATAAATAACAGATTCTTTGGAATGGTTATTTATTGAACAATACATAATAATAATAAAATTATGATAAAAATGGGTTAAATGAAATTTTTTCTTTAACCCGTTTTTTACTTTTGCAAAAGATTGCAGCACATGCAATAAAAGATACACCGGATGGCGTATCTTTGTATCTGTATAATTATTTTATGAAAACAGCGTTAGAATAAAGGTACCGTTCATACGGAATTTAAAAAATAAAATTAAATGAAAGGCCATAGATAAGAGATAAAACCGGCAACATAATTTTACCTTTTATTCTATCCCTTTCACTTTTCCATTTTCTATGAGAAAAAAAATATTTACCCTTGGGTTGCTGATTTGTTCTTTTTCTTTTCTTTCAGCACAAAAAGTATCCATTTCGGATTATCCCGGTCGTCTTTTTGAAGAAGGCAAAAAAATGTATGCCGACGAAAATTACATTGCCTGTATAGAACGAATGGAAGCCTACAGGCGGTCTACTACAAACCGGGAGATGCTCCGGCAGGCAGATTATTATATTGCTGCGTCCGCTTTTGCTAAAAATGATCCCGATGCGAAAGCAGTAATTCGGAATTTTTTGCAGGAGTATCCACAGTCGGAATACGCCAATCGCCTTCATTTTATGCTGGCATCCTTATTTTTTCTGGAAAATGATTACCAGGAAGCCATGATATGGTTCGGCGAATCCGATATGTTCCTGCTTTCCCCCTCGGAACAGGAGGATTATAGTTTCCGGTTTGGCTATTGTTCTTTACAGACCGGAAACGAAAAACAGGCGCTTCCGTTCTTTACCGTATTGTCAGGTGACAGTAAAAAGTACCGGGAACCTGCTACTTATTATAAAGGATACATTCATTATATGTGGGGAGATTACGGAACAGCCCTCAACGATTTCCAGTCATTGCAGAACAGCAGTGAATTCAGAACAGCTTCCGGATTCTATATTACCCAGATCGAATTCATCAATGGCCAATATGACGATGTCATCTTTTCAGGAGAACGACTTCTGAAAAGAGCGGATCTTTCTCCTTACAACCGTCTGGAAACCCAGCGGGTAGTCGGTGAAAGCTATTACCATAAAGGAGATTATTATCAGGCAACCCCTTATCTGAGCCAGTATGTGCTGAATGCACCCGATCCGGTGCGAAGCAGTTATTATATGTTGGGAGCAGTTTATTTCCGGCAGTATGAATATGAAAATGCTGTCCGTAACCTGACCCGGGTACAGACCGGAGAGGATTTGATTTCGCAGAATACATATCTTTTATTAGGGCAAAGCTACCTGCAGCTCAATGACAAAAGAAATGCCCGGCTTGCTTTTGAATCGGCATCCAATATGTCTTTTGACAGGGAAATTCAGGAAGTGGCGATGTTTAACTGTGGATTGCTGACCCATGAAACCGGCTACTCGGCATTCGGTGAATCCGTATTGATTTTCGAACGGTTTTTAAATATATTCCCTGATTCGGAATATACCGACCAGGTAAATGACTGTCTGGTGGAAACTTTCCTTACAACCCGTGATTATGAAGCAGCCTTAACTTCTATTGCAAAGATTAAACATCCTGGCAATAAAATTCTGGAAGCAAAACAGAATATTCTCTTTCAGGTAGGCACCCAGTATTTTGCAAATAATGATTTCCGTACGGCTATCCGTTATTTTGATGAATCTCTGCAGGTCGGAAATTACAATGCTAACACCCGTGCGTTGAATTATTTCTGGAGAGGAGAATCGTATTACCGTCTCGACCGATACCAACAGGCAGTTTCCGACTATGAGACTTATCTTACTAATCGTGCAGGAACAGATAAAGCAACTTATTCATCCGCGTTATACAATCTAGGATATGCATATTTCAAGCAAAAGAATTATTCTTCTGCACTGGCCAATTTCAATAAATATGTTTCTGCGGAAAACAATGCTTCCAATCCCTCTTATCCGGATGCATATAACCGGATCGGAGATTGTTATTTTTATTCTCGGAATCTGGCTCAGGCAGAAGCAAGTTATGCAAAAGCGGCAAGTGTCGGTGGAGGAAGTGATTATGCCTTATTCCAGAGGGCATTTGTCTCCGGCCTGCAGAAAGATTACCAGGGAAAGATCAATTCATTGAATAAACTGATTGATCAGTATCCCCGTTCTTCTTACCTTCCGGACGCTTATTTTGAAAAAGCCCGGGCCTATGTTTTGTTAGGGCAAAACAGCAATGCGCTGCAGACCTTCGGACAATTGGAAAGTCGTTTCCCGGAAAGCTCATGGAGCCGGAAAGCCGGTTTGCAAAAAGGAATGTTATATTTTGACAGTGGTGATCTGGACAATGCCATTGCGGCTTATAAGAAAGTCGTTACGGACTATCCGGCAAGTGAAGAAGCACGGATTGCGATTCAGGACCTCAAAACAGTGTATCTTGATAAGAATGATGTACAGGGGTATGTCAATTATGTAAATACCATCGGAGGAGGCGTTCGGATAGAAGTGTCCGAACAGGATTCGCTGACTTACCTGGCTGCTGAAAAACTTTATATGCGGGGAGATAATGCCAATGCACGCATGGCGTTGCAGAATTACCTGAAGAGTTTCCCGACAGGAGCGTTTTATATTCCGGCTAATTATTACTTGGCTTCTTCTTATTTTGCAGAAAAAAATTATGCAGAAGCTTCCCGGCAGTTTGAAGTAGTGGCCAATGCTCCTGATAATAAATTTACCGAAGATGCATTGGCACGTATTGCTGAAATTGCTTTTACACAGAAAGACTATGGCAAAGCGCTGGATTATTTCAAAAGGCTGAATAAAAAAGCCGAGTCGGCAGAAAACCGGCAGGCTGCCAAAATCGGAATGTTGCGATCTGCAGCCTTCCTGGACAGTTCACAGGAAATCCTGAATGCTGCAGATGAACTGTTACAGGATAAAAAGTTATCTCCGGAACTGAAAAATGAAGCCTTATATAACCGTGCGAAAGCAAATGCACGATTGAAAAATAATTCAAAAGCTGCGGATGACTGGGTACTTCTTGCCGAAGATACCAGGAATGTATATGGAGCGGAAGCTGCTTATTTAGTAGGGCAGTATTATTATGATACCAGCCAGTATGACAAAGCAGAAGAGCAGATGTTAAACTTTATCCGGAAAGGCACACCTCATAGTTACTGGCTGGCCCGCGGGTTTATCCTGCTGGCGGATGTATATATCGCAAAAGGGGATTCCCAGCAGGCAAAACAGTATTTGCAGAGTTTGCAGAATAATTACAATGGTACGAATGATAATATCGGCACATTGATTGAAGAGAGAATGAAAAAAATCAGATAAACCGGTAGAAGCAAAGCACAACAATTTTTCGATACAGGAATCAATATGAATACATTCAATATAAAACAAGTTTTTTCCCTTTTATTTTCTTTCCTGCTTGTTCAGGCAGTGTATGGTAAAACTGCGGAAACCACTCAGAAAGATTCGTTATTGCAACGGGAAATGTTTCTGGAAGCAGAATACAATCCAACTATCCGCGATGCGAACAAAGTAAATATTCTTCCGGAAGTAGAAGACCCGAAGCCGGTAAAGGCAGATATTGATTATTCTTCCTGGGCAGTAACCATAACGCCGGACAGGGAAGTAGCTACACTGAAAGCGGAACATTTCGGTACGGAAGAAATGCGATACGGTAAAAAAGGATATCTTACATTAGAAGGAGGATATACATTTAATTTGCGGGGAGCTGCCGGGTATGAAATACTAAACACGGAAGAAGACTTTTTTCGGATTTCCCTTAATCACTTTTCTACTCATGGAAACGTAAAATATGTTCAGGGGGATACCAAAGAAAAAGCAAAACTGAATGACAACCTTTTCCATGCTTTTTATAAACATCGTTTTGAAAGCCTGGACCTGTATGCGGATCTTAACTATGGATATACCGGATTTAATTATTACGGATACGGATTTGATCTTCCTATACCCGATAAGATGCAGGTATTCCAGCTGGTTAATCCCCGCGCCGGAATAAAATCTACCCACGATGGAAGTTTACAGTATGAAGCGGAACTGGATTACCGGTATTCCTCCAAAAAATATACTGCCGGAATGGAAAATGACGGACTTAAGGAGAGCGATATATTTACCCGTTTCGATATCAGTAACCAATGGGAAAGTAATTTCCGGTTAGGTTTATCAGCGGACATGCATAACTTGTTTTATAATGGAGCCGGTTATTTGGAGTTACCGGGTGATTACAGCAATTTCGGCATTACTCCTTACTTCAGGATGGAAGATGAAGATCAGAAATGGAGAGCCCGGATTGGTATCCGCACCGATATAAGTACAAAAGGAGATAACAAGATTGTCATCTCTCCGGACCTGCTTGCTGAATTTGATGTCTATGAAGGTACCTGGATATATGCCATGGCGTCCGGAGGAAAAAATATCCTTTCCCAGGCGGCTGTCATGCGGGAAAACCGCTATCTGAATCCCGATACACGCCTGATGGATTCCCGTACTCCGGTAGATGCCCGGCTGGGAATGCGTACATCGGCACTGGATAAATGGTTTTTTAATGTCTATGGACGTTATAAAATAACAAAGGACGATCATTATTATTACAGAACCGGAGCTGCTGATAATTATTTTTTTAATGCGTTCGAAGCCGGATATTATGATAAATCCCATTTAATACAGGTCGGTGGAAAAATTGCCTTTAATCATCAGGACTATATCGGAGTGTCCGTGGAAGTCGCTAAAAACTTTTGGACCACCGAATTTACTCATCCCTATTATTCCGAAACTATTACAAAGCCAATAAACTTGCCGGATGTGGAAATGAAAGTATTACTGGAAGCAACCATTATTCCACAATTAAAAGCCAATATCGGATTTGACTGGCTGAATGGAAGGTATTCGTTCGACGAAATGTATTTCGGGGCCACTAAAATGGACGACATACAGAACCTCCACATGGGGGCGACTTACGTCCTTAACCGCAGCCTTTCTCTGTGTGTTCAGTTAAGCAATATCCTTAACAAAAAATACGACTACTGGTATTCTTATCCTGAGCAGGGTATAAGTGCCATGGCAGAATTCACCTTTCTCTTTTAAGAAATTATAGTGCTGCAAAGGCGCGAAGGATTTAATTTTTATATAAGATCCTCTTATTTTAATTGCATTCTTTGTGCCTTTGCGGTAATCTATTTGAGACACTAAATAAAATAATAATTACTCTATACGACTTTTTCCTTCCGGTTCTCTCTTGGTTTTCCTTTTAATGGCGGTTTATAGCCTGAACTATCCTGATTCCTATCTGTTTTTATTTTAAGGGGAATAACGAATTTTTAACAGAGGAAATGAAAAAGTTCAATTTATTTTTGGGAACTTTGCGCCCGGAAAAGAGAAAAAATAAATGAAAGAAAGTACGAAACCCGTCGAATTAGGAAATGCACCCATCAGTACATTATTAAAAAAATATGCGCTCCCGGCGATTATTGCCATGACTGCTTCTTCTCTTTATAATATAACAGACAGTGTTTTTATCGGGCATGGAGTAGGCCCGCTTGCCATTTCCGGGTTAGCCATTACTTTCCCGTTAATGAATCTGGCTGCCGCTTTCGGTTCTCTGGTAGGTGCCGGAGGGGCTACACTACTATCTATCCGGTTGGGGCAGAAAGACTATGGTACGGCAAATCTTATTCTGGGAAATGTATTGTTGCTTAATATTATTATCGGAATTTTATTTTCTATCGCCACCCTCTTTTTTCTGGATCCGATCCTTTATTTTTTCGGAGCCAGTGAAGATACATTGCCTTATGCGCATGACTATATGTTTGTCATCTTATTAGGTAACGTATTCACCCATTTATATATGGGATTGAATACTTTATTAAGATCAGCCGGCAATCCCGAAAAATCCATGTATGCTACTATTGGTACCGTAATAATCAATATTATCCTTAACCCGTTTTTTATTTTCGTACTCGGATGGGGAATAAAAGGAAGCGCAATTGCCACGATTATTTCCCAAGTCATTGTGTTGGCATGGCAATTTAAATTTTTCAGCAACAAAGATTATTTTATTCATATACAAAAAGGTATTTTCAGATTAAAAAAGAACATTGTTACCAATATCCTTTCCATTGGTTCTGCTCCTTTCTTTCTGAATGCTGCCTCCTGCCTGATTGTCATTGTTATTAATCAGGGTTTAATAAAATACGGAGGAGACCTTGCCGTAGGAGCTTACGGAATCGTAAACCGGATTGCTTTCCTGTTTGTAATGATTGTAATGGGTTTGACACAGGGCATGCAGCCAATCGCCGGTTACAACTTCGGAGCTAAACAATATACACGGGTAACGGAAGTGCTGAAGAAAACAATTCTTTGGGCTACTGTGATCATGACGTTGGGTTTTGCTATTATACAACTGTTCCCTCATACGGTAGCTTCTATCTTTACAACGGATGACGAACTGGTCGATATTACTTCTTTCGGATTGCGGATTGTCTTCCTGCTTTATCCGATTGTCGGATTCCAGATGGTTACTTCCAATTTCTTCCAGAGCATCGGGATGCCGGCGAAAGCTATTTTCCTTTCCTTAAGCCGTCAGTTATTATTCTTACTTCCCTGTTTGTTGTTATTGCCGAAAAAATACGGGGTAGATGGAATATGGTACAGTATGCCGGTTGCGGATTCAATTGCCTGTATCCTGGCTTTTGTTTTACTTTTTAATCAATTCCGTAAATTCAAAAGTGAGAAGCCCGAACTGATTGTGGAAGATTGATATTTTTTGTACATTTACTAATAAAAATATTCGGACCAACTAAAAACATATTTCCATGAAAACCAACCTTATTATTAATATCGGCCGGCAGTTTGGTAGTGGCGGACGATTAGTAGGGGAGAAGCTGGCTAAAAAGTTAGGACTGTCCTTTTATGATAAAGAATTGATTAACCTGGCTTCAAAAGAAAGCGGATTACGCAAAGAATTCTTTGAAGAAGCCGATGAGAAAACAAATTATGGCCTTTTTGGCGGTTTGCTTGGGTTGCGTACCGGGATTAGTGCCGATCATTTCCTTTATAATTATCTCAGTAATGAAACTCTTTTCAAAATCCAAAGCGATGTAATCCGTAAGCTGGCGGAAGAACACTCCTGTGTATTTGTCGGCAGATGTGCGGATTATATTCTCCGGGATCATCCTTTTTCTACGAATGTCTTTATTACGGCGGACTGGCAGGACCGCATCAAACGGGTAAATGAAAGACAGGAACTCGACGAAGATAAAATTCCTGATTTACTGGAAAAGACAGATAAAAAACGGGCAAATTATTATAATTATTACACCAATAAAACCTGGGGGACTGCCGGCTCCTACCACCTCTGTATAAATTCTTCCGTATTAGGAGTTGATCAGACAGTGGATTATATTATTGATTTTGTGGAAAAACGCAAGAAAACATTGGGTTTGTAAAAATAAATTTTCTTTCCGGTTTCCGGCCCTTTCAACGAAACCCTGTCTTTTTTGCGGATGAAATAAGGAAATGGGTATTACCAAACCCCACCCCTTTGACTTCGTCAAAGGTACTCCCCTCGTACGTTTGCATG
>JAJQEC010000083.1 GCA_021201815.1 Candidatus Azobacteroides sp. | reverse complement strand
AAAACAAATTTGATTATTTACATAGTATCTTCTTCGAGGGGAGAGTGGGTGGGCTTTTTATCTTTGGGTGTATGCAAATGATTAAATACCAGAGATTCTTCCCTTCTGTGAAGGGAAGTACTTTTTGACTTCGTCAAAAGGGGAAGGGTTGGACACAGGATGAAAAAACTGTCTTGTAATAAAAAAGTTCCCTTAGTCTTATCCTTTGCTTCTACATACTTACCCGGGCATAGGGAACCGCATCGATCGGGCAAAAATCATTGGTAAGATATTTAAAATATCCCGCCATAGCGACCATTGCGGCATTATCGGTAGTGAAAGCAAAGGGAGGAATAAATACATCCAATCCGTACTTTTCTCCATATCCCTGAAAAGCCGAACGCAATGCGGAATTAGCAGACACTCCACCTGCTACGGCAATTTGCTTGATGTGTAAGTCTTTTGCAGCTTTATAAAGTTTATCCATGAGAATATTAACAACAGTTGCCTGCAAAGAAGCACAAAGATCATTTTTATTTTCCTCTATAAAATCAGGATTTTCTTTTATTTTATCTCTTAATAAATATAAGAAAGAGGTTTTTAATCCGCTAAAACTGTAATTGTAACCTTCCACCTGCGGTTTGCTAAGTTTAAAGGCATTCGGATTCCCTTCTTTTGCCAGTTTATCAATGAGAGGTCCTCCGGGATAAGGCAATCCCATTACTTTAGCACATTTATCAAAAGCTTCTCCGGCAGCATCGTCAATTGTTTGTCCGATTATTTCCATCGAATCCGGCGCTTTTACAAGAATAATTTGAGAATTACCTCCCGATACCAGCAAACATAGAAAAGGAAATTGCGGAAAATGATCCTCCTTTTTATCCTGTTTAATAAAGTGAGCGAGCACGTGTGCCTGTAAGTGATTCACATCAATCATCGGAATCTGTAATGAAAGGGAAAGACCTTTCGCAAAGGAAGTGCCAACCAGCAGAGAGCCTAAGAGGCCCGGACCTCTGGTAAAAGCAATTGCACTTAATTGATCTTTGCTAATACCAGCTTTGTTCAATGCTTCATGGACCACCGGAATAATATTCTGCTGGTGCACACGGGAAGCCAGCTCGGGGACTACGCCTCCGTACTTCTGATGAACTTCCTGATTGGAAATAATATTAGACAACAGGATTCCGTTCTTTATGACGGAAGCTGATGTATCATCGCAGGAAGATTCGATTCCGAGTATATAAATATCTTTCATTAAAATCTTACTTCAACACTTATTTTTCTTTCAGCTTTCTTGCCATTGCTTTTGCCAACTGAACACATTCTTCGTATTTTTGGGCAGTGAGAGAACATTTCTGTTCCACCGGATCTCCGACAACTTCCCATCCGCGGTTTTCCACAAAAGCAGTTAATCTTTTCACTGCAGCTCCCGCCCAAATAAAAGAGCCAAAGTGCCCGAATAACCTGTTTTTAATATCCCGGGTATCAATTTTATCAATTAAAGATTGTACCAGAGGAAAGAGTTCATTGCTATAGGTAGGACTTCCGATGATTAATCCTTTATATTTAAATATATCTCTTAAAATATAAGAGACATGGGTTTTGCTCACATTATACATTATTATA
This sequence comes from Candidatus Azobacteroides sp., assembly GCA_021201815.1. Classification (GTDB taxonomy): domain Bacteria; phylum Bacteroidota; class Bacteroidia; order Bacteroidales; family WRGA01; genus WRGA01. Next base: position 83,747 of record JAJQEC010000083.1, on the reverse strand, counting down.
TTGTGCACTCCCTGTTCTGATAATTCGGTTGCAATAATTTCCGCCATCTGTTCGGTATTGCCATACATACTGCCATAGGCAATGACAACTCCTTCCTCTCCTTCATAGCGGCTCAGTTTGTCATACACAGAGATTACCTCTGATATTTTTTCCTGCCATACAGGTCCATGGGTAGAACAAATTGTTCTGACTGGTACGGGGGCAAGCTTTTCCAGCGCTTTTTGTACAGGAGATCCGTATTTGCCAACGATAGTCGCATAGTATCGGATCATTTCATCCCAGTATAAATCCACGTTAATGGCTTTGTCTATTACACCACCATTCAGGCTGCCATAGGTCCCGAAACCGTCTCCGGAAAACAATGTTTCCGTATAAAGATCATAGGTCATCATGGTTTCCGGCCAATGTACCATGGGAGTCATGTAAAAACGAAGGGTATGTTTTCCCAAGGATATTTCTTCCTTATCTTTTACTTCCTGAATATTTTCGTCGATCTGATAAAAGCCGGCAAGCATATCTGCGGTTTTCTTGTTCCCTATAATCTGAATAGAAGGATAAAACTGCTTCAACAGTCGAATAGATCCGGAATGGTCCGGCTCCATATGATTAATGACCAGATAATCAATGCTCCGTCCATTGAGTAATGTTTCTACTTTCTTCAGAAAAGTATCGGAATAACATACATCTACCGTATCTATCAATGCAACTTTTTCATCAATAATAAGGTAAGAATTATAAGAAACTCCCAATGGAATCGGCCATAACGCCTCAAACAAATGTTTTGTACGATCATTTACTCCTACATAAAAAATATCTTCACTTACAACTACCGGTTTAAACATACTCACTAACTTTATTTGAATGTGCCAATGAGGTAATATGCCAATGTGCCAATGAAGAGGACAAGGATAATTAAGATAATAGGGGTTGTTATTAATTATAAATATAAATTATTAAAGCAGCCCATTTTATCTTTACAACTTATAAGCAACCTCATTGGCACATTGTCATATTACCTCATTGGCACATTATTTTTTATTTTTTAATTTTTTTCTTATTTTCCTGATCTCGTTTATAGGCATCTATTTGTGCCGGAGTTTGTTTCATGGCGCGGTAAATAAGGTAGAGACCGGCAAGTGCAAAAGGAATGCTGAGAATTTGTCCCATATTCAAGGCCATTCCTTCCTCGAATGCTTCCTGATTTTCTTTGATGAATTCGATAAAGAAACGGGCTATAAAGACAGCGCTTAGGAAAACGCCGAAAATAAGCCCCTGCCTGTCTTTTGCATTGGTTTTCCAATACATATACATAATCACAGCAAAGATAATCAGATAGCACAAGGCTTCATAAATCTGTGTGGGATGAGAAGGAAGCGAAAAAACAGGTTCCGCACCCATCTGGTAATAACGTATATTAGTTATAAACCGAAATGCCCAGGGTAAATCGGTAGGATGACCATATATTTCATGATTCATCAGGTTTCCGGTACGAATCATGGCTCCTACCAATGCTACCGGTACTACCAACCGGTCAAACGTCCAGAGCATGCTCAGGTGGGTTACTTTCCGTGAATATAACCAGACAGCAATGATAATTCCGATCGCTCCTCCATGGCTCGATAGACCTCCTTCCCATACTTTGAGGATTTCCAGCGGATGAGACATGTAATAATCAAAATTATAGAAAATACAATGTCCTAAGCGGGCACCGATTACTGTTCCTACAATTATATAAATAAATAATTTATCAAGCCATTGCTGCGGAATGTTCTCTTTTCTGAACATTCTCTCCACAATCTTATATCCGACCAAAAAACCGATTGCAAAAAATAGTCCGTACCAGCGCACTTCTCTTCCGAAAATGGTAAAAATGGCAGGATCTACTGTCCATGTGATGTAAGAAAGCATATTATTTACTTTTTGATTTGGCAAAGGTATCTATAAAAAGTAAAAGGTGAAAGATAAAAAGTAAAAAAGAAAAGGATTGATTTCTTACATTTTACCGGTTATTTTTTACTTTTTTGTATGTTTGTTCATCAGGATATAAAACAGAAAGCCTACAATAATGAATATCAATCCTATTACAAGCCAAAGGTTACCAAAAACAGGAATGACATGAAATCCCTGTAGGCAAAGAATAGTTACTCCCAGGAGTAACAGCACAAGACCCATTTCAGGTAAAAACCTTTTCATACATCTGCTTCGATTAAGATAATCCCTCTAGCTGTCCATTTACAATATCCATCTTTAATACCTGTGGATTTTTAGGTAAACCCGGCATTCTAAGAATCTCTCCGGCAATGCCGACAATAAATTCCGCTCCATTATTGATAATAAGTTCTTTTATTTCCAGGTCAAAATCTTTTGCTACTCCATACGCGGAAGGATCTGCTGAAAATGAATATTGTGTCTTTGCAATGCAAACCGGATAATGTTCAATACCAAGATCAGTTATTTTTTTTAATCCCTTCAACGCTTTTTTCGTATAGAAAACAGATCTGGCACCGTAAATGTTTTTAGCTACTTTTTCTATTTTTGTGCGCACGTTATCCTCATCCCTGTACGTAAATGATACCATGGAAGAAGGATTGTTTTTTATGGCTTTCACTACCGTTTCTGCGAGTTCCACCGCTCCGGCTCCTCCATCACTGTAAGCGGTATTCAGGGCGAAAGCAACCTCATTATTCCGGCAGTATTCTCTTACACAGGCTATTTCTTCGTCGGTATCCGATGCATATTTATTAAATGCAACAACCACTGACTGAGAAAAGCTTTTCAGGTTCTCCAGATGTTTCCCGAGATTTGCTAATCCCCGTTTAATGCCTTCCACGTCCGGCTTGTTAATATCCGGTAAAGCTACCCCTCCATGCATTTTCAATGCTTGTGCGGTAGCCACAATAACGATTAGTTTAGGATTCAGATTTGCTTTTCTACATTTAATATTAAAGAATTTTTCAGCACCCAGATCAGCTCCGAAGCCAGCTTCCGTTACGACATAATCCGCATGCGACATGGCTATTTTTGTTGCCAGAATAGAATTACACCCATGTGCAATATTAGCAAACGGTCCTCCGTGAATAAAAGCCGGAGTATTCTCTGTTGTCTGCACCAGATTCGGATTAATGGCATCTTTCAATAAGACGACAATTGCTCCTGCAACTCCCAGGTCTTTTACAGTAAAGGGATTCCCGTCATACTCATATCCTAAAACAATTTTTTCAATTCTCCTTCTTAAGTCTTCCTGGCTGGTTGCCAAACATAAAATTGCCATAATTTCGGAAGCCGGGGTAATATCAAAACCCGATTCGGCAGGAGTTCCATTGCCTGCACCTAAACCGGTTACGATTTTTCTAAGCGCACGGTCATTAATATCCAATACTCTTTTCCAGACAATTTCCTTCAACTCTTTACCGGTTCCCCTATTCTGATGAATGTAATTATCAAGCAAAGCGGATATCATATTATGAGCTGAAGTAATCGCATGAAAATCACCTGTAAAATGCAGATTTATATTTTCCATCGGTAGTACTTGAGCATACCCACCTCCGGCTGCTCCTCCTTTCATCCCGAAACATGGGCCCAGAGAAGGTTCCCTTAATGCAACAATGCTCTTTTTTCCTATTTTTTTCAATCCGAGAGCCAAGCCGATAGAAACCGTGGTTTTGCCTATTTCTGCTTTTGTCGGGGTAATTGCAGTAACAAGAATCAGATTACTTTTTTTTACTTTTTCCTCATCAATTAATTCCCAGGGAATTTTAGCCATATATTTTCCGTAATTCCATACCTCTTCTCCGGAAATACCAATATCGCTGGCAATATCATTAATTTTTTCCAGTTTTGCTTCTCTTGCAATCTCAATATCCGACTTCATTTCAATTTATTTGCCTATTATTTTTAAGGGGAGAAAGTAATTCTTCTCCCCCGATAAAATCAATCTTATATTTTTAATAACTTTATTCTTTTTCAGCTTCAATTTTTTCATGCACGATCAGAGCAGACGGCATGCTTTGCAGAGCCAGTTTGTCTTCTTCCGAGACAATATTCCAGGAATCATATCCGATAAGCATAAAATCCTGCCGGGATAATAAGTCAGAAGAAAGGCTCTTTTTATGTAAAATAGTTACCCGGGATTCGAACTGGTCAGAGAAATACCGGATTGCTTTTGTCACAGAAGGACTTTTGGTTATCAATCCGTTCACATCCAGAATAGTTGTATTCGAATGAGGGTTATTATTCAGGATGGATTCCGCATATTCAAACAAATATGTGTCTTTTGGATGATACAGGACAATCAACATGTTGGAAATCCCAGAAAAGTCCCTGTCAATAAATACACCTACAGCAGTGTCTGTTTGTTCTATAAATAATTTTGTTTTATCTTTTAACAAGGTACCGGGATAAAAGCGCATTCCCTGTTTATTGATCTTATCCATCAATTTACCGGCCCAACTTTTAGAAGCATTCGGATTCCGGTCCTTAAACACTTTTTCTTTTGCAGAAGATAAGCCGGCCCCTACCATCAGAAAGTTATAATCTCCCTCATTTACGACTTCCACAACTTCCCGTCCGACATCATCTGTTACCCGGTATTCCGTCTTAATCGGCATACTGATTTTCCGGGATTCCTCCAGAATCGGTTCAAAACCTTCTTCCGAATAATAATCGGCATGAATGGGATTTACATCTGTTCCTACGGTCATATGGAGAGCTGTAACCATAATATCTTCATCCTGATTACCGAAAATTGCATTTGTTACAGTTAACAATTTTCTTCCGCTCTCAGGTCGGCCAAAGGATAACAATATCTTGAATTTCTTGCGTAAGTGCTGATAACTATCGGGTGATTGTTCTTTTGCAGGAAGTAAACGGTTGATCAGCTCCAATGCAGAAGTTGTCATAAAGGTAGTAATCAATGCCATAAGTACCAGGATGACGAATATTGTCGGAGGAAGAATCCCCATTTCATATCCGATGTTTAATACAATCAGTTCCATCAATCCCCGCGCATTCATCAAGGCTCCCAATGAAAGGCTATCTCTCCAGGATTCGCCTACAATCCGGGCAGGAATAGCCGTACCGAGAAACTTTCCGATTACCCCTACTGTAATGAAAATAGCACAAAGGACCCATAATTCGGGAGTATTAAGCAATCCTATTTCTGTTCTCAGTCCGGTATACACAAAAAACAGCGGAAGGAGCAATACAAGTGCCAAATCTTCAATCTTTTCTGTCAGAATTTTTCTGAAACTAAGATTTGATGGCATAATTACACCTGCAAGGAAAGCTCCGAATAAAGCATGAATTCCAATTACCTGGGTAGCACAGGAAGAAAGAATCAATACCAGAAAGATAAAAGCAACAATGCCTTTGTTTATTACTTCTTTATTCTGGTAAATAGTAGCAAGTCTTTTCAGAAAAGGTTTTACCACCAGAAACATAAACAGGATATAGGCAATGGAAAAGCCAATTGTATATAACGCACTTATGAATGTACCGGTTTGGGCAATCGCAATCACAACAGCAAGCAGACACCAGGCCGATACATCATTATTTGCAGCGGATGCAATAGCGACAATTCCCAGATGCGTCTTGGTCAATCCTTTTTCCTGAACAATACGGGCCAGCACAGGGAAAGCCGTAATACTCATGGATATACCGATAAAAAGGGAAAAGGAAAGGAAAGAAGTCATTCCGGCAGCATATTCCTGATAAACGAAATAAGAAAGAACCATTCCGAAAAAGAACGGGAAAATAATACTGGCATGGCTGATTACAAAGGTCTCATTGAGTTTTTTCTTGAGTTCATCCAGCTCCAGTTCCATGCCGATAATAAACATAAACAGGATCAATCCGAGTTGGCTAAGAATCTCAAGGTTACTCATGGATTCCACAGGAAACAAAAATTCAAAAAGTTCCGGGTAAAAATAGCCTAGTAAGGAAGGTCCGAGAACAATTCCTGCAATAATTTCCCCGATCACGGTAGGTTGTCCGATACGTACACATATCAGACCAAAAATACGCACCGTGATAAGAATGGCAATCAACTGGAGCAATAAGATGGCGAAAGGTTCTCCGACATTGTGTTTAACGGCACGCAAAAAAAGCATCCAATCACTTTCTCCTGAGTTCGTTGCCTCTACCGATTCCGTAGTTTCAGAAATAACCGGTTGTACATCGAAGGCACTTCCGCTTTTTACCAGCAAATAACTCAGAATAATAAAAATGATCAGTAACAATCCATAAAACAGCCAACTTCGTGATACTTTAGTCATTCACCTGATTATAAGATTGAAACATCAGAATAGAGAGATATCCTGTTCTTGTCTTTTGCAAAAATAAGGAAATTATCGGAAAAACCGGAGTTTTATGCCTGAAATAGTAACGTCGATGGTTATTGGATATTTATATTTATTTGTTTTACAACAATATCGGTATAAAGAAATTCCCTGAAATCCTATGTAAAGATCGTCTCTCATTTTCTGTATAAATTTGAATTCAGGATAAAATAATAGGGTTTATCCGGATTCACTTTCCAACGAAGGATACCTCCCTGATCTTTTTCTGTGAGAAGATAAGGGAAAATAAATTTTACCTTTCGGAATAACCGATTTTGCCATGAAAACATTACTTTTGTAGATTAAAAATAAAGCATGGCGACCATTTTATTCAATGAAATAGTATTCGGACCCGTTAAAAGCCGTCGCCTGGGGGTGTCTTTAGGAATCAACCTGCTCCCTACGGATGGAAAAATTTGTTCTTTTGACTGTATTTATTGTGAATGCGGCCTTAATGCGCAAGGTAGAAATGCGGGTAAGTTACCTTCCGGGGAAGAGGTAAAAAACGCATTGGAAGAAAAATTATTGAAAATGAAAGAACGGGGAGAAAAACCGGATGTCATTACTTTTGCCGGGAACGGAGAGCCTACTTTACACCCGGAGTTTGCAAGTATTATCGATGATACCCTGGTTTTACGTGACCGGTTTTTCCCTGATACAAAAGTCAGCGTATTATCAAATTCCACGATGATTCGGAAACAGGAGGTTTTTGAAGCGCTATGCAAAGTAGACTACAATATCCTGAAACTGGATAGTACGGATAAAAATTTTGTAACCCTTGTCGATCGTCCACAGCAAAAATCATTTGATATTTCTTCTCTTATCCGGGATCTGAAACGTTTTCAGGGGAAATTGATTATCCAGACGATGTTTCTGAAAGGGGAATACGAAGGGCAAAAGATAGACAATACAACTCCGGAAGAAATACAAGGACTGATCGCTGCCCTGAAAGAAATACAGCCGCAATCCGTAATGATCTATAGCATCGACAGAGAAACACCGGTAAAAGGATTGAAGAAAGTTCCGAAAGAAGAACTTGACCGGATTGCCAACAAATTCGTAGAAGCCGGATTGTCCGTAGAGGTATCGGCATAAGCATATAAAAAGGATGCATAAATTTCCTTATTTTCAATCATCATTTAATTGTTCGAATGGAAAAACTGACATTAATTAAAGTCGGAGGCAAAATCGTAGAAGAAGCAGATTCCCTTCAGGCCTTACTGGCGGATTTTGCTTCTATCCCGGGCCATAAGGTACTTGTTCATGGGGGAGGTCGTTCTGCCACAGCCATCGCATCCCGACTGGGAATTGAAAGCAAGATGGTAAACGGACGCCGGATCACGGATAAAGAAACTCTGGAAGTGGTCACCATGGTGTATGGAGGACTGGTAAATAAAAATATTGTTGCCGGATTACAGGCGCTGAATGTAAACGCCTTAGGACTATCCGGTGCGGATATGAATCTAATCCTTTCCGAAAAACGTCCGGTCAAAGAAATAGATTATGGATTCGTAGGAGATGTAAAAAAGGTAAATGCAGAATTATTATCCGAATTCATAAAAAAAGACATTGTTCCCGTCCTGGCTCCTCTTACCCATGATAAGAAAGGGAATTTACTGAATACAAATGCGGATACAATTGCCGGAGAAACAGCGAAAGCCCTGGCTTCGTATTTTGATGTGACATTGGTTTTCTGTTTTGAAAAAAGGGGGGTACTTTTAGATGAAAATAATGACGACAGCGTCATTCCTTCTCTCAATAAAACAGCTTTTGATAAGTATGTAGCCGAAAAGGTGATTCAGGGAGGCATGATTCCGAAACTGGAAAATGCATTTCAGGCAATTGAAGCCGGAGTAAAAAAGGTGATTATTACAAAAGCCTCGGAGATAAATAAAGGGACAGGTACTGAAATTGTTATTTAATTCACTTTTTATCTGGAAACAGACAGAGCAGATGATGATTCTTGACAAGAATTATCGGAATAGACAAAGAAATTTATTATTTCATAAGAAACCAATTATTTTCTATGGCATTCAGGGTTCTGTCCGTTTTGATAGAAATGATTGAACCTATTGCTTTTCTATCAGTAATACAGGTAATTTTGAGTGAACATTCTCTTTAACGGATTATTAGCTATATATTACTTTGTATGTTATTCTCTGAAAAAGCAAACTCAGTTATTTATTTTAATAAAAATAGATCTCTGAAAATACAAAGAAGAATCTCTAACTGAAAAATATATTATTTTCAAAATGGTAAAAAGGTTTGATTTTTTGGTTATCGGCTCCGGGATTGCCGGAATGAGTTATGCCTTAAAAGTAGCACGAAAAGGAAAAGTGGCTATTGTCTGCAAAACGACCCTGGAAGATGCCAATACTTTTTTTGCACAAGGAGGTATTGCTTCTGTGACAGATCATCTGACGGATAATTTCCAGAAGCATATTGAAGACACCTTGATCGCCGGAGACGGATTATGTGAAGTAGAGGCGGTAGAGAAAGTAGTAAAGGAAGCACCCCGTCAAATCAAAGAACTTATTCACTGGGGAGTTGATTTCGATAAAGATGAAGAAGGGAATTTTGATCTTCACCGTGAAGGGGGCCATTCGGAACACCGGATTCTTCACCATAAAGACAATACAGGGGCAGAAATACAACTGAGCCTTATTCAGGCAATTAAAAATCATCCTAACATTACGGTCTTTGAACATCACTTTTCCATTGAAATTCTTACCCAGCATCATTTAGGAGTAAAAGTAACCCGGCAAAATGATAACATCGAATGTTACGGGGCGTATATCCTGAACAGCCGGACCAATCATATTCATACTTTCCTTTCTAAAGTAACCATGATGGCTACCGGAGGAATCGGCAATGTGTATCAGACGACAACGAATCCTACGATTGCTACGGGAGATGGAATAGCAATGGTATACCGGGCTAAAGGAGCCGTGTCTGATATGGAGTTTATCCAGTTTCATCCGACAGCTCTTTACCACCCCGGCGATCGTCCTTCCTTCCTTATTACGGAAGCTATGCGGGGCTACGGAGGAATTTTAAGGAATAAAAAAGGCATTGCCTTTATGAAAAAATACGATGACCGGCAGGACCTTGCTCCCCGGGATATCGTCGCCCGTGCAATCGATACGGAAATGAAAAACCGGGGAGATGACTTTGTTTATCTGGATGTAACCCATAAAGATCCGGAAGAAACGAAACATCATTTTCCTAATATCTATAAAAAGTGCCTGGAATACGGAATTGACATTACTATTGACTATATTCCTGTTGCTCCTGCGGCCCACTATTTATGCGGAGGCATTACGATTGACCACAATGCCTGTTCTTCTATTAAGCGGTTATATGCTGTCGGAGAGTGCGCGAGAACAGGGCTGCATGGTGCGAACCGGCTTGCTTCCAATTCGCTGATTGAAGCAGTAGTATATGCGGATGCCGCCGCCAGGCATTCGATTCTGCAAATTGAAGGTTTATCTTTCAATGAAGGGATTCCACCATGGAATGACGATGGCACCCGCTCTCCGGAGGAAATGATCCTCATTACTCAAAGCGAAAAAGAGGTCGGACAGATTATGAGTTCGTATGTAGGGATAGTACGTTCTAATTTACGTCTGAAAAGAGCTCTTGACCGGTTGGAAATCCTCTATAGGGAGACAGAGAATCTTTTTCAGCGCTCTACGGTATCGGTGCAGATCTGTGAATTGCGGAATATCATCAATGGTGGATACCTGATCATCACCCAGGCGATGCAACGAAAAGAAAGCCGCGGATTGCATTATACGATTGATTATCCGGAAAAGAATGATTTATAGGCAGAAAGAAGTTTCTTTCTGCTTTCTCTGAAAAATAAAAGAAAAAAAATCCACGAAATCCTTGCAGAAATAAAATACCTTTGTATCTTTGCAACCGCAAAGCAGCAAGGTGCCATAGCTCAGTTGGTAGAGCAAAGGACTGAAAATCCTTGTGTCCCCGGTTCGATTCCTGGTGGCACCACTTTTAACAAAAGCAAAATAAGATAAAACGGTGAAATTCAATGAGTTTCACCGTTTTTCTTTTGTGTCGGCAAAGCAAAAAAGTGCAAAATACAACCTATCTTAGTGTGTTTATCGTTGTACTTTTTTCGGGCCGAAAAAGTACAACAAACAAGAGTATTTTACACTGTTTATCAATATTTTGCATAGCACTTCATTAGTCGGTAAGAAGTAATTTTACAACCATTAAAACCGATTAAAAAAATGAAGAATGAAAACTTTAGCATCCTTTTCTTTATCGCAAAGAAAAGACTACTGAAAAACGGCGAAGCACCTGTTTATCTGCGCATAACAGTAAACGGGGTATGCGATGAAACCAGAATCAAAAGAAGCGTACCTGTAAATCTTTGGAATCAGGCAAAAGAATGTTCCAGAGGGAAAGACAGAAACTCCTTAGGACTGAACGAGTACATTCGTTCCCTTAACTTGAAACTGCTCACTATCCACAAGGAACTCACCTTAAACAATGTTTCGGTTACATCAAAGCTTTTACTAACTAAATTGTTCGGCAAAGAAGAGGAAGGCATGAAACTATTCGAAATCTTCAAAGAGCATAACGAAAAGTGCAGAAAGCTTATTGACATTGACTATACAGATATTACCGTCAGAAGATACGATAACTGTTGTAAATATCTCAGAGAAGTTATTAAACTCAAATATGACAAAGAAGATATCCTGCTAACAGAAGTAAACGGAGAACTTATCCGTGAGTTTGAGTTTTACATGAAAACAGAAAAAGCCTGTAGACAGAATACCATTATCCGCTATATCAAGTGCCTAAAGAAAGTAACCAACCTTGCGTTAGCGAACGAATGGATGACTAAAGACCCCTTTGCTAGGATTAAAATCAAAGAAGAAAATGTAACCAGGAATTTCTCGAAAAGGAAGAACTAGAAATCCTGACTAAAAAAGAGTTTGAACCTGAACGCCTGAATTTGGTAAAAGACGTATTCCTTTTTTGTGGTTTCACTGGACTTGCCTTCGTGAATGTATCCAAATTGAAAGAAGAACATATCTTCAAAGACAATAACAGTAACAGGTGGATACGTAAAGAGATGCATAAAATACGCAATAGGGCTAACTGTATATGCAATATCCCGTTACTCGATATTCCATTACAGATTTTAGAGAAGTGCAGAAATCATCCTGCATGCACGCTTAAAGGTGTTTTACTGCCTGTAACCAGCAATCAAAAGATGAATAATTATCTCAAAGAGATGGCCGACTTCTGTGGAATAAAGAAAAATCTGACCACGCACACTGCACGACATACATTCGCTACTACCGTTACATCAGCGAATAAAGTATCCTTAGAAAACGTCTCTAAAATTCTGGGACATACTTCTACCCAAATGATACAGCATTATACCAGAGTATTAGATCATTCAATTATGGATGATATTAACAAAGTTAAAAACTACTCTCCATTAAACCTAAGTTAATCATAAAGCTACAAATTATACAAAACAGGATATATCAGATTCGGGGAATGAATATTATACTCGATTTCGATTTGGCAGAACTATATGGAGTTAAAAACGAAGCATTAAAGCAAGCCGTTAAACGGAATATTAAACGGTTTCCTTCTGATTTTATGATTGAACTAGCTAAAAATGAATTAGTAAGAATCTTGACCAGTTACCCGAAATCATCAAATACAGTTATCTTTTACCGAAGAATGGGAGCGAAAGTCACCACTAAACAAAGATAGTAGGTTAGGTTCTTTAAAGCCATAGAAAAGAAAAACATATTTACTCGTCAATTAATAGTTACCATTTAAATATGTAAAAAAAAGTAACCTGAGCTTAGTTTACATTAGGTTTATCTGTTAATTTATTGATTCGGAATACTATTTTCTAGCTGTACTCTAGATGACAGGTAACTCGTCATAATCTATGTTTAAGTATCAAGAGAAAAATATTCTAAAAAGATAATCTAAATATTTCATTTTTAAAGTTAATTAAATTATAAATCTATATATTTGTGTGATTTTATGAAAAATCTGATTAATTAAAAAATAAATAATGAGACAAAGTTATAGTGAAGAAGAGAAAATAGGTCAGGAAAACGAGGAGGATCTGGAAAATAATGATAAGAATGACTTTTCAGATGCTGTATTATGGAGCACTGACTGGACAATTGAAACGATAATTTCTCAATTAAAAAAAGGCAATATTGAATTATCGCCTAATTTCCAGAGAAGGGATGCTTGGGGTATAGATCGAAAAAGTAAATTTATTGAATCTGCAACTTTAGGGCTTCCAATTCCTCAAATAATTTTAGCAGAAAGAAAAGATAAAAGAGGTTCTTATCTTGTTATAGATGGCAAACAACGTTTGTTAAGTATTCGTCAATTTTGTGTTAATGACCAAGATGATTTATTTGAACCATTAAAAATTAAAGGACTAAAAATATTAAATGACCTGAATGGTAAGACATATACTGATTTATTAAGTCAATTTGATTTTTCAAACTATGTATCCGCGTTTGAAAACCAAACTATTAGAACAGTAATAATACGGAATTGGCCTAATCAGGATTTTCTTTATACAGTTTTTCTACGTCTAAATACAGGAAGTTTACCACTTTCTCCCCAAGAACTTAGACAAGCTTTGAACCCAGGTTCTTTTATAACTTATGCAGATCAATTCTCGGCTGATAGTTATGGGATAAAAAGAGCATTAAGGATATCAAAGCCTGATTATAGAATGAAAGATGTTGAGGTAGTAGTTAGATATTACGCATTTAAAAATTATATAGAAAGTTATACTGGAAATCTTAAGGATTTTTTGGATAAGACTTGCGAATTGCTAAATACACAATTTGATAAAGATAACTCTACAATAATTGAACAAGGTCTGCAATTGGAATCAGCTATTGAAGCCATATTTGAAATATTTGGAGACAATGCCTTTACAAAATTTTCCGAAGGTAACTATACACGGATATTCAATCGTCCCGTTTTTGATATCATGTCTTTCTATTTTTCAGAAGCGGAGATTAGAGATAAAGCTTTAAATAATAAAGAGTCAATAGTTGAATTATTTAAAAGATTATGTACAACTAATGTTGATTTTCTAAGAAGTTTGGAAACTTCTACTAAAAATATCGAACCAACAATTGTTAGATATTCAGAATGGGGAAATGGATTAAAAAGCATCCTGGGAATGAATTTTAAGGTTCCGCAAAGAACTGCGGAAGGTATAAGATTAATGTAATGATTATGTCTACAAAATACCAAATGCTTGAAACCAGAATTCGAGAATTGGAAACTAATCTTTTGCCCCCAAGTAATCCTTTAGGCTCATATACTTCAAAAGAACAAGATTTCATAAGAGCATACTGTTTATTATGCCATGCTGAGATTGAAGCTTACATTGAGGATTATACCAGTGAAATTATTGATCTAGCTTTTGAAAGTTGGAGTGCAAATAAAGCAGTTCTTAATACAATAATTTTTCACTTAACTTATAATTGTAAAACAAAAGATACGCCATATTCAATGGCTAATTTGGCGTATAAAGATTTGAAGAAAACAATAAAATCCAATAATGGAATTAAGGAAAATAACCTTATGAATATTTTTCGTCCAATAGGTTTTGAAGTGGATCCGCTTTTAAAATCCACCTTAAACGATTTTGGTAAAAATAGAGGTGAAATTGCTCATACATCCTTCCAAACCCAAAGTACTTTAGATCCTTTAAATGAAAAAAAGAATGTGAAACAAATTCTAAACGGCCTTAAAGACTTTGATCAAGAACTCTATGATTATGTCCATAATGGTGTAATATGTAATATACCTCAAAATATGCAATGGAATAAGTATACATGGAAGCAAAGAATTAAAATATTTTGTTTTGGTGGTATCTGATTGAATGTATTAAGAAAATATTTTGGCATTATTTATTCTTGCTATGTTTGTAACCATATTCTATATCTAGTTACTAATTAGATAAAAATATTCAATTGTCCTATTTAAAATATAAGAGTGAGGTTTATTGATATCGATCCTATAAGCAAATAGGCGGTATCTGTTATAAAATGAATTTTAATAAATAACAAATCACTTCTTGTGATAACATTGTATTACAACCTCTAACAGACGAAGATGTGCCGTCTTCTGCAAAGTGGCTGGAGAAAGAATATATATCCAAACGGCTTTGTCTAAACGGAAAAGAAGAAAGACGAAGTTTACATAAAAAGAACAACCATCATAAATTATAGAAGGATGAAATTCAGTAATGTAAGATTATTAGTTAAAGATTTCACCAAATGTTTTAAGTTTTATACGGAACAACTCGGTTTGGAACCTGCCTGGGGAGACGAGAATAGTGGATACGCCAGTTTCAAAGTAGCAGACGGTATAGAAGGGTTTGCCCTTTTTGTATCTGACTGGATGGCTCCGGTTGTAGGCAATGCAGATAAAGAATTGCCGATGGGATTCCGGGAGAAATCACTCGTGTCATTCAGTGTGGATGATGTTGACAAGACTTACGCTGTCTTGAAGGCAAAAGGTGTGATGTTTATAAATGAACCTACCAATATGGCTGATTGGGGAATGCGTACAGTACATCTGCGTGACCCAGAAAACAATTTAATAGAGCTTTTTTCGCCATTGGCTCCAAAACAATGCAGTGATGAACTAATAGAGGAAAGTAAAAAATACGAGTAATAAAAAATGGCAAAACAACAAACTAAAAAGAAAACCCCTGCTATTTCAGCCTCCGAATCACGAAAATTAGTGCCGACGGAACATAACGGCAAGTGGGGATTTATTGACGCAGGAACAGGCGAAGAGGTGGTACCGTTTAAATACGACTATGCACATATTTTTTCCGTAGGGCTGGCATTAGTTCGGTTAAATGACTGGTGGGGGTATGTAGATAAAGCAGGGAAAGAAGTCATTCCCTGTATATACAATCCTGCGTACTCATTTACTAAAACCGGATTGGCTGCCGTATGTGTAGAAGGTAAATATGGATTTATAGACCAGACAGGAAAAGTTGTTATCCCACTTATCTATGAAGACGCCCGCTATTTTACTAAAGACAGCAAAGCAAAAGTAAAGCTAAACGGTGAAACTTTCTATATAGATATGGAGGGGAATCGTGTTGAATAAATATAGAAGTTAAAAGTAAAAAGTAAAACGATATAGGTAAAATTTATATCCGGTTATACATCAATCGTGAAAATAAATATTTACCTGTCATATGATTATCCATAGAAAGGAAGGAAGAAAAAATAACCGATCTTTTAAGTAAGAAAAGTTGTGTGAGAGGATAACTTCTTTTGGAAAAATAGTATTTAAAATGATCATGGCTTAATTAGTAATTTACTTTCCGGAGACAGCATTAAAAAGAGAAGACATCTGAAAGAATGTTTCAGACGTCTTCTCTTTTTATTCTTTCTCCCACATTAAAAGTTCTGAATATACAAAAAAGCCAGTTGCTTAGCAGAAGCATGGAAGCATTTTGGAAGCAGAGGAAAAATACATATTACTCTTTTTTCAAGGCTTCCAGTATCTTCTTTCCAACACCTTTCGCAGAAGTCGGATTTTGTCCGGTAATAAGCCTTCCATCTACCACTACATGCGGTAGTCCCGGAGATTGTTTTTCAAATAAAGCTTTCCGCTTTTTCATAAACTCTTCCAGCAGGAAAGGAACAATATGCTCCCGTTTCATCAGTTCTTCCTCTTCATTTGAGAAGCCGGTTGCCTTTTTTCCTTCTATCAAATGTGTTCCATCACTAAGTTTAATATTCAGGAGGCCAGCCGGACCATGACAGACAGCAGCCACAATACCGCCTGCTTCATAAATGCGGGTTGCAATAGCTGATAATTCCGTATTGTCGGGAAAATCCCACATGGCACCGTGCCCCCCGGCATAGAAAATAGCCTTGTAGTCATCCGGATTTATATCTTCCGGCCTCAGGCTGGTAAGAATCTTTTTCTGATATTTCTGATTGTTCCAGAATTTCCGGTTTACCGGTTCTATCAGCTCAAAACCGTCTACTGGAGGTGTTCCTCCATGTGGGCTGACAAAGTCTATTTCATAACCGGCACTTGTCAGCACTTTCCACGGATGAGAAACTTCGGAAAGTAAATATCCTGTATGTTCGTTGGTATGGCCCAGTTTCCCATGGCTTGTTACCACAAACAGGATTTTCTTTCCCTTTTTATTTTTTCGTTTTACTTTCTTTGTTAACCAATAGGCTGCACCTCCGATAAGGGCACCCACTATTATTTTTTTCATTCTTACTGCTTTTTATAGTTTATTTATACATTTTAATATACCCGACATATAAGATATCCTATTTCCGGATTTATGTAACTAATGACAGAAGAAAATAACCGTTTCCGGATATTTTTACACCGGATAAAAAGAATCGGGTAAAAGTGTGTTATAAAAACAATCTCTCAGAAAGATTGGTTCATCTCTTCCGTCTGGCTGTTATTATTTATTGAAAATACTATGGTTTTCACACACTAAAAGTTTTTTATCTGAAAATTGAGCGTGGTATTCTAAAAGGAAAGAAGAGAAGAAAAGATTTATCCATTCATCCGTAAAAAGCTGCAAATTATGGATAGAGACTAAAAAAGAAGGGTGTCCATTTGTATTCGGGCACCCTTATCAAAATATTCTACTGAAACTTACAGACGTTTTTCTTTTCTTATTTCTTTGTGCATCCTTTCGGTTTCTTCTTTTTCGTCTTTAATTTTTTGCTGTGATTCTCTATTCATTTCTTCACGGCGTTTATTTACTTCCTGACGCTGCCTTTCGGTTTCTTCATGTTTTTGTTTTGCCACTTCACGTGCTCTTTGTTCTGCTGCATCCCGCATTTTTTCCTGTTCATCTCTCTGTTCGTTCCGCATCTCTTTTATCGGATCTTCAGCCATCATCGGTGCGGCTGAAAAAAGAAGAGCTATGCCCACCATAGCCGATACAATAAGTTTTTTCATATTCATTGTCTTTTTACTTTGATTAATTTATTTCTTTACCGTCCGGATTTTATTTTCTCTTTCTATTTTAGGGAAATATCCCGGACAGATGCTTCTATAAAAACAATTTTTTGAATAAAATGTTTATTCGGAGTGCCTCTAAAGGGCTATCTCTATGGTATAACAATAGAAAAGCCGGGAGAAAAAAGGATAGTAAGGATGATAGGCGGTGTGCTATTCGTTTTAAATAATTTATAAGTGTAGCCGGATTTTTAATAGCTTACTTAAGGGGAAAAACTATCCGGAGATTTATAATATCAAGCCCGGATATATCATAAATAAACACGAGAAAATAAATGTATAGCTAATCGCTCCGGCGATTAGCTGTCACCGGATTAATAAATATATTCCGGTAGTCTTTCCTAATTTCCGGACAAAAGAATAAGATGTGTAGGATATGGAATATAAAGAGAAAATTTATTTTCCTAACTTATAAAAGGAACGGAAGAGATATAATTTTCCTCTTGCATTCTTTATTACCTTTTTTGCAAAAACCCAATCATGCAGTCCTTCCCTATTTTCTTCCCGGAATTGCAGATTAAATACTTCCCAACTTCATTTCCAGGTCAGCATGTTGTTTCCGGAAAAATTTTATCCGGTTTAGTTCTCCACTGATGCTAATTATATTCGCCATACGAAGATACATATTGTACCATTGCCGGATTATTTCAATACTTTCCGGGTCTTTAGCCATCAATGTATTGTGAAAGAACGCCATCATCCGGACCATTTTCACGTTATCACTGTCAATAATAATAAGGTCGTTGGGTAAGTTCATTTCCGAATAATAAAAAGTCATTTCTTTCCTGTTCCCAGGCAGATGTCCTTTGGTACATATATCTTCTAAAAAACCCAGTAAATTAAAAAAGGAATCTTTCAACTGGAGCACTTCCTCCTTCGCCAACAATTTCAGTTGGTAAAAATAAAGCACTTCTTCTGCCAGATTTATCATCGCATGATTACTCAATATATAAATAGATTGTTTAAATTTAAGTACGACATCATGGTAAGTTTTATGAAACTCTCTGTTTATAGCATATTCCGATAAAGGAAGAGATTGATCATACCCTTTATTAAAGTATAGCCATTTGAGGTAATCAAATTTTGCAATAAGAGGAAATTCATCGAATATAGTATCCGGATAGGTACTGGTCGCTACCAGATACCTGGAATAGGATGACTCCGCAGCAATTTTATAAGGGGCAAGCGCTTCGTCAATAGCTGCCTGATAATCTGTTTCTCCGGACCAGTCATAAGCAGACAGATACATCAGGTGTCTGCCATTACCTTTTACTGCCGCAATACCATCCAAAGAAATTCCCAACTCCCGGGAAAGCGTCATCAACTCCTCTATATTAAACTGGGTTTCTCCTCGTAATTTACGACTTACAGTCCGGTTAGTTAATCCTAATATGTTGGCAAGCCTGGATATGTAATTACTATTTTTCGGTAAACTTTCTTCAATAGCCGGAATCAGTTTGGCTAATATGTCCTTATATTCCATAATTTTCACAAAACAATGATTTCAAAGGTAGTAAATTTTCTCTAAGCATTAAAAATGCAAAACAGTGGATTTTTCCAAAATAAAGAAGGCATTTTTTATTTTTATCTTATTGAATGCCATTTATATCTTCATAATGCATTTCTATGTAATAATAAGTAAAAACAGGAATTTTTCCGGCTATTTATTATAAATGCACCAATTCCAGGCACTAGAAAAATTTTACAAGGATATATAGTTGTCATGTTTTCCGGAGAAAAACCGAAAAACCATGTTTTTCAATAAACCGGTTCTCATTTACTGATTATATTAAAAATAAGTATATGCTTTCACTTAGAATAAATAGATTCAAAATAAAATAAGACTTATCTTTCGGCATCAAAATCAAGCATACAAATTGAAGGATATGTAAAATACCAATTACATCTGAGAACAAATGGAAAAGCGATAGAAAAAATTATTACCGATTCAGAATACAAATATGAGAAAAAGAAAGGAGCAGGTTTCCGGAACTGTAAGAAATGCCTTTTTTTCCACAATAGATTTTCTATCATTCTTTAAATATTAATAAATACCTGCCGGGAGGCACCTATGGTTTTCATAATAAATTTTTAAGGCGATGTAATCCGGGGTAACATTTATCCCGGATTATTAATGTGTGGCAGATTGTAAATTTGCTATAAGATTAAAAATCGGATTTGAAAAAACTTACTACTTTAAGAAGATCTTCCATGCTTTCCAGCAACTTTTAGTACGCTTACGGTAAAGAAAAACAACTTATTATCCGAAAATCTCATCTTTTTTCTGATTATCTTACTATTTATCCTCGCACTTTGGTTTTAAAAAGAAAGATGGGATACAGAAAAAACCTCCTGTAAATAAAAAAAGTTGGACCCAAGGAAAATACATAAAATATAAAAGAAAAGATTGAAATACGCCGGTTTAAGATCATTCATAAAGCTTATTATGTCTTTTATTCGGTCAATCTATAAAAAAGGCCAAAAAAAGTAAAGTATTAAAAATCTATCAAAAAGCTTTTTACCGATTTCGTGAAATGTGAACTGTAAGATTAAAAAAACAAGGATTTACAAAGTTCGGAATTCCACTTTTAATCTTCAGGTTCTCACAAGAATCTCATACATTTGTTTCATAAAGACAGGAAAAAACCGGAAATATTTTTACTTTATTAAAAGATAGATGAATTTTTAAAACAGGATATCAATTTAAAGATGATAACCTATTAAAAAATTACTGTTCCCCGCATCCTGATCCTCTATTTGATGGATAATGTCTCAGGCAGGAAATATAGAAAAGTTTTTCTTGGTTCCTGCCTGAAAATAAAACTATCCGGTAAGATATTTTTTCTGCCGCTTGTATTTGGATTTACTTTTTTCTGCTAATCTTTAATAGAAATCCGGATACATACTAACACGACTTTTTTTCTATGAAAAAAAGATGTGGTTTTCTGTCTTATCCCTATCTCAATCAGGTTCTGTTTACTACTATATAGACACATTTTATATAATTAATTATAGACTTATCTTCATTACTTACTTCTTTATTGGAAAAGCCTAGGGAAATAAACAAGACCAACCCGTTTTGTTTGCCTATTTATAAAAAGTAACAGGCTTTATTATCTTAAAAAATATAGGATATGAAAAAACATACAATATATTCGCTTTACCTGTTCTGCATTCTATTATGTTCCTGTCTCACTCTACAAGCGCAAAAAACCTCGGCAGGAAAAGACTTCTGGGTAACCTTCGGTCCAAATGCTTCGTATGTCGTTTCCAATGAAAGTTTACAAATCCGGCTTATTGCTATTAAAGCATGTCAGGTGACATTTACTTACACGACTCCCGGTATAACAGGACAAACATATAATATGAATGCAGGTGAAGTAAGAACTGTCACAACCGATTCTCATATTTACCATAGCGTCGATAATTCAGGTAAAAGTACTAAAACATTAAAAATTACTTCTACGGAAGATATCTATGTATATGCTCTTAATCAAAAACAGGCTACTACTGAAGCAACAGCTGTTTTTCCGGTTTCTACCTATGGTACCGAATATCATCATTTTTCACATGGAAATTTCAGGAGTACCAGTAATTTCCGGGATGGGATTCTGGTAATTGCAAATGAAAATGGCACGCAGGTAAGGCAGGACAATAAGCTGGTAGGCACGCTGAATGCCGGAGAAGTATTTTATATAAAGGGAGTGAACAAAGCAGATATGACAGGCAGATATATATGGGCTTCAAAACCGGTAGCTGCCTTCAGCGTAAACAGTAGTGCGGGAATTGTCGCAGGAGGCTCCGATTGCCTTTTTGAACAACTGGTTTCAGTAGATAAATGGGGAAAGGCATTTCAAGTACCGGTTACTATTCTGGCAGAAGAAAAAGTCAGGATAATTACTTCTGAAAGTCCTACGGAAGTAACGATACAGTATCAAACGGGAAGTAAGCAAACTATTTATTTAAATAAAGGAATGTACAGGGAAATCACAACGACTTCGTCAAGCCGGGGAGCATATATTACTGCTAACAGGCCTATTGCAGTGTGTACCTACATGATTGGAAAAAGCAACGGAGGCGGAGATCCATCCCTTGCATGGGTGCCGGCGCTGGAACAGATGGTAACCGATACGGTATCCATCGCTCCTTTCCAACCGATAGGAGAAACTGCACTCACAACACATTATGCCCAACTGGTGGTAAAAACAGAATACAAACACCTCACCCGCAGCTACAATAGTGCAACAAATTCCTGGACAGATGTCTCCGGAGGCTGGGTCGACCACCGTTCGGGATATTCCTACCTGAACCAGATAATAGCAACGAATAATAATACCAGTCTATATTACCGCTACTGGAATCCTACCGGACTTCTTATGTGGGGTTACGGACGAGGCCTTTTCGAATCGTACCACTATCTTACATCTGCTACTTTTAAACGGCTGGATTGCCAGATGTATATCAATAATATATCTTACGAAGACTTTGAAGGGAAAAGACTGAATACCTGTAAGGGTTTACAAATAAAAGGAGAAGTAACAGTTCCTGTTAATACCAGTCAGTCGTACATTACCTGGTATATAAACAATATACAACAGAATCTCCCCCAGAATACATTAAATTGGACTACTGCTGCGTTATCTCCCGGCATACACACGATACGAATGGTAGTGAAAAATTCTTCGGGGAAAAATTTAACAACAGAATGTAACGTGATAGTTACGGACCAGGACTTTATATGGACAGGTTTAGCAGGAGACAGCAACTGGAATAATCCCGGAAACTGGAGATTAACGGATGGCAATACCTCCATGTCTGTACCGGAAGCATGCCATAAAGTATATATACCAGGTACAGCAGGAAGTTATCCCGATCTTGAAACCACCATTCTGCAAGCCGGAGAAATAAAAGAGGATCCTGTCTGTGATGAAATTACCTTCCACTTCGGTGGAGAGGTAGCCAAGCCACACCGGCTTACCTATAATAAAGCGTTTATTCGATATAATTTCGGATATTATAACGGAAGCAGTTATCAGACAGACGGAGACGCGTATTCTGCGATCCCTATGCTACGCAACCGGTGGTATGCCCTTGCCGCACCCTTAAAGAAGATTGCTTCCGGTGATTTTTCTCTGGGAGGCTATCCTTTTACCTACCAGATGGGATTTGAGTCATCGTCCGGTACAACCGGTGACTCCGGAGAGCTACAGGGAAGCTGGATACTTAATAATACAACGGCAGGGTACGAGATAGGAGGAGCCTATAACTATGCCATCAGTGTGTTGGTAGAACCTTATGAAGCCAATGTATTAGGCAAGGGCGATCATAAGAATCTTAACGGCTTGCAGGGAATATTCGAATTTCCCTATTTCGAAAATACAGCAGTCAGTGCTTTGCATAGGATTCATGAATATGATGCTACCAATAAATTCAGCAGCTTTAAATATTTTTACCACAAAGAAGACGGTTTCCCTTTCTCTGACACACGAGATCCGGATATTCTTTATCGGGGAGATGACGGATACCGGTTTATATTTGAGAATGCGAATAATATACCTGTTAATCCGTTTCAGATGCAGGTAAGCGGCTCAGAGGAATCAATGGTTGGCAATCCGTTCCTCTCCAGCCTGGATTTTGATGTCCTTTATGCCGGGAATAACAGCAATATAAGAGAGATATATAAATTATACGTAAACCACCAGTTTGTAACATATGATGTAAATGTAGGCACCACCCCTTTAATTGATAAATATATTGCACCTTTACAAGCATTTTTTATTACTCCGGCAACAGGGGCAGGTGCTACTATCAATTTATCTTTTCAGGCCGATAATGTGTCGGTAACCCGTCCGCCGGGCAGTGATCTGCAATTAAAAAATACCACAAGCCCTTACCGGAAAGATGTGTTGTTTCTTCTGGCAGAAAGTGAAGGGGAAAAATCGATGGTCACTTTTGCCCTGAACAAGGAACAGGGGGAAAGTTCAAAAAAGATGTTTATTTATCATGAAGAAAACCTGCTGGTACCCCAAATGTATGTATTGGATACAGACGGAAAAACAAAAAACGAAATTCAGTATGTATATGGAAGTGATATTACATTGCCGGTCGGCATCAAGTGTGAGCCGGAACTTCAGGTAACACTGAAAGCAATAAATACGGAACAACTTTCTGCCAGGCACCTTGTCTTGTATGACCGAAAACTAAAAAAGGAAACCAATCTGCTTACAAAAGGAGAATATTCTTTCGTCCATGACCCCGGATTTGAAGAACGCTTTGAATTGCATATTGCCGGAATGCCATCTTCTATAGAGGAACAGGAAAATATGGCATCCTTTCCTTTCCGGGTATCCTATGCAAATAACAACCTTACCGTACAAGCGTCTTTTCCGATGGAAGATGTAACAATCTATACCATACACGGGGATAAATTATTTCAAAAACAGATCATGCCGGCTTCCCAATTCTCCCAGGAAATAATCTTGTTTCCGGGAATATATATCTGCGAAATTACTTTCGCCGGTTCTTTGAAGCAGCAACGAAAATTTCCGGTTAGGATTGTTCAGTGAATTCCGAATGTAGGGGCAAGTTATATTTTATTCTCCTGCTAATTAACTAAAAACGCCATGAGAAATGTATTTGCACTAGCAATAATACTCATACTGGTGACTTTGCCCCTTTTATCTCCTCCTCCGCTTTCTCCGGGATGGAATGAGAAAGACATTCTTTCCAATAGGAAATTCTTGGAAAAGCTAATCCGGATGCAAATAGAGGAAGAAAAGTCACAGCCTTTCAATCCCGTACAAAAGGAAGATGAGAATATCTCTCTTCTTACCCCGACCGAAGAAAGATATATGAAAGAAGATATCTTGTTTATGGAAAAATTAAAAACAAGTAATTGGTTCGTTCCGGTTAGCAAAAACAATCCGACATTTTCCTTCGGATCCTATAAAGTACCTGTCGCTATTATATCCGCCTCTCTTTCTATATTATATTTTGTGCACAGGAAAAAAATCAAACAGAAGGAAACAAAATAACGGATTCCCGGCCATTACCTGACAAACCGGAAAATAGGATAGGCAAGATAGAAAAAGAGAAATAAACAATAAATACATATAAGTAAGAATAATAGGATATATTTTTCAATGTAATGCTAAAGAAAAGGCTATGTTACCTTTTCGTCCTGTGATCAGAATAACCGCAAACAGCAACGAATCTGATAATGATTTAATTAAGAATACGGAAAAAACAAAACAATCATGAAAAAAAATACCGATAAAAGAAAACGGATACTTCCGTTCTTACTATTATTTTTCTTTCCCTTTTTCATCTGTCCGGGAGAAAAATATAAAAGTGTTTTACCCGGTGATAACCTATTTGACGGACCTGCCGGATTTATAGATAAGGAAAATGTATTCTCAGATCCATCTCCGAAAGAAGAAGATGGGTCCTATCAGTTTTTTTCAAGATCTGACAGGAATGAAAACGAAGAAAGTTTTAATAGGAAAAAGGAGGATAAAGATAAAGTGAAAATTATAGCAGATGAAGAAAGACTGGCAACAGGCTGGGTTGACCCCATAGGAGGGGATGAACGCCCTCTACCTTTTGATTTCGGTTCTTTTCCGGATCCGGGTATGATTCTACTAGGCTTATTATGCGCATATTATATAGTAAGAAGGGTAAGGAAAAAGAAGCATGTCAAAAAAGAAAAATAAAAATCCTGTTTTTATTTTTCCTTTTATACCGGAAAATACTTGTGCAACAATAAAAAGACCACATTCAACATAATTTGTTAATGAACTACAACAAAAAAAACGGAAAATTTATCTTGAAATTAACCGGTAGAAAAAGAAAGAAAAAATCTGCAAGAAAACCAGCAGCTAAAATAAAAGCATTAAAGGTATGGTGGAAACAAGATTCCAAAACGATATTATCTATGTATCCGCAACAATACCAACAGGAAACAATACCAACGATAGAAGAAAGAAATTTGGAGGAATCATTAAATCACATGGAATATCTTCTGTCACAGATCTCTTTGATAGAAGATATAGCAGATCAATATAATAAGCTCCCACTCTAAGACGATGTTTAATTCTATAAATCCAATATTTTATTTTACTTCTTTCAGACAACCGGAACTATCCGGTCTAAAACGTACCAACTACCGATAAATTGTTAAAGGATCAAGTTGCTGATAAAATATGTTTTCCCTGTTTATTGGTCATTTTGCTTCCTCATCTGCATATGATCATAGAAAAATAATTTCCGCTTTAATCTTACATATTCCACCTTTACTTCCCTTTTTGTCTTTTTCCTGTTTTTCTTCTTGCCAGGGAACAGGCAATAGGCTCCGGAATACTCTCGCCGCTTACTTAAGAAAACACGGATATGTTTGAAGCTATTTCTCTATAAGAAAGAAGCTATTTGTAGGACTTTCCACGTTTTTCCTGATCCTCGGCAAGGTGTCCGGAGCGGATAATGTCGTTGTGGAACAAACTATGGGACTCTATCAGTTGTTAATAAATTCTGACCGGGAAAAGGTAGCAATGATCTGAAAAAACAAAACCTCTACGGTATGAGTACAAACCGCATAATTGCAAAAGGATGTCCACACTTATTACGGCCTGTTTTCCTGACCGATCTGGTAGCTTCGTTGGGATTTGTTCCGATGGCTATCGCTACTTCAGCTGGTGCGGAAGTGCAACGGCCTCTGGCAACGGTGGTAATAGGCGGATTGCTTCTGTCAACCGTGCTTACCCTGCTGATTATTCCTGTTTTTTATAAACTTGTCAATAGTACCGGTATAGGGAAACGGAAAAGCTGGATGAAATTCATTTTTCCTCTTGTGCTGACAGCAGTTGTGTTTCCTGTACCTGCCCAGCAAACGATTACGCTGAATGAAGCGATAGATATTGCTCTCCGGAACAATCCCCGGCTGAAAACCACAACGGCTTCTATTGAACAAACAAAAGCTTCACGGGGGGAAGTATGGGATATTCCTGCTACCTCCCTGAATTATTCATGGGGACAAATCAATGGCCCCACTAAAAAAGATCATCAGCTTGAGATCAATCAGTCTCTGGGAAATGTGTTGCTGCCTTTTTATAAAAATACATTGATTAAAAAGGAAATCCGGACAGGTATGTTGTATTATGCATTGGTGGAGAAAGAAGTAACAGCGGAAGTAAAAAGGGCATGGGCTTACTACCAGTATGCGTATCATCAGAAGGTATTGCTAAGTAATTATCAGGAATGGATCGATCATGTAATCCGGACCGGTTCGCTCCGGTATGAACAAGGGAATATTTCCCTGCTGGATAAGAATATGATCACAGCACTGGCAGCAGACCTTTACACAAAAAATATACAGGCAGATGAAGAACTACAGCTTGCACTGCATCGATTAGCATGGAGTTGTTATTCGGATGTAACATTAATTCCCGGAGATACGATCCTGAATTTGTATCCGGTATTGAATGTAAATAATCTCCCCTCTGTGACTCATCAGGAATATTATGAGAACCAGACAGAAACGAAGAAAGCACTTGTAAATGTCGAACGCAGCAAGCTCTTTCCGGAATTGTCAGTGGGATATACAAGACAAAAGATCACTCCAGACAGCAGGCTGGATTCCTGGGCAATCGGAGTTTCCGTTCCTGTTTTCTTTTTTTCAAATAAAAGCCGGATCAGGCAGGCAAAGATTGATTATGAAATTTCCCGGACAGAAGCTGATGACTTGCTTTACCAGTTAGATAATAAAATCATGGAACTGGAGATAGTATTAAACCAACGTCTGGAAAATATCCATTACTATCAATCCGCAGCACTGGCGGAAGCTGACGCATTGGAACAAACTGCATGGAAACAATTCCGGGAAAGTGAAACCGATGTCGTTCAGTTTATCCAGAGCATGAATTCTGCCCGTGAGATAAAGAGTAATTATATCGAGGCTGTGTATTCTTACAATATTTCAGCACTGGAACTAGAGTTATATAGCAACCAGAATAATAAATAACGGATATGAAAAATTATCGGATTGTCATTTTAATGCTATTGATTGCCGGCTGCAACAGCCAGAAAGAAAATAATAGCTTTCTTTTCCACATGAATAAATAAAAAAGAGAAGACATAAAAAAGCCATGTGCTTAGTTGCCATATACAAATAATCAACTTATTTTATAAATACAATTATTCCATCGATAGTGAAAATTTCAGGAAGTCGGAGATATTTTCCCGAATCAATAGTTAAAATGCTTCTGTCATATTCATATAAAACAACGTGGAATTATTTATGAAATTGCGTCCGACATCAAGCCGTACATTCATACGGGGTTGTATTTCAACCCGTAATCCGGCACCTACATTCGGGAGCACTCCTTCTATTTTTACCGGATTCGGCCCCATAAAACCGGAACCTGCCCACGTAGCAAACCCGACCCGGTTCAGTAACCGTTTGAATCTTGTCTGCCCATCCGTATTGACCATCTGCCGGTATTCCGCCAGAAGCACATGGGACGTTTTGTCACGGTACTGCCCCATGTAATATCCCCGCAAGTCAAACGGGGTGCCGGTAAGGACATATTTATTTATGGGTATGTTCCTCCCGAATACATTTTCACTCTGTATGGTCCAGGCAATTACTTTCCGGTCTCCCACTAATTTATACTGCCGGTATTCCAGTTCCAGTTTGTAAAAGTTATTATCGCTGCCCAGGATCTTATTATACCACATCCCTTTTGCATCCAGGAAGACTCCCCGGTAGGCATTCGCAGGAATATCCCGTGTATCATAAGAAGCCAGAAATCCTACCCCGGAACTGAAATTGCTGTATCCGTCTGCCGTTCCTCCGTCTTTTATATAAGACGGGTCACGAATTACTCCTTCTGCCGGTTCTTTAAACTTATCGTAATTCAGATCGAGTTGGGGACCAACAAAAAAGTCTGTCTGCCGGACACGGAACATGACCCACGGATTAAACTGAAGCTGGTTGTACCGGAACTCACTGGTTTCTTCTCCTCGTTCATAGTCTTTATTGGTAGCATACCCGATCCCATAATAATTATCCAGGGTATTTTTGTACCGGAACTGTCCGAATACACGTAACCGGTCATTTTTAAAAAAGAGCTGGGGACGGAAACCTACATTGAAACCGCTTTTAAACATAAAAGCAAAGGATAACGGAACCACCGAACGCATTCGCACGGTATCCTGCGGATTCATGACGAAAGTCATTAAAGCGCTTCCTCCCACCAGGACACCGTAATCCGGCGTATATCCCGGTCCTCCGAGAATGTTACCACGAAACTCCCGGGACTTTCGGACTTCCTCCTCTGTATCAGGCAGCAAAACCTGAGAAATTGAATCCAGGGAAGATTGGACATCAGAAGTTTGTGCCCATGAAAAGGCCAGTCCGATAAAGATAAAACTACAAGCCAGTAACAGTTTTCTCATATAAATTTCCTCTGTTTTTATTGTCTCAATTTACCGGAAGAAAGAGAAGTCTCATGTTATTTCCGGTAAAATACCCATAACGGCAAATAAAACGAGACGAAAGTAATATAAATGTGAAAACAGACAAGTTTTATAAAGCTGATTTCCATCCGAAACAGATTACGGTTTGTTCGGACGAATGCTTATTCTTTCTGCGAAAAGGGCTGCAACCCAATATCATTAACTTAAGGAAAACATTTCTGGTGGAGAGCCCCTGTATAGAAGGAATAATCCAACCTCTGACCACAGAGTGGTCACAGCCACGGAATGGCGATATATCATTAGCCGTGCTGCCTCAGCACACGGTACTTAAGTTGACGGCATTGGGCTGCAACCTGCGGGGTAGACCCGTAAATATACGCTGCACCTAACCAAAGGATACGTTTTTTATCATGGTAAAGGTATAAAAACATTAGGTGAAAGTTATATAAAGCAGAGCAGAATGTCATGTAAAGCAGAGCAGGATGTCGTACAAAGCAGAGCAGAATGTTATCGTTCCACATATGTGAGACGTTCGTTTGACATATGTGGGGCGAACGTCTCACATATGTGGGACGTTCGCCTGACGTATGTGGAACGATGACTTTGAATAAGAACTGGGATGTTGCCCGGTATAAGAAGAGAACAGCCACTCGGGAAGGGCTTACAGATACCGTCGGAGCGTTGTTATGTCCTGACTTACCTGTTAAGCATTCTTCCTCCTACATGATACCAAAGATACTACTTTTCTAACGGGAAGTCAAGTTTTTGGCTGTTTTATTTTTATGTTTCTTATTTCCGGAAAATCCTATTCTTCCGGTTATTTTACCGTGGATAAATTTTATTCTTTTTTTATGTATGAGGTTATTATCCTTTTGGATCCCCCCTGCCCTATCCTTCATACCGGTCAAAAGCTGCACCCATTTCCCGTGCCCGTTCGCATACGGAAGCAGAAAGAGTTTCGGATCCGGGAATATCGCTCATGCAATTTTCAAGAATAATCAGTTTTCTCATAATATCCGGATAGTCAAAAAGCTGCCGGATCGTGTTTGCTACACAATGGCTTTTAGCTTCACCGGCAATCCAGATTTTATCAAAAGCTCTTAATTTTTCCAGCAGGGAATGATTGAATTGGGTTTCCTTTGCATCTGTTACCGGTACTTCGGCCTGAAAAGCGCCATAATGTTCGGACAAAGGATGGGTACCTTTTATTACAATATCAAAGAGACGGCCTTTCCGTGCCCATCTTATTACTTCTTCCATAACCACAGGATGGATGGCAGCTCCTTTACTTCCCCAGATACAATGCTCCGGCCAGATAGTATGGGAACGCAGACCCGCTTTTTTCAATTCCGACAGATACTTTTTTGCTTCTTCGGGATAGATTACCGGCATCCATTTCTCTTCTTCCAAATCTTCATACGTGATAGCAGAGAAAGGAGCGGGACGCTGATTTTCTTTATTTATCCAGAAAGCCGGGTGGGCAATATCTGTTACCTGATGGCTATCCTGTGTCAGGACAATGTGATTGATTTCATCTGTTTTTTTATGAATGAAACGGCTAAGGCGCTGTACATCTTCCTGTGCACCCGGAACGTATAAGCTTCCGGAAGGACTGCAAAAATCATTTTGCATATCGATAATAAATAAAAGTGTTTTCATATATCGTATTTTTATTTTTTGTAAACCGGTTTTGTATAAGACATCCCATCCGATATGCTACCCTTGTAACAGAAAGAACAGATTTTTATATTCCGTGGTCCGATCTACTTTAGGAATAAAGCAATTTTAAGAACGGATGTGCCTTTTACCGGAAAAGGCTATTTTTCTTTCTTTTCTCTTATTTACCGGAGAAACAAACTATTTTATTATCCAACAAATATTCCCCCTGTTTTGTTATTTTATTATTTACTTTTTTCGAAATCAAGAAGAGTTTAATTTTTAAAGAACAATTATGAGTTTATATTATTCTTTTGCTGTTTTAATTATTATTACTACTATTTTTTCTTATATAAATGCCCGTTTTTTAAAGTTACCTTCTACGATCGGCATTATGATCATCACCATGATCTTTTCTGCGATTCTTGTTATTATCGGGTACTTTGAGCCGGAACCTTTACAGGATATTTACAGCCTCATCAACCATATTGATTTTACACAACTTGTGATGGGGGGCATGCTGTATTTCCTGTTGTTTGCAGGAGCCATCCAGATCAATATCAATGACCTGAAAGAGGAAAAGACATCCATTATTGTTTTTTCCACGTTAAGTGTCATTATATCTACGTTTATAGTGGGCTTCAGTTTATTTTATTTATTACAGTTCCTGAGAACATATATTCCTGCTATTCCGGATATCTCGCTTATTTATTGTTTACTTTTCGGCGCCTTGATTTCTCCTACGGATGCAGTGGCTGTGCTGGGAATATTAAAACAGGCAAAAGTTCCCAAATCCCTGGAAACCAAAATTACAGGAGAAGCATTATTTAATGACGGGATGGCTGTTGTCCTCTTCACTTTAATCTACAATATCGCTTTAGGAAAAGAAGAGCCGATGGATATTACTTTCACTTCTATTTCCCTGTTGTTAGTAAGAGAAATTGTCGGTGCTCTTATTGTGGGGGTTGTGCTGGGTTATATCGGACTTTATGCCATGAAAACTTCCGGCGATGACAAAATAAATGTGCTTATTACCCTTTCTGTGGTCTTAGGAGGATTTATGGCTTCGCAGGTACTGCATATCTCCGGACCTTTGACGATGGTCTTTGCAGGCATCCTGATAGGAAACCTCGGACGTTCCTATTCCGAAAAAAAACACCTGGAAAATAATTTTGTAAATACTTTCTGGGAGCTGACGGATAATATATTAAATGCGCTGTTATTCCTTTTAATCGGATTTGAAGTCTTATTAATCCCGGATCTGGAAGATTACTGGATTCTTGGAATCTTAACGATCCTGATCGTACTACTTGCCCGTTACCTTGCTATTAAAATACCGACCCTCGCTATTCCTTTTCATGAAAAATTTACCCGCAGTACATTCTTTATGCTCGTCTGGGGCGGGTTAAGAGGAGGTGTTTCCATCGCACTTGCGCTATCCATCGGTGATACGGCGCATAGAAATCCCATTGTGGCTATTACTTATTTTGTAGCCGTATTTTCTATTGTCGTACAAGGATTAACCGTAGGTAAAGTAGCAAAAAAGATTCAGGAATAGATTTATATGTTCTAAAAAATAACTATCCGAAGAAATATACCTTATAAAGTATTTACAATTTCCCTTTGCCTGTTAAAAAACTGAATCCTTGTCTTTTCTCCACTGACAGAAATCATATTGGAAAGTCTTTTGTAGGAATTTACCCAGTTCTTCATGTTTATAAAAGCTTCTTCGTCGATAGAAGAAATCCCATTGAGGGTAAATGCTTTCATAACACTTATTCTATGATTGGGAGATTCCATATAACTGCAACTGAATTCAAAGTTAAAATCAGAAATATAAATAAATACCCTATTTCCGGTTTCTTTATACTGACCATTCAATGCGAGTTCTTCCATATAATCCAGCATCCGGAATAATTCCTCTTTTAATATTTTTACATCTTCGGGTGTAATCATGTTCAGGGAAGCAAAGGACTGGATATCATTTATTAAATACTGAATAATTAAAAAATCCCATATATAAAAGGTATGTTTTATATGTCCTATTTCCGCAAAATGTGCTTGTTGAAGGGCTGCTAATCTTTCCGGAATTTGGATATCATGAAAAGAAATTAACGGTTTTGAACCAAAATGATGATGATAATTCCATTTAAACAAATGATAACGGGTAAGATGTTTATAATTCAGGAAAATCGGTTCGGGAAGAGTACAGGAAGCCTCTGCCACTTCGGAAAAGGACTCTTTCTGCATATATTTAAGAACGGCAATGTAATTATCCAGCTTCGCATAATCCAGTTTCGTCGGATAAATATAATCTATCATCTGGAACTGGTAAGGAGCATTCATGTGCATAAGTCCGACAATATTATCCAGAGAGATGGATAACGAACGGGAAATAGTTACTATTTCAGCAAATGTAAAAGGAACGTCATTGCGAAGCCTTCTGTATATAGCCTCTTTTTCTATTGATAAGATTTCTATTAATTTATTTGTAAGTTTCCCTTTTTCAGGTATTTTTTCACGGATAGTATCAATGAAAATCTCGTTTAATGATTTTTTTATCATATAATATATAAATAAAGAGATAATTAAATATAAAAGTTAAGCTTATTCCTTAGCCCTTATTTCTTAATAGGGAATAGATTTTATAAAAAGACAAAAATCAGGAAAAAATATTACATTAAAAAAAATAATTATCTTAAGGTTTTTAATTAAAAATAGTCAATTGGATAAGTTCCAAAAAATTCTCGCAGTTTTCTTATATAACAACAGATAAGTTTTTACTAGTTCCAATAAAGAAATACACATTTTCTAAATTCGGTATTTATATTTATTTCATTGCCGTTTTTTTGTAATATTATGACAACAAAGAAAATCAATAAAACCGTAAATTAACGTAATTTTTTTCTTTTTTTACATTCAGTTTATAAAAAAAGAAAATAAACGGAGTGATTTGCGAAAAACGCGTCAGAAACATCAAACACTGAATAAATTCAGCAGGAAAAACCTTTTTTCCCAAAAATTTTATTTCTTATTGTTTTCATCAGGATTTTACCTTACCAACAAATACGACTTAAATTTACGATT
The DNA here is from genome assembly GCA_021201815.1 of Candidatus Azobacteroides sp. Taxonomy (GTDB): domain Bacteria; phylum Bacteroidota; class Bacteroidia; order Bacteroidales; family WRGA01; genus WRGA01. The sequence continues at coordinate 50,133 of JAJQEC010000083.1, read as the reverse complement.
TTTTCTTATAATATAGAAAAAAACTCAGAAAATTTTATTCCAGGAGAAAAAATTAACTATTTCCATTTAAAAAAAGGTTTAATAAAAAGAAAGAGAATAAGAAAAAGAATAGGAAGCAATCAGGCAGTAAGAACAATCTTTCTTTCTACATTGTTTTTAGTAAAATAATTTTACTCCGAACGAATGGAACAAAAGCATACCAACAAAAAGGAAAAAATGTATTCCCTGTCACCGGAAGAAGTAATAAAGAAATTACATTCAAATCCGGAAACCGGACTTACAAAAGAGGAAGCAAAAAAAAGGATAGAAGAATACGGAGAGAATGAACTTCCCCAAAGAAAGAAAAAATCAGCAATTTTACGCTTCCTGTCACACTTTAACGATATATTAATCTATATACTTTTTATAGCTGCGATTATATCTCTTGTTTTAGGACATTATGTAGATGCGATTGTCATTGTGCTGGTGGCCTTTATTAATACTTTAATCGGTTTTTTTCAAGAAGGAAAGGCACAAAGAGCCCTGGAGCAGATAAAAAACCTGCTTTCCCTGAAAGCAGATGTTATCCGGAACGGAGAGCGAAGAGAAATAGATGCCAGTCAGTTGACACCAGGGGATATTGTATTGCTGAATCCCGGAGATAAGGTACCTGCGGACCTCCGGTTGCTTTCTGTCAATAATCTGAAAATCGAGGAATCCGCTCTAACGGGAGAATCTGTTCCTTCCGATAAGTTTATACAAGCCCTGGATGAAGATACTCCGTTGGGAGACCGGAATAATCTGGCATTCTCAGGAACCACGGTAAGTGCAGGAACGGGTACGGGAATTGTTATATCGGTAGGGGAAAAAACAGAGATCGGAAAAATCAACCGGATGATATCCGAGGTAAAACCTCTTACTACTCCTCTTTTAAAGCAAACCGCACAGTTCGGGAAAACCATTTCCATAGCCATTGTCGGACTGGCTGTTATTATTTATCTGTTCGGTCACTTTTACAGGCATTATGAAACAAAAGAACTCTTACTTTCCGTTATCGGTCTGGCGGTAGCTGCTATACCGGAAGGATTACCGGCCATCCTTTCCATTATCCTTTCTATCGGAGTACAAAATATGGCGAAACGGAAAGCCATCATCCGCAATTTACCTTCCGTGGAAACATTGGGAGCAGTATCCGTGATCTGTAGTGACAAAACCGGAACACTCACCCGAAACGAAATGACGGTAAAAACAGTTGTTACAAAAGATGATACCTTTAAGGTTTCCGGGATAGGATATGAACCGGAAGGGAAGATAATACAGGAAGGAAAAGAAGTAAATTCTCAGGAAGAGCTAATACTAAAAAGACTTATCAACTGCTTTTATTATTGTAATGATGCGGAATTAGGAGAAGATAAACACGGGAATTGGTATGTCAAAGGAGATCCGACAGAAGGAGCGCTACTGACATTGTATGAGAAAGCCAACCTGAAAGAGCTTAATTCCAGACGTATTGCAACCATTCCTTTCGATTCGGAATATAAATACATGGCTACGCTGGTTGATATCAACGGAAGAAAGATCATCTTTATAAAGGGAGCTCCGGACCGGTTAATGGAAATGGTAAGCAAGGAATGTAACAGCAACGGAGAACAAAATTTTGATGTGGGATTCTGGAATGAGAAAATACAGGAAATCGCAGCTTCCGGCCAACGCCTTATCGGAGGTGCTTATAAACTCGCTGAAGACAATAAGACAACTCTTGAGTATAGGGATATTCAAAATGATATTGTTTTTCTGGGTCTTGCCGGCATTATAGATCCGCCCCGGGAAGAGGCAATCAAAGCAATTAAGGTATGCCAGGAAGCAGGGATAACAGTAAAGATGATTACCGGTGACCATATTGCCACAGCGAAAGCAATAGGAAACGAAATGGGAATAGGGAACGGGAAAATAGCGCTTCAGGGAAAAGACCTGGAAAAGATGGATGACAAGGAGCTGCAGAAAGCAGCACTGGAATGTGATATTTTTGCCCGGACAAGTCCGGAACATAAACTTCGCCTGGTAGAAGCCCTGCAGGCTAATAATATTATATGTGCCATGACCGGAGACGGGGTAAATGATGCCCCGGCACTGAAAAAAGCAGATGTAGGGATTGCCATGGGAATAAAAGGAACCGAAGTAACAAAAGACGCTTCCGAGATGGTGTTGGCAGATGATAATTTCAGCACAATTGCTGCTGCGGTAGAAGAAGGAAGAAGGGTATATGATAACCTGAAAAAAACAATTCTTTTTATTTTACCGACTAATGGGGCGGAAAGTTTCCTGATTATAGCAAGTATTCTTTTCGGCACTGCGATTCCTCTTACCCCTGTTCAGATCCTATGGGTAAATATGGTGACTTCTATCACCATATCCTTCGCCCTTGCTTTTGAGAAAATCGAATCCGACGTAATGCACAGGCCTCCCCGTTCTCCGAAAAGGCCTTTATTAAGCGGATACTTTATCTGGAGGATATTATTTGTTTCCGTCCTAATCGGAGGGGGCACACTCTGGTTAAACCTGAGCATGCAGAAAAGAGGGCTGGATCCGGAATTAATTAAAACAGTTACGCTAAATACTATTGTATTTACCCAAATGTTCCACCTGTTCAATAACAGAAGTATCAGCAGATTTGCCCTGAATAAGGACTTCTTTTCAAACAAAGCAGTTTTTATAGTATGCGGGATTCTTATTTTATTACAACTGGCAATCACTTATCTTCCGTTTATGAACAATGTATTCGGAACACAACCGATGGAACTTTCGGAATGGTATCCTACTATTATCCTGAGTTTAATTATATTTATCATTGTAGAGATTGAAAAATGGATTATGAATAAACTGGGCCTGGCAAAATTATATTAAAATACCATTCTTAATAAAATACTGCCATAATTACGGCTATTACTCTTATAAAGTCTCTTTTATCATAAAATGAGACTTTATATGTAACTATAAATTAACATATTCTCTCTGTGCCATAGCGGATTATTTTGTATTTTTGCAGCCCTAATAAATTACGGGGATGGAGAAGACAAAATATATGAGAATGATAGAAATAGCTTTAGCGGCTATTTTTATTATTCATTTATATTCCATTCTTTTCTTTTCGCATACTCATTTCCATGAAGGAAAAATAATTATTCATTCTCATCCGTACCACTCATCGGAAGAAGGAGCGACACATTCGCATACCCAAAAAGAAATCGAACTCCTTTATATTCTTTCTTCTGTTCCGGTAACGGCACAAATAGTGTTTGTTTATTCTTTTTCATTCTTTCGGAAGCAGATAAGCACATTGCTTATTCCTGTTTATAAAAGAATTCCTTCAGACACAAAAATATATATTTTATTTCTTCGTCCTCCTCCGACTTTATAATATATTCTTCCGAAGTCAGGTGAATAAACCTGCCATACCCACTAAAACCCGGAAAAACACAAGCATAGCCATGGCTTGGTAAATCCGGTATATCCTAAGACAATGATCGTCTTTATTTCCATTATCTATTCTCACTAACAAACCATTATCATAATGAATAAACTCATCTGTACACTTTTTTGTATCTTTTCTTTTTGCGGCTTCATCAAGGGGGAAGAATCGGAAACTTCCGAACCTTTTGGCAAGCCGACAGATGCAAATATTTTCGGACATGTATTAGATGCAAAAACAGAAGAGCATCTTCCGTTTATTAATATAGCTGTTAAAAACTCTACCATTGGTGTTCTCTCAGATGCTACCGGGCATTTTGTATTGAAAAATTTACCGGAAGGAACTTTTATTCTGGTTGCGGAAGGGATAGGATATAAACCGTAAGAACAGGAAGTAACTTTCAGAAAAGGAGAATCCCGGGAAATAAACTTTTTACTGGAAGAAGATGCTCTTAAACTGGATGAAATTATCGTTACCGCAGGCCGGACTTCACAAAAAAGATCGGAAGCTTCTGTCATTGTTAATACATTAAATATGCGGTTGCTTCAAAGCACCCAATCAACGGTACTTGGGGAAGGGTTGAATTTCTGTACCGGATTACGGTATGAAAACGATTGCCAGAATTGTGGTTTTTCCCAGATCCGGATGAACGGACTGGAAGGACCTTACTCACAAATACTGATCAATAGCCGACCTATTTTCAGTGGACTGGCGGGCGTTTATGGGCTGGAGTTCATTCCGGCCAATATGCTGGAACGTATTGAAGTTGTGAGAGGAGGGGGTTCTGTGTTATATGGCTCCAATGCTATTGCCGGAACGGTGAATCTTATTTTGAAAGAACCTCGTAGTAATTCCTTCGAGGCTGGAATCAGCAACTCTCTTGTAGGTACGGGAGTAAGTAATTCCAATGGACCGGCAAATGACTATACAGCCAGCTTTAATGCCTCTCTGGTCTCGGATGATTATAACACCGGGATTGCTGTTTATGGGAACTTAAGGGAAAGACAACTATTTGATGCCAATGGAGATGGTTTTTCTGAAATTGCCCCGATGAAAAATACCGTAATCGGTACCCGTATCTTTCACCGTCCCTCCTATCGGAACAAGATAGCCCTGGATTTTTTCAATATCAGGGAGCAAAGGGATGGAGGCAACATGCAGGATTATCCGTTACACGAAAGAGATGTGGCGGAAGCAGTAAAGCATGATATGAAAGCAGGAGCACTGACTTTCGAACAGTATCTGCGTAAAAGTGACCTGCTCTCTGTTTTTGCATCCGGACAATACTTAAACAGGGATTCTTATTATGGAGCGAATAAATCGTTAAGCGATTACGGAAACACTAAAGATAAAACATATAATATCGGGGCTCAGTATAAACTTGTTTTTGAGCGTTCATTCCTAGTAGGAGGAGTTGAGCACACCGGCTCCTATTTAAAAGATCTCAAATTAGGATACCCGGATTATGAGCATGCAGAAATCGGACCTAATTATAACGGTTCGCAGGATTCTATCTATTCTGTTCCTCATATTGACAACACCATTGTTTCCGATCAATCTTTACTTACAACGGGTGCTTTTGCTCAATATGAAATCAGATTAGGGAAAATAAAATTACTTGCCGGTGCCCGGATGGAACATTATTCCATTAAGGATAAGCAAACAGAAGGAAGCAATAAATCCGGAAATGTATTTGTACCGAGAGCCAGTTTTATGTATGACATTACTCCGTGGGCACAAACCCGGCTTGGTTTCTCCAGGAGTTACAGGGCTCCTCAGATATTTGATGAAGACCTGCATATTGAAACATCGGGTTCCCGTCAGGTAATTCATAAAAACGCACCGGATCTTAAACAGGAGAATAGTTCCAGTTTTACGTTATCTTTTGATATCAACAGAAACATCGGAAATGTACTTGCCGGCTTATTGGTAGAAGGTTTTTATACTAAACTCCATAATCCTTTCCGAAATGAAATCGGTGAACCGGATGAAAACGGAACCGTAATTTATACCCGTGTAAATGCAGAAGAAGGAGCTAGTGTACAAGGAGTAAATATAGAGCTTAAGGTAATGCCTCTTCCCACATTAGCATTTAACGGAGGACTGACTATTCAGTCCAGCAGATACAAGCAGGGAGATGAGAACTTCGATGAGAAAAAGTTTTTCCGTACGCCTAATACGTATGGTTTTTTCACCCTGGACTGGGATTTTCTTCCGGATTTCTGCCTGACAGCTACCGGAAACTACACAGGAAGGATGCTTGTTCCTTATTTCGGAACAGAGCTTGCGCCGGATTCAGATGGGGAACTCAGGCGTTCGGATACGTTCTTTGATGCAGGTGCCAGAATCCATTATAATATGAAACTTAGCGGTGGGGTTACCGTCCAGTGGTTTACCGGAATAAAAAATATCTTTAACAGTTACCAGAAAGATTTCGATAAAGGAATAGACCGGGACCCTTCTTATATATATGGACCAAGCTCTCCGAGAACGGTATTCTTTGGTTTTAAAATCGGAAACCTGTTATAATGCAAACTGTGAGAACGCGAAAATGCACTATTTAATTCTTTAAAAATTATAAGGACGCCATGTACACAAAAAAATTAATTATGTACATGGCGTCCTTGTAGTTTATAAAAGAACAAAAATAAAAGTGAGAATTGCTCATCTTATGAGACACTTCTACTATTACATGCGATTTAATTATGTTTCTTTGGAACAAATCTCTGTTCTTTCCATGGAATTATATAACCCAAAGTCTTCGAGGTAAAATAACCGGGCTAATTCTCCGATGGAATCAACAATATAGTCAGCGCCTGCTTTTTCCAGCTCTTCCAGGTCCCCATACCCATATAGTACTCCGATAGAATCGATACCGGTTTCTTTTGCTCCCAGTATATCATGTTTCCTATCTCCGATCATCACTACTTCCGAAAGATCCGAGATGGCATTCTTTTCCAATACATGCCGGATTACATCTGCTTTGGTTTTACGACTGCCATCCATACCGCTTCCTCCGATGAAAACAAACTCACCCGAAAGCTGGTAATAATTAATTATCTGTTCTGCAAATACAGTCGGTTTGGAAGTAGCAAGAAAAAGTTTATATCCTTTATTGTTGGCTGCCTTGAGAAAAGCAGAGATTCCTTCATAAAGTTTATTTTCATATACCCCTTTTTCCGAAAACCGCTCATGGTATTTCCTGACTGCTATCTCCGCTTCTTCTTTTGAAAAGTTGTAATAATCCATAAAAGAATCTGCTAGGGGCGGCCCGATAAAAGGAGACAGCTCATTCAAATCATTTACCTGTATTCCGAAATAATTCAATGCATAAGCCACACATGTTGTAATTCCGACCACAGGATCAATTACCGTACCATCAAGATCCAGAAAAAGATATTTTTTTTTCAAAAAATATCCCGGGGTGTTTGTATTATTCATTCCAATTTTCGTTTGTAGATTTTATAATTCTTCTCTTTATTTTTCCCGATATTTATCAAATTCTGGCAACCGGAAATATAAAAAATGAGTATATATAGGGACAAAATTAAGGAAATAGTGTTGTAAAAACATAATTATTTAAACAATTCAAAAAATATTTATACGCATTTTGCAAATATTAACACTCCTTTTGAAATCCCTTTAAAGACGCTGTTAAATTTTAAAATAATTTCAAAGATTTAATAAAATCATTATTATTTTTCTTTCATAAAACACAATTAATTCAAAAAAAATATTTCATTACGAATAAAAATATTATTTTTGAGGACAATTTCAAATAAAATATTAAAGTATGAATGCCATAAACAAAGTGTTAATTTTAATATTAATATTAACATTAACCTTCATGGCCCTGTATATATATTATGGAGGACTTCATAATATAGAGTTTACTACTTTACGGGTAGGTGGAGAAACAATGGTTTATGAAGAGTTGCATGGTGAATATATAATGGCCGGACAGGTTACGGACAGGATTTATCAGCAACTGGTAGAAAATGAACAAATAAAGCCTTCCAAAAAGGTGGGCGTATATTATGGCGATCCGCAACGGGTTTCCCGGCATAACCATCTTCGCTTTGAAGGAGGATGCCTTCTGGATCATGTCGACAGTATACAACTCGTAGCTCTTCAACAAAAATATAAAGTAAAAGCCCTGCCAAAGTGTAGTTATCTTACTGCAGAATTTCCTCTTAAAGGTTTTATTTCCAATCTCGTAGGAATTATTAAAATATATCCCCATCTGGAAGATTATCTTGATGAAAAGGGGATTCGTACTTTCCAGCCGATTACCCATATTTATGATACGGAAAATAATAAAATAATTTACAGGCTGCAGCTTCCGGAATAGGAGTTAAAAACGGATATGATCAATTACAATCCGGGTAGCCCCGACATGTCCGGAAACATATTTATCTGCTTTTCTTCCTGACTCCATTCTGAAAGTTTCCTCCTGCGATAATTTTTCCATGCAACCGATAAAGCCATTTTCGTCTTTAATAGAAAATCCTGCACCTGTTTGTAAGATATCTTTTGCCTCTTTAAATTTTCTATAGTTGGGTCCGAAGATAACTGGAATACCATATACGGCAGCTTCCAGCACATTATGAATTCCGGAACCGAACCCACCTCCGATGTAAGCAATATTTCCATACCGGTAAAGAGAAGAAAGGATACCAAAGCTATCGACAATAATACAATCGACATCCTTTATATTCTTTTCATTTGCCTGAGAATAATACAAAAAGGGGCGTTTTAGTTGTTGAGTAATATGTTCAAGATGATCCTGATTCACCACATGAGGAGCAATCACCAGTTTAATGTTCGAATGGAAATTAAAATAGCGGAGAAGAATTTCCTCATCTTCCGGCCACGTACTTCCTGCAACCAGCATGCAATATCCGGAATTTTCATTTGCAAAAGCTTCAACTACCGGTAATTCTTTTGCCTGCTCTCTGATAGACCAAACCCGGTCAAACCGTGTATCACCACTTAAAACTACATTTTCTTTAATGCCTATTGAAGAAAGAAGCTCACAGGATGTTTTATCCTGTACGAAAATACCGGAGAAATAAGAAAGTACTTTCCGGAAAATACCTCCGTACCATTTAAAGAAAACCTGCTTCGGACGGAAAATAGCTGACACGATATAGGTAGGAATATTCTTTTTATGAAGTTGGGTGAGGTAATTAACCCAAAATTCATATTTTATAAAAACAGCAATGTCAGGATTTGCAGCAGATAAAAACTTACTGACATTTTTATTGATATCGAAAGGAAGGTAACAGACCAGATCTACTCCCTGATAATCTTTCCGGACTTCATACCCCGAAGGAGAAAAGAAAGTAAGCAGGATTTTATATTCCGGATGCAGGGCTTTTATTTCTTCCATTAAAGGACGTCCTTGTTCGAATTCTCCCAAAGACGCAGCATGTATCCATATATATTTCTTGTCAGCCTCAATATTCTTTTTTAGTAAATCGAAGGTATGCTTCTGGCCTTCGATCATTTTTCGTGCTTTTGAATTAAAGAATGCAGCAAGCCGGATGACTGCCGCAAAAACATACATCGCTAAATTATACATGAAAGAAAAAAACATTAGGACAAAATTTCCACAGCATTATAAATACGGTTAATTGTTTCGGCTTTTCCAAGAATATCAGCAATATCAAATAAATGTGGTCCTTTCGGAGCTCCTACAAGCGCCAGCCGAAAAGCGTTCATAAGATTCCCCAAATGGTATTTTTTTTCATCGATCCATTCTTTTACAATAGATTCAATATTGGAAGAAGAGAAATCTTCAATTGAGGACAAAACTTCTGCCAATTCTGTTAATTGTTTACCGGAATCTTCTTTCCAGCGTTTTTTCACGGTTTTTTCATCGTAAGAAGCAGGAGCAACAAAGAAAAAAGAACTCTGTTCCCAGAATTCAGGAAGCAGGTTTACCCGCTCTTTTACTAATCCGACTACCCGTTCCACTACTTTTTCAGACACCTCAATGCCTTTTTCTTTCAATACCGGGGCAAACAATAAGGAAAGTTCTGTATTATCTTTTTGCTGGATATATTGATGATTGAACCATTTTCCTTTCTCATAATTGAATTTGGACCCGCTTTTGCTGCAATGTTCCAGAGAAAAGAGAGAAATCAGTTCATCCATCGTAAAAAGTTCCTGTTCAATGCCGGGATTCCATCCAAGTAATGCCAGAAAATTAACGACAGCTTCAGGCAAATATCCGGCTTCCCGGTATCCGGTGTATGTTTCTCCTTCCGAATTCTTCCAGTTAAGAGGAAATACAGGAAAACCCAACCGGTCTCCGTCTCTTTTACTTAATTTTCCGTTTCCTTCCGGTTTGAGTAATAAAGGCAAATGGGCAAAATAAGGCATGGAGTCTTCCCAACCGAAAGCTTTGTATAAAAGGACATGCAAAGGAGCTGAAGGCAGCCATTCCTCCCCACGGATGACATGGGTAATTTTCATTAAATGATCATCCACAATATTAGCAAGGTGATACGTAGGAAGATTATCCGCAGATTTGTAAAGCACTTTATCATCCAGTACGGAAGAGTTAACGGTGATTTCATCTCTTATCAGATCATGCACTTTTACTTCCTGGTTCGGCTCGATCTTGAAACGTATCACATATTTTCCTTCTTCGATCAGGGATTTTGTTTCCTCCGGAGAAAGAGTCAGGGAATTCTTCATCTTTCCTCTGGTAGAAGCATCATATTGAAAGTTAGGAATTTCTTTTCTCTTTTGTTCCAGTTCCTCCGGTTTGTCAAATGCATAATATGCCGTTCCGTTATTAATCAGAATATCGATATATTCTTTATAAATAGCTTTTCTTTCGGATTGCCGGTAAGGGCCATATTCTCCTCCATTGGTAACTCCTTCGTCAAAAGGAATATTCAACCATTTAAATGTTTCTACGATATAATCTTCCGCACCCGGTACAAAACGCTGGGAATCGGTATCCTCGATTCTTAATATAAAATCTCCGTTATGTTTTTTAGCAAATAAGTAATTAAAAAGAGCCGTTCTTACTCCTCCTATATGCAAGGGACCTGTAGGACTGGGGGCAAAACGTACCCTGATTTTATTTGTTGTCATTTTCAAGCAACTTGTTTAAAATTTGTGCAAAAGTAAATCATTTTTCGTTTGAATACTCTTTTTATAGAATAAGATATCAAAAAAGTTGAACAAAAACGCTGAATATGAGTATTTTTTCTTTTCTGATATTGTATTTGAAAATAAAAAATGCCTGACAATAATAAAATTATTTATTGTCAGGCATTATATTAATATATGGTATATTTATTTTACAAAGGATTTAAATGCATTCCTCAATATTCCATACAAAAGCACGCAAACCCATCATTTCCGCACTTTTATCCAGCTCTTTTAACCGGGATAGCAATTCTTCGACTTTCATGTCATCAATGATGACCATCGTGGACATATTCTTCCCGGGCCAGGCATGTGTACCCAGATGAGGCTCTCCTCCTCTGCTTTCTTCACCCTGGACTTCCTCCCAGCGTGTAAATCCTCTTATCCCGCTACGTTTCAGCGCTGTTTGCACATCGTCTACATGCGCCTGATTATACGCAATAAATACAGCTTTCATATTTCTAATGTTTTTAATTGTTATGACCTTATATAAAGTGAGAACAAACATACATATTTATTTTTCAAAAAAAAGTTTTCTATTTTAAATTACACTGACTCTATTTTATATCTTTTTAGTTGCTTTCTGTTTTCATAATAAATACATGAAATCCTCCTGACACTCGAATGAAAGGATGCCAAAAATATTTTTCCTGCAAAACCGAAGTTACAGAAGTTTCTATGAGCAGGTGTTTTCCGGGAAAAGAGAGCAGAAAATCCTGAAATTTAAAAAGTCAGGAAGGCTTCATTCATAAAACAAATGAATCATGTATATTTGCAGGGAAAAATAAAAGAATATGCAGAAACCAACAATTCCTAAAGGTACCCGGGACTTCCTGCCCTTGGAAATGGCTAAAAGAAATTATATTTTTAGAACCATATCCGATGTATTTAAATTATACGGATTCGAACAAATTGAAACACCGGCAATGGAAAACTTATCTACCTTGCTTGGTAAATACGGGGAAGAAGGAGATAAGTTATTATTTAAAATCCTGAATTCCGGAGACTTTCTATCAAAAGTAACCCGGGAAGAACTTCTATCGGATACCTCAATAAAACTAACTAATAAAATTTCCGAAAAAGGACTGCGTTATGATCTGACAGTTCCTTTTGCCCGGTTTGTGGTACAACACCGGAATGAAATTTCTTTTCCTTTCAAGCGATACCAGATTCAACCGGTATGGCGTGCCGACCGACCACAGAAAGGAAGATACAGGGAATTTTTCCAATGTGATGCGGATATGGTAGGAAGTGATTCTCTGCTGAATGAGGTGGAGCTGATTCAAATCATTAATGAAGTGTACAGCCGTTTCGGAATAAGAGTATGCATCAAAATGAATAACCGGAAAATCCTATCCGGTATTGCAGAAATGATCGGAGAAGCAGGAAAAATTACGGATATTACCGTAGCCATTGATAAACTGGATAAAATAGGGATTGAAAAAGTAAATGAAGAACTTTCTTCCAAAGGCATCTCTGAAAATGCAATTTCCTTATTGCAACCTGTTTTACAAATGAAGGGGAGCAACTTTGAGAAAATAAGTGTGTTACGGAATTTACTGGCAGATTCACCAACCGGTCTGAAGGGAATTGAGGAAGTTGAGTTCATTCTGAAAAAAGCCGACGCCCTCTCCCTATGTTCGGAACTGGAAGTAGATCTTACACTGGCACGCGGATTAAACTATTATACCGGAGCCATTTTTGAAGTGAAAGCGCTGGATGTAGAAATAGGAAGTATTTCCGGTGGAGGAAGATATGATAACCTGACAGGTATTTTCGGACTTCCGGATATTTCCGGTGTCGGAATTTCTTTTGGAGCGGACCGTATTTTTGATGTCCTGAATCAATTAGACCTGTATCCTAAAGAACTGACAGAATCCACCAAAGTTTTATTCGTGAATTTCGGAGAAAATGAAACAGATTACTGTCTTCCTATTATCCAACAACTCCGCAAGGAAGGAATCTCGTCAGAATTATATCCGGAAAATGCAAAAATGAAGAAACAAATGGGATATGCGGATAATAAAAAGATTCCTTATGTAATTATCGCCGGAGAGAATGAAATAAAAGAAAATAAAGTTACTCTTAAACACATGGGTTCAGGAAAACAGCAATTACTGAGCAGGGAAGAATTACTGAAAATCCTGAGATAAGTATGCTTTTACCGGTTCGACAACCAGCCTGCCGAACCGGTAAAAGCAACCATACGCCATAAGCTAAATTTTTATTAACCGTTTATTTTTTATGATTACCTTCCTTTTATCGTTAGCAATTCTGGTGATAGGTTATTTTACGTATGGCAAAGTAACAGAGAGAATTTTCGGTGCTGATCCGCATCTTACAACTCCCGCCTACACAAAACATGACGGAATCGATTATGTTCCTTTAAAACCCTGGAGGATTTTTATGATTCAATTTCTGAATATAGCCGGATTAGGGCCTATTTTCGGAGCAATTATGGGAGCAAAATTCGGAACAGCTTCTTTTTTATGGATTGTATTCGGATCTATTTTCGCAGGAGCTGTACATGATTATTTTTCCGGCATGATCTCCCTGAGACAGGGCGGTATTAGCTTACCGGAAATACACGGGAAGTACCTGGGAAATTTCGTAAAACAGTTTATGCGTGTATTTATGATTGTTCTGATGATGCTGGTAGGAGTTGTATTTACCGTCGGGCCTGCCGGACTACTGGCAAATCTTACGGCGGAATACCTGAATACAACTTTCTGGATAAGTATCATTCTGTTTTATTACCTGGCAGCCACTCTACTTCCTATCGATAAAGTAATCGGAAGAATATACCCGCTATTCGGTTTCTGTTTATTGTTTATGGCATTCGGAATACTCGCATCTCTCCTTGTTTACCAACCGGCTTTGCCGGAGATATGGGAAGGTTTGCAGAACAAACATCCTCAGGCTGCTACAAACCCCATCTTCCCGATGATGTTTATTTCTATTGCCTGTGGAGCTATTTCCGGGTTTCATGCAACCCAATCTCCTTTAATGGCGCGTTGTATGACAAACGAAAAGCAGGGAAAACCGATTTTCTTCGGAACGATGATTGCCGAAGGGATTGTTGCATTGATATGGGCTGCTGCCGCATCTTATTTCTTTTTTGATACTGCTGAAGGTAAAAGTATATTCGAAACAGGGAGTAATGCAGCCATCATAGTAGATAAAATCACAAAAGAATGGATGGGCTCACTGGGAGCCATACTTGTGGTACTGGGAGTAATAGTTGCCCCTATCACATCCGGAGATACTGCTTTCAGATCTGCCCGTCTTATTATTGCCGACTTTCTGAATTTTAGCCAGAGACCTATTTTAAAAAGGCTTATAATTGCTATTCCTCTTTTTCTTGTCGCTTTTGGTATTCTTATGTACAGTATATACGATGCGGATGGATTTGAAATTATCTGGCGCTATTTTGCATGGGCAAACCAGACATTGGCTGTATTTACTCTCTGGGCGATTACAATTTACCTCACACTAAAAAAGAAACCTTATATCATTACACTTATACCGGCTTTATTTATGACCATGGTTTCTTCTACTTTTATTTTTATTGCTCCGAAGGAAGGATTCGGAATGACTCCACTTCTTTCTTATGTGCTGGGAGGAATTATTACAGGAAGTTGTCTTATTTATTTCTTAATATGGAAAAAAATCCGGAGAAAAAAGAAAAAATAAAACAAGGAGTTTAGATATTGAATACTAAACTCCTTATAAATATAAATAGTTAAAAATTAAACTATCCGGCAAATAGAAAACTTTCTTTAAAATCAGAAAGAAAAAATGCTTACTTTTTTCTTTCATCCTCTTCAAAACATTTATTCATTTCACATACCAGGTCTTCATATTCACTCATCAATACGGATATTACATCCGGTGCATTTTCTCTGTTCTCGTTCATAACTTTCATCTTTTAGGTTCACAAAAGGGTAAACAAGATGAGAAAAAAAAAGTTTGAAAACTAAAACAAAAAATCTCTAAAACAGGAATAAAATACAAAAAGGAAAGACTTATTGCATCGTTTTTTAATATTTTAATTTATAAGAATAAGAAACTATATTTCTCCTTTTTTATGAGTTATCTTTATTAAATTTAACATTTTAAGCAAAATTAAATTTAAAATCAAATCTCCATATTGTTGCTTTTATAAATAAATATCATAATTTTGTGAGTTAGTTTATTTAAAAATTAGTTAATCCTTTGGCGGAAAGTTATAAAAAATATCATTTTCTTTCCCTTAAAAAAGGATTTTAAAATTAGGTATACATAAAAAGAGAAAGCCATTTCAATTAAAAATACAAATTATTTTATCCGGAGTTTACCTTTTTCTTTCTTGTATCCGTAAGAAAAAACGAAAGTCCCGATTAATCTATTACTTTGAAAACCGGGCTTATAATCCCCGGCCAATAAAATAAATTTGGAAAACGAGGCAACATTTCTAAATATAACCTTATGAAAAGATGGTCAGTTATAGGTTTAGTTAGCATTTCACTATTTATATTTGCAGGTATTCTATACTTTTCTGCCAGTTACTTAACAGATTATTCTGAACAACTGACCGCTACTACTGATACAACGCTTAATGAAAAGCAGGTAGAATGTGATTTATTTAAGAAAAACCTTCTCTTAAAAGAATATTCTCCTTCATTAACTAAAAAACAGCAGAACGATACACAAGAAATTAATTTTCCTGAAGGAAAAGAATCAGCAGAAGAATAAACTCCCCTATTAGGGAAACAATTATTTATTTCAATATCTTTTTATTTCCCTCCTTTTTACCGGACAATCACCCCCCGATTCGTTTATTTATTTATTATTTTTTTTCACTTCGATTACAAACAAAAAAGAATTCACCCTTAAAATTTATTTTTATAAAAACACATGTAGAATTACACAGCGAAAAATAAATAAACAAGATCAATTCAGCAACCTACTTTTTATACTCCCGGATTACAAAATAAAAAGGGCTGCCCTTTCAGGCAACCCTTCAAACCATGTAGTGAAACTGCAAGGAATATTACAATTGAGGTCCGGAAGCAATTAATGCTTTGCCGGCTTCGGTATCTGTGTATTGTTCGAAATTTTTGATGTATTTCGCAGCCAGTGATTTTGCTTTTTCTTCCCACTCGGAAACATTTCCGTAAGTTTCGCGTGGATCCAGAATACCTTCCGAAACATTCGGCAATGATTTCGGAGCTACCAGATTCAGGATAGGAATATGGACTGTTTCCGCTTTCTCAATAGAGCCGTCGATAATCGCATCGATAATTGCACGAGTGTCTTTCAAGGAGATTCGTTTTCCGGTACCGTTCCATCCTGTATTTACCAGGTAAGCAGTTGCATTATGCTTTTTCATTTTGTCTGCCAATACTTGTGCGTAAATAGTAGGGTGCAATGTAAGGAACGCTTCTCCGAATGCAGGAGAGAAAGAAGGAACAGGTTCGGTAATACCCCTTTCGGTACCAGCCAGCTTGGAAGTATATCCGCACAGGAAATGATACTGAGCAGAATTTTCATCCAGGATAGAAACAGGAGGCAATACTCCGAAAGCATCCGCGCTCAGGTAAATAATTTTGGAAGCATGTCCGGCTTTTGATGGCAATACAATCTTATTAATATAATAGATCGGATAAGAAACACGAGTATTCTCGGTTTTAGAACCTTCTTTAGAATAATCCGGCGTACCATCTTCTTTTACCGTTACATTTTCCAGCAATGCATCCCTTCTGATCGCTCTCCAGATATCCGGTTCGTTCTCTTGGCTCAGATCCACTACTTTGGCATAACATCCGCCTTCGTAGTTAAATACCCCTTTATCGTCCCAACCATGTTCATCATCACCGATCAGGTAACGTTTCGGGTCAGCCGAAAGAGTGGTTTTTCCCGTTCCGGACAATCCGAAGAATACTGCCACATCTCCTTCTTCGCCTACATTGGCAGAACAGTGCATAGAAGCAATTCCTTTTAGCGGCAGGTAAAAATTCATTAAAGAGAAAATACCTTTTTTCATTTCACCACCATACCAGGTACCACCTATTACTGCCATTTTCTGGGACAAGTTGAATAATACGAATACTTCAGAATTCAATCCGTGCTCCTTCCATTTCGGATTGGTTACTTTCGAACCGTTCATCACTACGAAATCCGGTTCTCCGAAATTAGCTAATTCATATAAAGAAGGGCGGATAAACATATTGGTTACAAAATGTGCCTGCCATGCTACTTCCATCACAAAGCGAACTTTCATCCGGGTATCCACATTGGTACCACAAAAACAGTCCACGACATATAACTTTTTGGTCGAACCCAGCCTTTCCGTTACAAGGCCTTTGCAATAATCCCATACCTCCGTATTGATCGGACGGTTGATTGTACCATCCCACCACATATTTTTTTCTGTAATTTCGTCTTTTACAAAGTACTTATCTTTAGGAGAGCGACCGGTAAAGATTCCCGTATCCACCGATACGGCACCTGTTGTAGTAACCACTCCCCGTTCAAATCCTTTATTTTTCGGATCTATTTCAGCCTGAAACAACTGTTCGTAGGTAGGGTTATGAACAATTTCATACTCCCCTGAAATACCATACTTGGATAAATCTAAGTTCGCCATTTTTTAACAATTTATTGATTATTATTATATTAGAATCTTTTTCACGGTAAGCTTAAGGGTTACGCAAAGTTGAGGAAAAAAATGCAGAATCCGGAACCTGAAACAAAAAAAATCCTAGAAATTAGCTTTACTTAACGATTGATTTTTTTTATCAAAAAAGAATTAAAAAAAGAACAAAAAGAATGCAAAAAGAATTACAAATTAGCTATTTCTATTTGATATAAAAACTAACCTAACCTTATATAGCAGTTATAATTGGAAAAAATTAAGAAATATTTATCAACAACTATAAATTTCGGATGGAAAAAAACGATTAATAAAAATAGCTTTCTATCTTCCTTTCTGAAAAGATTAATTACCTGTTATAAGTAATTTCCTTCATAACATCCATCTTTTAATTCTTCCTCTTAATTTCTATAATTTTTGGTATTTTAAAATATTTACTTAATTTTGCCCTTCAAATTAACTATCAGTTAAAATTTACTATTGTATTCGGATTAATCGGGTTGTATAATATGACTATTCATTCTCTGACATACACTTTTTCTTTTAATTTTCCTGCTGATAATTTGGCAGTTAGCCGAATTATGTTAGAGAGAGAGAGAGAGAGAGACGCTCACTAAGTAAAATATTACTAACCTGCGCATACGCATATAGAAAATTTCTTCTTTTTTTCCAACAATTCCTTATTTATTTTTTCTTTTTCACTTCAGTTATCCTGATATATTTCGAAAAGAAAGAAGATCTTTCTTTTCGAAAAAGCCTTTGGATATTCAAACGTAAAGTTAAAAACTTCCCTGAAGGTTTCTACCTGCCTTCCGGGCTCCTTTTCTTTTTTATTCAAACTTCCTTCCTACGATTATTTTCAGTATTCAAAATAAAAATAATGATGAATAAAGAACTACTCAACAACGTACTTTATGCAGGCTTCCTTGTATTTTTTCTAACCATAGGAACCTATGTAAAAAGCCAGTCATCCACCTTCAGGGCAAATACCGACAATGTATTTGTCACTCCGGGTACGTACGCACTGATCAATGTATTAAACAACGATGAATTGGGGGAATGCGAGGAAAGCACGGTCAGGCTTTCTATCGGGACAAATCCGGTTCATGGCACTCCCCAACTGAACACGAGCAGTAAAACTATCCTCTATGTTCCTCAAAGCGGCTTTACCGGGAAAGACAGCCTGAAATACGAACTGGAATGCAATGGAAATACCAGTTCAGCCTGGGTGTATATCCATGTAAATGATAAGCCCGATAATATGGAAATGGATGTATGTGCCATTACGCCACCGCCTACATCATGGAAAATATCGGAAATTGCCTACACTCAGGAGTTTGTGTACAGATATGCCAAGCCTCTTGTAGGCGATATTGATGGGGATGGAAAGCAGGAAATCATCGCATTTAACCATTATTTAGCCGGTTATAGTAATGCCATTTATATTTTTAACCCGGACCTGACACTGAAAAAAACCATCTCAATCCCGAACGTAGAGCCATGGACAATATGCCCCATGCTGATTGCTGATGTAGACAGGGATGGATTTGGTGAAATTATTATCGCCACAGGAAAAGACGATGGATACAAGTTACGCTGTTATGCATACAATAAGGGCACTGATACATGGAGCAACCGATGGACCTCTTCTTATCCTTATTTTAAGAATACTCCTCCGGCTCCAAATTATGGAAATTCTGTTGCGCCAGTCATTGGAGATATAAATAACAGTGGTTATCCGCAGGTGGTAGCAGGAGATCGGATATTTGATGCTGTAACAGGTCATCTGCTGGCAGACCTTCCGGACAAGTTACCCAACAACCAGACTGCCCCCAGAGGTGGTATGTGGTCTTCCAACGGATATGGATATATGCCGGTAATGGCTGACTTTGACAACGACGGGCAACTGGAAATTGCCTGTGGAAGCGCAGTATACAAACCCATCATTACAGACCGGAGCGCTTCGGCATATATCAGTGGAAATAATAGTGTGAGCGTCCTTTCCTATGTAAGCTCTCAACTGGACGCAATACGTATAGACGGATTTACTTCTGTAGCTGATATCGATGGAGATGGATTCCCGGATGTGGTGGTAGTAAACGGATCTGCAATGAACACGATGGCATACAACTCCTCCTGCAGAATGTATGCATGGAGCCCTAAAAAAGGATTGTTACTTGACCAGACAGATGCCCCGCTACCTGCTAATGCAGCAACAACCCGTATGGGCTCCCGGGCTTTTATCGGAGATATTACAGGAAACGGGGAACCGGAGATTTGTTTTACCTATGGCACTACTTTGACAGCAGGTGGTAACGGAGGAGGAATGACAGCAATCAGTTATAACAAAACAACCGGAAAATTTGAACGGGTATTTGTAGGAACAACTTCCGATACCTCCGGAGCTACCACCATGTCTATGTTTGACTTTGACCTGGACGGGGAAGTGGAACTCGTATACCGCGATGAAACAGACCTGAGAATTCTGGATAAAAACGGAAATAACAGAATCACCTTTCCCTGTTTTTCTGCAACTCATACCGAGTATCCGTTAATTGTAGATATTGACAGGAATAACCATGCTGACATTATTGTCTCCGGAGCACTGGATGTAGCCGGGAGAGGGGCACAGGTACGCCTGTTCCATTACCGTCATCCGGACGATGAGTGGGCCAAATGCAAGACAATCAACCACCAGCATGGATATAATCCGGTCTATATCAACGATGACCTGACCGTTCCGCAATACCCGGTCAATCCGGCTACGGAATTCGTAAGCAAAGACGGTACCACAAGAAACCGGCCTTTTAACCATTTCCTGCAACAGGTGACAGATCTGAATTCGGAAGGTGAAACCCTTCACCATGGCCCTGACCTGTACTTTGATAAAAATTTCCAGCACCAGATGGTGTGGGACCCGGCAGCCGATAAGCTCAATATTACTATCGGAATCAATAACCGCGGGGATAGTTCATACACCGGAAACCTGCAGATCTCTACTTTCCTGATCGATGAGGACCAGATACCGGCTGTTGAAACGTGGCTGGGAGATTTTACCAAACCATCCGTGTCCATTACCCAGAACCAGCAGCAGACTATTTCTTACGAACTGAACAATATTTCGTCCCTGCTTCAATCATTTCCCTATACGAAATGGGAAATCCGGCTGAACTGGAATGAAGCAAACAAAGAATACCCGAACGATATGGAAGAGTGCCGGTATTACAATAATGTGACCAGCAGAATCTCCCTGGTAACCGGGGAATATGTAATGTGTGAAAGTATCCCCGGAGACTCCACCACATGCGAATGGGTAAAACTCTCCCCGAAAGATACCTATGACTATTACTGGTATACCACCGATTCTCCTTCTAGCCTGAGTGAGGCCATCCATATGGGCGATTCCCTGATAGTATGCAAAGATTCTTCTCCGGTGCAAACCTATTACATACAGATCTGGGACCAGGGGACTAATCAGCTACTGACCAATAAACTGGAACCGGTGCATGTGTACCTCTTCCCGGACTCTCTTATATGGACAGGGCTAGCTGCGGACCAGGACTGGCATAATTATGAAAACTGGTACAATCCTTCCAGCTCCCTTTATCCCCGGGGGAATATTCCAAGAGCCTGTACGAATGTATTAATTCCCGATGTAGTAGAAAATTATCCCGACCTGTCTCCTTCCAAAACGAAATATGATGATTATCCACACAGCGAATGTGCAAACATTACTTTTGAGCATGGTGGCGAAGTGGCACATCCTGATAGCCTGATATACGAAAAGGCCTATGTGCAGCTTTCCTTACTGAGTAACCGCTGGTATATGCTTTCAAATCCTTTACAGGACTTTTATCCTGGGGATTATTACGTCCATGATCCGAACCCATGCGATGACGATGTATTTGTATATACAAGGCTTTTCGGAACTGCGAACCCCCATTCGGGACAATATGTGGCGGCTGACTGGACCGGGACGTTTCATACGCCGGATGTAGCCATGGAATGTGGAATAGGTTTTTCCCTGTGGATCGACGACAAGCAACCGGATGAAACCATCCATGATTCCATTGCCTTTTCTTTTCCTAAGAATGATCCTTATTATATCGTATATGGAACAAACTGCAGACCGAACTATCACGTTCCTCTCAACAGGCAAAACGAACATCGGTTTGTATTTGAACAGGCAAGAAATAATACAACCGGACAAATTACACTTTCTTCCACAGCGACAGCGGCCAACCAGCTCTCTATCGTCGGAAACCCTTTTATGGCTTCATGGGATTTTGAGCAGTTCTATAATCATAACTCCACATCCATTAAGAACTATTACCAAGTACTGGATGCCGATGACGGAAACTTTATCACGTTCCAGCTTGGGGTGCCCCCAACCGGAAATCTCACCCAATATATACCCCCCATGCAGTCTGTATTGGTAGAGTCACAGAATCCGTTCCCTGAGTTATATACCTTTGGTTACATGACCACGACACAACCGGGAGCAAAACTTCGCTCGACCGGAATTCATATAAATCCGGATGTCCTTTCCATTATTGCCTCTAAAAACGGACAGCAGAATAAGACCATACTGGTATACCATGAAAACGGTTCGGATGAGGAGATGGCACAATCTGTTAAGAAAGTATTTATGGAAGAAGTAACAGAGCCGGTTTCTGTCTTTCTGATGGACAAAGAAAATAATTTTCTCGACATACTCCATGATACGGAGCTTGACAGAAAACAAATACCCATAGGAATACGTACTTCCCAAACCGGAACTATCCGCCTGGATTTTGATGGGACAAATCGGTTTGCACCGGATTACGATATGTATCTCAATGATATGTATGCTGCAACACCGACCCAGGTCAACATCCGTATTTATCCATCCTATGAATTTGAAAAAACATCAGCGGACTTATTCCTTACGGATAGATTCTTCCTTTCGTTTGAAAAACGCATGCCCACAGGAATACCCAGGGATCCGGTAGTACATACTGCTGTGGATATTACGGCTGTAAACGGAAAAATAATGATTACCAGTGTGGACGGAACTCCCCTGAAAGAAGTGCAGGTATATGATCTGCAGGGAAAACCGGTTTACAGGCAGCTAGCTGTAAATGATTTCCATACGGAAGTTGTAACAGGGAACGATAAACTGTATATCGTCAGGGCCAGGACAGAACAGTCGGCCAGAACAATAAAGATTTATACAAAATAAAGAAATACAAGAATATTCACTTCAAAGACATATAACCAATGAAAAAGTATATTTTTTCCTTTTTTCTTATGGGAAGTATTTTCCTTATCAGGGTGTCAGCCCAGACAGATATTACAGAGGCAACCATTGCAATTATCAACCTTTCTCAGGAAGCTTTTACAGAAGGGAGCAATGAGTTTACAGGAGGAACACAGAGTAAAGTGAAACTCACTTTTGATAAAGCAGGTGATTCCAATACTTTTTCCATTACGCAGGCGAATACATATACCTGTGATGGAAACACCGGAAGCCATATTGCCGTACTGGCATACAACCAGACAAATAGCAAAGATTATGCATGGATACAGATCGAAAACACGGGCACATCCAATATTACCCATGTTGCTTTCCGTGGATGGTACAATACCGGATATGCTAACAGGATGCTGACTTATGGCTACAGTACCACAACAGATGAAGAAGATCGGTTTACCGTGCCTCTCTTTATGGGGATGATACCCGATACTCCCCTTTATTTTCAGGGAGCATGCTCTGTGGGAGAAGGAATAAGTGAAACGGATATCTTGGAAGTAACAAATGCGAAGTTTATCAGGCTTTCTTCCGATCCGATGTTTCCTTCCCTTCCGGTAAATGCGTTCTCCGGTGCAAATACAAACGTGGCCATATACGGAATTTATATCTGGACCGATGACCAGGGGATTCCTTCTACTTTCCCACTTACTGAAAAAGACAAACTGACCATGACCTATGAGAACAGCTATATATCTCTTTCCCAGGAAGCAGCCGTAGAAATATCAGACCTCTCAGGAAGAATAATTGAAAAGCATAGTCAGATAAAAACTATTTCTTTGCATCACCTGCCAAAAGGCATTTATCTGATAAAGTCCATGACAGCTAACGGGGAAAGGCTGACGGAAAAAATTTACCGGTAATCTAAAAGAAAATGAAAAATGAAAAAGAAGAATAAATACAGAATTATTTTTTTGCCTCTGGCGATACTCTTATCATTCAGCAGTCCTATCTATGGCTGGTGGGAAGAGAATGTGTCCTTCGGAGATAAAAAACAATATACTTCCATTCTCTATGAGAAAGAGGAAAACAGCACCGGGGGAAAAACAAAAGCCTTGCAACAGCAGGGATTTTTCCAGCAGAACGGCAGCATCACGGATATCTGGAAAGATGAAGAAGGAACTGCAACTGCACCCCCTCCCAATATTGACGACGGAAGTACCCCTCAGAAAATGCTTTCTTTAGAGACATCAAAAAAGGCTATGATATATATTTTCCTGCTTGCTGCTTCTTATATTCTTTTAAGAAGCAGAAAAAGAAAATATACACTTGCATAACTAGTGAAAGGCCGGAAAAAGTAAGATAAAAATAAAAAGGAATCCTTACCATTCTTTTCTCTTGTTTTATCTTATCCACTTCCGGCCTTTTTTATATTTTTTAAACTATGATTTAATATTTTCGAAATTTATTTTTCCCCGATTGTTTGTTTTTATATAATTTATATTAGTCTGTGGGCTGAGGCCGAACGGCTGGTGCATGTCGCCACTAACGTAGCTTGCCGGTATGCGGAAGGATTAAGAAATAAAGGGCCAGAAATACGAAATAATGTCTATTATTTCACATTTCTGGCTCTTCGTTGTTGACGCTAATTAATTAATTTGTCTTGAAAGGATAGGAGACGTTGGCCAGTTTCTACTCCTTCTCCGGAACATGAATATACTAGCACATTTTTACTGGATAATTTCCAGGATACTGATTTTGATTCATTCATCCTGAAAACACCAGCATAAGGTTATACAAACGATGTGATAAAGTCTTATATTTTAAGCTTCCAAGTTATCGTCCGACAGCAGTCGGGCGTGCGTCTGATAGTAATGAAACGTGCGCCTGATAATAACCGGGCAATGCTATTAAGGCTTTAATTCCATAACTTCAAGGCGTCGGTTTCATAACCTGAACGTGCCATTTGCACACCATGAAGGAGATAAATCAAAAATACCTCCGGAAACTTAAAAACAGTGGGTATAATATGTTGTTCAATATCTTTTGGGTGTTTGATTTTTTCTTTAACCTATCTTTTTGTATTACGCATTTATTTATGGTAGTTGATTTTTCAATATCCCTTCCCTTCCGTACTGGTCCCCCGTCGGGCCGGATGTAGCTCCGCTGATTTTCAATTTTAATCCGGCCTTTGTTGATTATCAGAATTTGAAATCCCATATAATAATAATTCTGGGTTACGCATTAAAAATCTCCTGATGGGGGACACCGAAGGGGTTGAACCCTTTCGGGTTGGGTATAGGTGAAGGATTTTTCCATCCACGGGTTTCACCCGCCTTTATTCATAGTTGACTCCATCCGGGGTCAGTCCTTAGGATTTATCATTTTATGAAAGGAGGATTAGACTTTTGATACACCTTCCCTGGCATGCGACTCATCTTTTATCAGCATATTTCACCCTTTTCCGGTGAAACATCCGGCATTGGTTAACTCTTCAATGCATAGGCCGCAGAAGAACCAGGACATTTTAATGCATCAACCTGATCCATTTTTTAGATTCTGAAATAAATAATAATAATTTTTAACCGATTATAATTTTTGATTTTCATAAAGATTTGGTATACTAAAATATTTATTTAATTTTGTTCCAGCAATTAACGACAATTGCAGAACAGAGAGTATCCTGAGATAAGGTAAGGCATTGTAAGGTAAGTTAAGGTAAGGTTAACGGAGCGGAAATATATGAAATTTTATTCTCTGAGAAAGAGGTATTACAACTCTTTTTCTTCTGATAATTTGGAAGTTATCTCTATTTTATTAAAAATAGACTGTATATATAATGTTAGGAATTACTTATATGGTAACAGAACGTCTCTGCTTAGGCAGTTCTTCCGGTTATTTTTTTCTTTATTCAAAACCACATATTCAGCTTTAACCGTTTTTATATTTCGGCCTTTTATTTTCACAGGAAGGCCTTTTCATTCTATTTCATTTAATTTCAACCCTTTATTTACCAAAGCCCTATATACCCTAACGGGTTAAAGGAACTATGGAAGGTTACCCTTTTAGTGATTAAAACCAATCCGTATCAGGGTATAACCTATTGACTCCTTATTTTTTACAGGAAAAATTCCTACCACTATTTTTCAAAAACATCTTTTTATATTTTTGCCGAATTTTATCCATAAAATATATATTAAATATTATTAAAATAAATCCTAAGTAAATATAACATGAGAAAAAATATAGCTTTTTACCTGACAGCTTTGTGCTTGTTTGTATGTTTTTGTACCAATATTCATGCACAACAGGATACAAGAGGTAAGGATTTTTGGATCGCATTCGGTCCGAACAACGGTCAGGAGGCTTCCATGGAGGTTCGTATTGTAGCGCTTAAAGCCTGTACGGTTACCCTGCTTTTTACAGAAGACAATAGCTCCCATGAGATACACATGGCAGAAAATGAAATCATTACGTATGCCCTGGATGATTATCAAAAAGAACTGGTAACCAATGATGCCTCAGGAACTTCAAACAAGTCCCTGAAAATAACTTCTACGGAGGATGTTTTTGTGTACGCTTTTAATCAGGCCCGTTCGATTGCGGAAGCTGCTTCTGTATTTCCTATAGAAAGTTATGGAGTAAGATATTATATTATGTCTTATTCTCCTTATTATTATAATGAGGTTTATTTTAGTTATGATTCTTTCTTATTGATTGCAGAAGAAGACGGGACAAATATTTTCCTGAATAATTCCCCACAACCTGTAACGACCCTATCTAAGGGAGAAGTATATTGCCATTTAAGTGATTTAAATGAAGATTTAACCGGAACTTTTCTCAGAGCTTCCAGGCCCGTAGCTTGTTTTGTTGTAAACCATGGCACAAATATTCCGGTAGGATATAATGCCGTGGATAACCTTTTCGAGCAGATGGTGTCTGTAGATAAATGGGGGAAAGAATTCTTTGTTCCGGTAACAGATGCCGGAATTGAAATCATACGAATCATAGCATCGGAAGATAATACAACGGTTACACTGAAAACACTTACCGGTGACAATACACATACGATAAATGTAGGAGAATTTGTAGAGGAGTTTGTAAGGCATTCGGAAGCTGGCGCTTATATCACCTCGGACCTGCCTGTGGCCGTATGTTCGTATATGGTTGGCTGGTCTTACCCGGAACAGGAGTTAATTCTGAATGGAAGGAACAGCATCGGAGATCCCGCGCTGGCATGGATTTCTCCGATAGAACAGATGCTGAATGAAAGTATGAACCTGGCTGCATATGTATCTCAGGGGCAAACAAGTGTTGAATTGCATTATGCCATTTTAGTAGTAAAAACAAGTGATAAAAATTCTACTCAATGGAAAACCAATATCAACGAGACATGGGCTACTCTTACAGGGGTATGGACAGATCATCATTCCGGTTATTCTTATATCCGTGTAAAACTTGATGAAACCCTGAATTATACTTTTTACAATCCGGAAGGAATGCTGGTATGGGGATACGGGTATGGAGAAGCAGAAAGCTATTATTACCAGGTAGGATGTACATTTAAAGAAATCAACCGTGCCTCCGAATTTTTTGTCAATGAAGTTGCCTACGACCATATAGATGGAAAACAAGTTCCCGTGTGTGACGATATTCTTCTGGAAGCAGTGATTGAAGGAGATGTAGATACGTCCTGGGATTATCTTTACTGGTATATTGATGATATAGAAGACACCACAAAAAGAAATATACATACCTGGAGTACCTCTCTTACAAAAGGGACGCATAAAATTGAAATGGAAGTAGTTTTTATTACCGGACAACGGGCTAACTTATCATGTGAAATAGAGATAACCGACAATATATTGACCTGGAATCCGGCTGCCGAGGACAATAACTGGAACAATCCTTCAAACTGGCTGACTGTCTCGGGGGGTATTTCCGTGTTTGTACCTGAATATTGTACGGATGTATATATTCCGGGGAACGCGTCTAATTATCCATCCTTGGACACTACGAATACTCCAAGGGATAAGTATGGCGATCCTCTATGCAACAGGATTTACTTCCATTTTGGAGGAGAAGTAGCAAAACCCCAGCTGTTGACTTACAAGCAGGCATTTATTCAATATAATGTTGGTTACTACGACGGCAACACATATAAAACAGACGGAGATGCTTATTCTGCTACCCCATTGGTAAGAAACCGATGGTATGCACTGGCTGCGCCACTAAAGAAAATTGCTTCAGGAGACTTTTCCTTGGGGGGATATCCGTTTACCTACCAGATGTTATTTTCTTCTTCCGACGGAAATTCCGGTGATAGCGATGAACTGGAGGGTAGCTGGACCATGAATGACATGACCAACGGATATGAACTGGGAACTACGTCCAATTATGCCATTACCCTACTGGTGGATCATCATGAATATGGGATATTGGGAAAAGAGGACCATTCTAATCTCAACGCACTGAAAGGAATTATTGAAATTCCTTATTTTGAAAATCAGTCTGTAAGTGACCGGCACCGCATTCATTCCTATAACGCAACGGAAGGATACAGTACCTTCCGCTACTTTTACCACGGGAAAGACGGATTTCCTTTTTCCACCCGTACACCCGATACACTTTACCGTGCAGACGAAGCATACCGGTTTGTATTTGAGGATGATGCTAATAATCCACTGGACCCGTTTCCAATTACCGTGCCGGCAGGGAAAGAGGTAATGATTGGGAATCCGTTTGTTTCTTCCCTGGATTTTGATAAACTATATGAAGCAAACACAGGAAAAATAGAAAGTAGTTTTAAACTGTATGAAAATCACCAGTTTCAGAGTTACGATTACCATATAGGCCCGAATCCTTTATTTGATAACTATATCGCACCGCTACAGGCATTCTTTCTATCGACTATACAGCCGGGAAATACGGTAGATATTTCTTTTCCTTCCGAGGCATCTGTAACCAGACCGGAAAATGAACCCCTACAGCTAAAAACTACGGGAAGCAAGTATCAACCGGATATTCTTTTCTTTCTGGCGGAAAACGGCACAAACCAGTCGATGGTGACGCTGGCTCTGAATAAAGAGAATGGGGAAAATTCAAAAAAAATGTTTATCTCCCACGAGGAAAACTTGTTGGTTCCCCAGTTGTATATTATGGACAACAACAGGCCCACAAAAAACGATATCCAGTATATATTCGGGGAAGAAGCAACTCTACAGATGGGAATAAAATGTATTACGGAGGAAGAAATGAAACTACGGGTTATCAATACGGAAAAACTTTCGACTTCCGACCTGGTATTGTATGATAAAAAACTAAACAAGGAAATAGACTTCTACCAGGAAAACACCTATTCTTTTACACATGATCCGGGAATGGAAGAACGGTTTGAGATCCGGATAAAAAATATAGGCTCTTTGTCTTCTATAAAAGAGAATCCGGATGCCGGGAAAAATAAGCTGGTAAGGGTATTTTATAGAAACGGAATCCTTTCTGTAACAGCAGGACAACCGGTTGAAAAGATTATGGTATATGATATACAGGGAAAAAAGATAGTATCGGAACCGGCACATTCCCGGCTAGAGGTTGAGACTATGCTTCCCTTATCCGCAGCAGGGATATATATTTGTGAAGTGTCATTCTCCGGAAATGCTTCCGAACGCCATAAGTTTATGGTAACCATATTCTGACAAAAGTAAACAGAAACAACAACTTTATATAATAACTATCCGCAACGATGAAAACATATTTTTTATGCTTTATAGTATGTATGCTTTTTTCTTTTTCCATACAAGCTGAAGAAAATATATTTCCGGATAATAATACTTTCCAGAAGAAAGAGTTCTTATCCCATAGAAAATCCGAAAAAAAAGAGACGGAATTTTTTTCCGAAAAGGAAACAGGAGAGGAAATCACACAGGATGAACAAGCACAGGCAAGTAGCTGGTTTGATCCGATTGGCGGGGATAATACTCTTTCTTTTGAAGAGACGCCGGAGCTGGTGTTACTTATTTTTTCCGGCTTATTTATTGCATATGTAAAGAAAAAACGAAAGAAAATTTCTTCGTAACCCTATGTGAATTTGAAGAAACTGCATTTGGCATAGCTAACCGACGAAAAGAAAAAACGGGGAACGGAAATAATCATTAGACTTTCCGTTCTCCGTTTTTTCTTTTCTTATACCCTATAGAATCAGTTTGTCTTAAATGGATAAGATACCTTAGCCAGTTCTTCGTTGGCCTGTACGATTTTCTTTTTCAGGTTTTCTTTATAAACGGCCAGCTTTTGCTGTAAGGTATTATCTCCGGTTGCAAGCATCTGTACAGCTAAAATACCAGCGTTTAAGGCACCATTTATTCCTACTGTGGCAACAGGTATTCCCGGAGGCATCTGAACAATTGCCAGCAAGGCATCCATTCCTGCAAGAGAAGCATTGATCGGTACACCGATAACAGGAACAGTAGTCATGGAAGCAATTACTCCCGGCAGATGGGCCGCCATTCCGGCTGCTGCAATGATAACCTTTATTCCTCGTCCGGAAGCATTTTTGGCAAACTCCTCCACTTCGGCAGGAGTGCGGTGAGCGGACAATGCATTTATCTCAAACGGGATTTCCAGTTCATTCAGTAACTGAGCCGCTTTTTCCATAACAGGCAGGTCGGAAGTACTGCCCATGATAATACTTACAATCGGATTCATCTATTAATCGTTATTCATTAATTAAAGTAGTATATTCATTTTGAGAAAGCAGGACCTGCTCCTCCCCTTTCCCGGTAATTTCTATTTTAATAATCCAGCCATCACCATAGGGGTCTTCATTGATTAACTCCGGATGATCATCCAGGTCCGGGTTTACCTCCAACACGGTTCCCGATACAGGCATGTACAAATCACTTACGGCTTTAACCGCCTCGATAGTCCCAAAGACTTCTCCTTTCTGAACCGTATTATCTAATGAATCTACATCCACAAACACAATTTCGCCCAATTCACTCTGGGCATAATCGGTAATACCTATGTAGGCAGTGTTTTCTTCTATACGAATCCATTCATGGTCTGTCGTATACAATAAATCGGTCGGGAAGTTCATGATCTTAGGTTTAAAATTAGAAATGTGGTTAATTAAATCTCTACAAATATACTAATTAATGTGCCAATGTGAAAATATGCCAATGTGCCAATAAGGAAATTGACTTTGTCAATTCTTGAATGTGATAAACACCTATTTCCCAGCAATTGAAAAATACCTGTCGTATATAGAACTTCTTTTATCAGAATAGAAATAAAGCTTGTTTATTCTATTTCATTTTGAGATGTATTTCCATAAGAAGGATTTAGAATATTTTCTTTTTCTCTTTCCATTTCTTTAATCCAATCTTCATAATTCTCTCTTGTAGTTTCCAGATAGCCATAAGATTCAATTAATTTTCTTGTAGCAGTCATTTCCTTCCAACCTGCATAAATAAAAGGAGAGTAAGTTTCTCCATATTGAGCCATGTAGTTTTTTCCAAATTCAAGCAATGTGTTATATTTAATAATTAATCCACTTATATAGTGAGGAAAATAGTCTAATATTCTGCAAGCACATTTCATAGTAAAATTATCATATACATCATATTTGCTAGTATAAGATATGGATAAATCACCTAACATCATTGCTATGTTTTCTCTACTGCTTAGCGCATCCAGAAATAGTTTATTTCTGATCGCTTCGGAAGAAATGGCCATAGAGGAGATCATCCATGCATCCGTAGAAAAAGTACCATTGGTTAATTCAATGTTGACCCACCTGTTATTTTTATCAAGATGCTTTATATACATATGATGAGGTGCTAATGCTAAAAAAGATTCAGCACCTAAATGGTCAGATAGGATTTTATAATAAAGAGGTAAAGAACGACATTGCCCCTTATGGGTTTTCATTACTTTACAAAGGGATAAAGACATAAAATCTTTTTTGCCGAAAGGGTCTTCAAAATCATACGTAAATTTATTATTTCCATTCAGGAGATTAGATTTGGTAAAATATTCAAACAAGGCAAAGTTTCCTGCCGTCCTGTATTGTTGTAGATTATTTATATTAATAAAATTACGCAGCATAGAAACAACCGAATCGATATGATGGCAATATTCCTTATAATCCGGCTGTCCTTCCATATAAGCCCAATCTACTAAAAAAGAGGCTCGTTTTAAATTCAATGAGTCTTTTCCTTCCAGCATATCTGTTATTTCCTGATAAGCTACATTAAAATATGTATCCTGAGATAAACAGTTAAAATCCACAAGGAGTGTGTCATTCGGATTAATATTTTGCGCATTTACTACATATAATCCCCAATAAATGAATAAGAGAAAAAGTGATTTTATTTTTTTCATATATTATTTTAATAAGAGCTGGTAAAATTAAGATATTATTTACTTTATTTTTAAAATCCAAATAAATCTATCTATTAAAACTACCAACTTTTTAAGAATAATATTATTCATTATTCTTGTATTTAATACATATTTCTAAAAGTTGAATTGCGACAATAATTCCATTAAAAATCATCATCAAAATAGAAAAAAATTAATATAACTCATATTTATATTAATTCATCTCTTTGATAGTTGTTGCCAGTTCTATATTTTTTCCGGGATTCAAATTCGCATACCACCAAAGAGGCAATTTATTTGAATCGATATAAAAAATTTCACGATCTATATGAATAAAACGACTTCCATAATAATTTATAATCACCCAAGTAGCTAAAAATCCATTAAATTCATATTTTTCACTAATATTATCACCAACTTTCACAAAAAGAGTATGATTTGTGGGACTTATAAATAAAGAATAACTATTGTAAATATGCATTCCTTCATTTAAAACAAACTGGTCCAATACTTTCTTATTATCGATATATACTTCTATCTGCTCAATATTCAGCGAATCATTACTTATTTCCAGAACCAGATTACCCTTATTCTTAATAATAAAATATACTTGAAAAAGAAAAAAGGCAAAAAATAGAATAAATAAGACCTTTGTTATTTTTTTTATTAACTTTCTAATCATTTTTAATAATTAATATATCTTATGCCTTCTCTTCCTCTATGTGTTTTTTTTATCATTCCAGTTCCCCACTTTGTTCTGCTAGGCACTAACTCATAATTATTTCCTTGATTAAGGGATGATTCACTATTTACTATTTGCTGTAACTGACTAGGCTGAACGTCCGTAGAAGATGTATAAAAAGAATTTTTAAACGCTGCACGCATAAGACCTTTGGGCGAATGCTTTAAATTAGCCAGATGTCCGAACTCATGAGCTGCCACAGCTGGACCAAGATTTCCTATAGTTGTATCCCAAGGTCCTCTGAAATAATCTGCACTAATAAAAGCAACTTTTCCACCCAGCTGGTTAGCAACTCCATTTGGAGTCTTACCCTTATGAGAAGAAATATCAGCTAATACAAACAAATGATCATTTTCTGCAACATCATTCATGCTACTGGCAACTGTTAAATTGGCCCTGGTAGTAAATGAGACCCCATCCAAATCTCCAGAGAAAGATGCTTCCAGTTGAGCTATAATACGTCCGGTTGCTTCATTTACATCTATTTCACCGCCGTTTGACATATTTAATACTTTTCCGGTTACATTCATTGTTATACTAGTTATATTCTTATTTCCATATTTATCTAAAACATAATTACCGTCCTTATCTTTTTCATAATCAAAACTAAAAGAAATCTCCCGACCATCAGGGTCTACAAATTTCAGCGGATTATTTGCGCAGTAAACATAGGGACTAATGGAATAATATTTCTCTGCCATCGGATCTATTGTAAGAAAACGTGCTCTTGCATCCATAGGAAATATTTCTTCATAAATTACAAATCCTTCATTATCTAAAACTGTTGCTTTACCGGTTCTCATATTCAGACAAAATTCTCCTGGAAACCCCTTTAGATCTATTACCGGGATTTTCAGATCATAATCAGAATTCCGTTCGTGAGCCGTCATCATGGTAATTGTATTGTCACCAAACATAGCATAAGGACTAAGATTTGTTTTCTCCATCCTTCTGAATTCATGTTCTGCAGAGTAAACAAAGGGAACTTCTATAATTTCCTGAGTAAAAGATGGAAGGGAGAAAATAAACAGGACAAAAAGATAACAATATTTTTTCATAGTCTTCTGTATTAAATCAGCAATGCATAAATAATGGATATTTTATAAAAGTATAAAACAAAATTTATTTAAACAAATAATCACATACAATATCAGCCAAGTAAACTTTCTTCCTTATAATGTTTATTTATCACATTCAAGAATTGACTTTGTCAATTCTTTCATTGGCACATTGGCATATTTTCACATTGGCACATTATCTTCATCATCCTTGACTTCCTCAAAGTCCACATACTCCCCTTCGTTTTTGTCAATGATTTTTTTCCTTTTCTCCGGTGACCGGGTAGAAGAATGATACGTCGGCCCCTGCTGTGTATCCTTATTTCCGGAGGTTCCAAAGAGTGCCCTTAAAAGAGCCCTTAGGATAGAAACTCCCAACATAGGAAAAATAAATAGTAAAAGAAGAAATATAATAAATATAGCAAATAGAAGAGACATACTAATTTTTTTAAAGTAAAAGATAAAAGGTATAAAGTAAAAAATGAATTGCTTTATACTTTTACTTTATACTTTTCACTTTATAACGATTAATTATTGATAACAGGATATATATAAGTATCCCAAGTGATATTCCACCCCACCCGAATAATGCTACCAATACTACCATACATACTATTAATATGTATTGTAGGTAGTTTTCCTTCCAGGAGAGGCTCTTGATTTTCAATGAAAACATGGGTATTTCCGATACCATCAACAAAGAAAATACAATAATTAATAAGATAACACCGATGGGAACATAGATGTTTTCCAACAGGTATTTTTCCAGTCCAAGCAGTAAACTTACCCAGAAAAGGGCATTGGCCGAAGTAGGTAACCCGATAAAGGAACTCGTCTGCCTTTCATCGACATTAAATTTTGCCAAGCGTAATGCAGAGAATATAACTAATAAAAATGCAATACAGGCCACATATTTCGTATAAGGAAATTCATACTGGAATAAAGAAAGCTGTAAAAAAGAAAAAACAGCAATAGCAGGAGCCATTCCGAATGTAATGATATCTGCCAGGCTATCCAGTTCCTTTCCCATAGCAGAATATGCCTTTAACATACGGGCGGCAAATCCGTCCGAGAAATCAAACAGTGCCCCTATTATAACCCATAGGAATGTGTACCAGAAATCTCCTTTAAAAGCCGCTATACAAGCCAGGCAACCAAAAAAAAGATTGACACACGTTAAGAAATTCGGAATATGTTTTGTTACCGCTCTCAATTTTCTTTTTTCTTCAATTCGGCAATGACAGTATGGCAACCTGTTACCAACTGGTTCATTGTTACTTTTATATCCGTATCCAATGGCAGATACACATCCACCCGGGAACCGAATTTAATAAATCCCATGTGCTCCTCAATAGAACATTCGTCCCCTGGCTTTGCATAGGTAACAATTCTCCGGGCCAGCGCGCCTGCTACCTGCCTCATTAAGATCTGCACGCCGTCTTCCGTTTCCAGGACTACCGTAGAACGTTCATTTTCAGTACTGGATTTAGGTAGCCAGGCTGCCTGAAAACGACCATTATAATGCTTTGCGTATAACACTTTTCCATCTACCGGATACCAGTTTGCATGCACATTTACCACAGACATGAAGATAGAAACCTGAATTCGTTTATCATGAAAATATTCATTTTCCATGACTTCTTCAATCACCACAACCTTTCCATCTGCCGGTGCCACGACAATCCCTGTCGTATCTTCCATATTGAAATGCCTCCGGGGACTTCTGAAAAAGTTGACAATGAGGAGAAAAAATAATAAAGAAACTACTCCCAGACCGATAAATAAACCTGAAGGTAAGAAACGGTGTGAAAGCAGGTTTATTACTAATAAAAGGATAAAAGAATAAATAATGATATTTACTCCTTCCCTGTGAATTTTATATTTTCTAATCCTTTTTATTGCCATATATCAAGTTCAACAAATAAATGTATCAGATTTTAGTTAACTACAGATGCAAAGATACTTTTTTTTACTAAAAAAAAGCACCTTTTATAGATTTTCACGATACCGTGGTTAACAGGTTAATTTATTTTTACAATCAACTCCATTCCTTTCTGAATAGCCTGCTCATTCATAGGTATTAAGTGATGATGGCGTTCCGGCAGGGATTTTTTCAGTCCTTCAATTACATTCCCAAGCGTAACCATGGGACGTATTTTCAGTAAGCCTCCCAATACAATCATATTAAAAGCTTTGCTATTTTTCATTTCTGTAGCCGCATCCATCGCATTGATCCGGTAAACCGAAATATCCTGGCGTGTAGGAGGATTAGGTATTCCATATCCATCAAAGATCAACGTACCACCCGGTTTTACTGTTTGTTCAAATTTTGCCAGAGAAGGCTGGTTCAGGATAATAGCCGTATCATATTCATTCAAAATAGGAGAACTGATTGGCCGGTCGCTTAAAATAACCGTTACATTCGCAGTTCCTCCGCGTTGTTCGGGTCCATAAGAAGGCATCCAGCTTACTTCTTTCCCTTCCATTAACCCTGAATATGCCAGAATTTTACCCATGGAAAGAACCCCTTGTCCTCCGAAACCGGCTATAATTATTTCTTCTTTCATCTGATTAAATTTATCTTTTATTCAATTCCGAAGAAATGATTCCCTAATACGAAGATTAGAAATCGTACTCTTCCTTTACCGGATTAAAATAACAAATGTCAAGTATTACAAATTCTTCAAATCCCCGAGCGGATACATGGCAAACATGTGTTCTGCCATCCACTTATTAGCTGCATCCGGAGACATTTTCCAACCGGAATTACAACTGGATACGAACTCCACCACAGAAGTACCTTTTCCGGCCATTGAATTTTCAAATGCCAATTTCAGCATTTTCTTCGCTTTTTTAATTGCCGGAGCCGTATGCGTACTCTGGCGGGTTACCAGGCAGGTACCTTCCAGTTGGGCAAGTAAATTGGATATTTTCAACGGATACCCATTCAGTTCGGTATTTCTTCCCATCGGACAGGTGGAAGTTTTCATACTCTCTAAAGTAGTAGGCGCCATCTGTCCACCGGTCATACCATAGATGGCATTATTTATAAAAATAATGACGATATTTTCACCCCGGTTACAGGCATGAATAGTTTCTGCAGTGCCAATGGCAGCTAAGTCTCCATCTCCCTGATAAGTAAATACCATTTTATCCGGATTTAATCTTTTAATAGCGGTTGCCAATGCCGGAGCACGGCCATGCGCAGCTTCCTGCCAGTCAATATCCAGGTAATTATATGCAAATACGGCACAACCTACCGGAGCCACTCCGATGGTTTTTTCATCCATTCCCATTTCTTCAATCACTTCTGCAACCAGTTTATGGACTACTCCATGACTGCATCCCGGACAATAATGCATGTAATTATCATTCATTAATGCCGGTTTCTCATACACCAGGTTTTCGGGTTTTATTATATCGGTTATATTCATAAGATTCCTATTAACACGTGGATATTAAAAGCATTTTTTCTTAAGCGCCTCCAATACTTCATTCGGATCCGGAACAATTCCACCGAGACGGCCGAAGTGTTCTACCGGTATTTTTCCTTTCACAGCGAGGCGGATATCTTCCACCATCTGGCCGGC
The DNA here is from genome assembly GCA_021201815.1 of Candidatus Azobacteroides sp. Taxonomy (GTDB): domain Bacteria; phylum Bacteroidota; class Bacteroidia; order Bacteroidales; family WRGA01; genus WRGA01. The sequence continues at coordinate 12,883 of JAJQEC010000083.1, read as the reverse complement.
ATTCAATTCCACAGAAAGCATTCCTTTTACACGGTCTGCGTAATAATTCAGTTCTTTTGACGGGAAAGGCCATAGGGTAACCGGACGAAAAAGCCCGACTTTCAATCCCTGTTCCCGTGCCAGCTCTACTGTTTTCTGACAGATACGTGCCGCTGAACCGAAAGCAACGATTATATAATCCGCGTCGTCACACAAGATTGCTTCGTACCGCACTTCTGTTTCTTCTATGTGCCGATACTTTGCCTGTAGCTTTTCATTTATTTTCTCCATCACGGCAGAATCAAGCTCCAGCGTAGTAATAATATTCGGTTTCCTTCCTTTCGGTTTACCAAGAGTAGCCCAGGGACATTTTTCCCGGATTTCTTCTTCGGTCAATCGTGGCTGGTAAGGTGGTAAGACTACTTTTTCCATCATCTGACCGATTACGCCATCGGTAAGAATAACCACAGGATTAGAATGTTTGAAAGCCAGGTCAAAACCAAGGCCTACGAAATCGGCCATTTCCTGAACAGAAGCCGGTGCCAGAGTAATTAGCTTGTAGTCGCCATGCCCTCCTCCCTTCACTGTCTGAAAATAATCTGCCTGACTGGGCTGAATCGTTCCTAAACCAGGCCCCCCACGCATAACATTTACCAGAAGACAGGGTAATTCCCCGGCTGCGATATAGGAAATTCCTTCCTGCTTTAAGCTCATTCCGGGGCTTGAGGAGGAAGTCATCACCCGTTTTCCACATCCGGCGCCTCCGTATACCATATTAATAGCCGCTACTTCACTCTCAGCCTGCAGTACCACCATGCCCGTAGTAGTCCACGGGTGTTCTTCCATAAGCGTTTCCATTATTTCCGACTGGGGAGTAATGGGATATCCGAAATATCCGTCGGCTCCATATCTGATCGCAGCATGAGCAATAGCTTCATTGCCTTTCATTAATTTTATGTCTTCAGCCATTCCCTTCATTCTTTAATTTTCTACTTTCACTTTGTAAACCGTAATACAGGCATCCGGACAGACGTACCCGCAGTTCGCACAACCGATACATTCATCCGGGTATTGCATAAAAGCATAATGGTAACCTCTGCTGTTAACCTCTTTATTCAGTGCCAGTACGTTGGTAGGACAAGCCACAACACAAAGATCACACCCTTTGCATCGTTCGTTATTAACGACTACGGCTCCTTTGATTTTTGCCATACTTCTTCTCTTTATTTTAAGCAAATGCAAAGGTAATATTTTTTTACAGAGTACATAAAAATGGGATATATGAAAAACGAATTTGTAACTTATTATCCTATAAATGAATAGATCAAAAGAATAAAAGCCCCGGCTATTGCAACTATTCGTTATTTTTCCGTTTTATGGTACGTTTATAAAATATTCCTCATAGCATTCCTCCTCCTGTCTTAATAAGAAAAGCGAAAACGTACGGGAACAGTAAAGAGTGCATTCACCGGCACTCCACCATTTTTTCCCGGATTCCACAAAGGCATATTTTCTATTAAGCGGACAGCTTCTCTGTCAAATTCTTCTCCCAATGACTGAATAACTTTTATGTCAACAATCTCTCCGGTTCCGAGTACTTTAAACTGGACAACCACCCGGCCCTGAATCCCGCTTTCCATCATTGAATCGGAATAACGGATATTATCGTTCAGGTATTTCATTAAGGCTGCGCTTCCTCCGGGAAATGAAGGAGGCTCCTCTATAGATCCGGATATAATTTTCGATTCTTCCTGTTGCGGGAAGGTTACCAAACAAAAAAAATTAAAAAAGAAGAAGAAAATAGATTTTTTCATAGGGTAACAATTTTAATAGGATCCAACTATTTATATCCCAAAGACTTTGGATATTACAAATATAAGAAAAAGTTACGAGAAAAATTATACTTTTAGTTTATTTTTAATTACTCAACTATCATCTTATACTATAAAATTATGAACAAGTAGGTTAACTTTATACAGAATAATAAAGGAAAAATAGCATGCTAATAATAATTTTACTTACCTTTTTATTATATTGTATACAATAACATATAAATATTTATTTAATTCGCCATTTAATAATAAAATATTAATTTAACAAGAGAAAGAAATAGCAATTCTTTTTTCCCGATTTTATGGAAAAAACACCTTCTTTTACAAATTTCTCCACTATCCCGTAATAGTTTGTCAACTAATACGGGATAGTGGAGAAACTAATATGACATAAATGCGCAACTAATACGGGATAGTTGGGCATTTTTAACCGAAAAAACGGCTTTTTTCCCGTATTAGTTGACCCACTTTAGTACTAAAGTGAAACGTTTTTAGTAAAAAAATAGGAGTTTTTTACCTGGTTTTATCCCTGTTTTCCCTGAAAAGGCCGGGAAATAATAGGTAGAAGGTGCAGAAAGAAGGAATAATGCACGGTTCCTCTTGCTGTGGAAAGAGGAAGAAGAACGACAATAATTTCCTTTCCCTATGCGTAGGAAGGCTACAGAAAGGAACGGGAAAGGATTGAAGATAGGATTAATATTCCGTTTCCTTTCTTTTGTATTTTTAGTAGTTAAATAAAAGTTTAATGGATAGATAGGATACACAGACACACTTTTTCTTTCTGTAAAAATCAGCAGAAGCGTTGAAAATATGTATTTGAAAAATAAAGATTCCATATCTTATTCCCTGTTTTTGGGTTTTATTTATTTACAGTTACAAATATACAACAAAATACAGCGAAATGCAAATATATACTGCATTATTAAAAAAAAGAACCGTGTGCTGAGGCAGCACGGCTAGTTACATGACGCCGCTACGCGGCTTTGAGGTGAATGTTTTTTTGATGTCATTGATCAATATGCCAATGTGCTAATGAGAGAATAAGATAATTGGGAAACAAACTACTATGTGGATGGGTATCTCAACAAGAAGCCACGGAGTGGCGCCATGTCATTATCCGTGCGGCCTCATCACACGGCCATCGAGCATACCAACCTTCCTTACAGGTTTTCTTCTTCGGAAACCCTATAATCGTCTTTTGCACTCCTACAGAGAGCCGGACAGGGGGGACTTTCATTAGGGATTAACCAAAAAGTTTCCTATTTGTCTTTGAGAGTTGGATATTTCAAAAGGAAAAAGGAAATAGAGTTCAATAAATAAGTAGCTCATAAAAGATCGGTCTTTTTTTCACGTAATCTTTGCAGGCTGATAATAATAAATAAAAACGGAAGATTCAAAAATATACATAAAATTAACAATTATTTGTTCATAACAAAAACTTTCCAAAAATATTAGCCAAACCCTTTTTTTAAAAGGAATAGTTTTCTAAATTTGCATAACCCTTAGAGGTTGTTATACTTTTTCAATAAAACATATTACCGGTACTTTCTTCATATACTATCTATATGATCAGAAAGAAGTTACCTGCCTATAAAATTCAATGAATAAGAGGTAGGGAGAAAGGGAATAATTAGTTGGAAAATTCAATGAATCGCATAGGGTTTTTCGGGAAACATTATCAGAATGTAAAGAAAATTAATCAATATGTCAACAGTACTTGGAAACATTTCTCAGATCATCGGTCCGGTTGTGGATGTGATGTATGAAAAGGAAAAAGAATTACCGAAGATCCGCGAAGCATTGCGGGTTAACCGGGAAGATGGCAAATCGATCATTATCGAGGTTCAGCAGCACATCGGAGAAAATACGGTTCGTGGTGTTGCCATGGACTCAACGGACGGATTAAGAAGGGGGATGGCTGTGGAAAGCCTCGGGAATCCTATTTCCATGCCGGTAGGGAGTGAGGTAAAAGGCCGCCTGTTAAATGTGATCGGCGAAACGATCGACGGTATGAGACCGCTGGAGACAAAGCAGTTTTCCCCGATTCACAGGGAACCGCCAAAATTCGATGAGTTATCAACTTCCAAAGAAGTCCTTTTTACCGGAATTAAAGTAATCGACCTGCTTGCTCCTTATCTTAAAGGAGGAAAGATCGGGTTATTCGGTGGAGCCGGTGTGGGCAAAACCGTATTGATTATGGAGCTGATCAATAACATTGCAAAACGCCATAATGGGTTCTCTGTTTTTGCCGGTGTCGGGGAACGTACCCGTGAAGGGAATGACCTGCTGAGGGAAATGATTGAATCCGGCGTGATCCGTTATGGAGAAGCTTTCAAAAAAAGCATGGAAGAAGGCAAATGGGATTTGTCCAAAATCGATTATGAAGAGCTTGCAAAATCACAGGCAACTCTGGTGTTCGGTCAGATGAACGAACCTCCGGGAGCCCGTTCTTCCGTAGCATTATCCGGGTTAACGATCGCAGAATCTTTCCGGGATCTGGGAGATGCTTCTGCAGGACATGATATTTTATTCTTTATTGATAACATATTCCGTTTTACTCAGGCAGGCTCCGAAGTATCGGCCTTATTGGGCCGAATGCCCTCAGCAGTAGGATACCAGCCTACTCTGGCAACGGAGATGGGGGTGATGCAGGAACGAATCACTTCAACCAAAAACGGCTCGATTACTTCAATACAGGCTGTGTATGTACCTGCGGATGACCTTACCGACCCTGCACCGGCAACGACATTCGCTCACCTGGATGCCACTACGGTATTAAGCCGTAAGATTTCCGAGTTAGGAATTTATCCGGCGGTAGACCCGTTGAACTCTACTTCCAGGATTCTGGATGCGGAAATTCTCGGACAGGAACATTATAATACCGCCCAAAGAGTAAAACAGTTGCTCCAGCATTATCAGGAATTACAGGATATTATTGCCATTCTGGGAATGGAAGAGCTATCGGAAGAAGACAAGCTGGCGGTAAATCGTGCCCGACGTGTACAACGCTTCCTGTCACAACCGTTCTTTATGGCGGAAGCTTTCAGTGGAACTCCGGGAGTAATGGTCTCTATCGAAGATACGATCAAAGGTTTCAATATGATTATGGACGGAGAAGTTGATGATCTTCCGGAAATGGCTTTCCTGAATGTAGGAACGATTGAAGATGCCAAAGCGAAAGGAGAGCAATTAAAGAATGCCTGATTAATCTTTTATTTTTATTTCAATGAAACTAGAAATTATATCCCCTGAAGGAAATGTATTTTCCGGAGATGCAGAATTAGTTACGTTACCAGGTACACTGGGTAGCTTTACCATTATGCCGGGACATGCCCCGATTATTTCTACGCTGGAAAAAGGAAAATTGAGATATGTTTCCGGTGGCCAGGATACGCAGTTACTTATTGACGGCGGATTCATTGAGATGAAAAATAATGTGATCACGGTTTGTGTGGAGCAGGTATTAAATACAAGGGAATAAATGGACATGGGGAAAAATATTTTTTTAAAAGGAGTAATGTTAATGGTGGGAATATCCGGATTAATTGTTCTTTTCTTCTATGTAGCAGGAATGGAGCATTATCCGAAGTTTTTTCCTTTCCTTCCTGTGTATTATGTCCTGAATAGTATTCCCCTCTGTCTTTTACTGAATGATTTTTCTAAGAAAAAAACAGAAGCACCTTCTTTAAAAAAGTTAACTCTTCTGAAGCTGGTTAAGGTAATAGGAGCAATAACTTTATTTGTAGCAGGATTAGTCATTGATAAAAGTACGGTTGTCCCGTTTTTAGTGGTTTTTGTTATATTTTATATTGCTTATAGCGTATTTGAAACAAAATTAATGTTGTTGTTCTCCGCAAAAAAAGCATAATAAAAACGACAGGAAAAAACAGTATAAAAATATACAATATGTATTTTAAATTCAAACATATAGGAATAGCTTCACTCTTTCTGATACTCTTTCTGGGGGTTGCGGCGAAAGCCGAAGCCACTGATACGGAATTAGCGAAAGAACAGGAGCAGTTTAACCTGAAAGATATGATCTTCTCGCATGTACTGGATGCATATGAGTGGCATGTCATTACCTTACCGGGAGATAAACATATTTCTATTCCACTGCCGGTAATTGTAAAAAGTGCGGAAAGAGGGTGGTTTGTTTTTTCCTCTTCCCATCTGGCACATGGCTATTCCTATAAAGGTTTTCAAATTTCCCATAGCGATGAATATAACGGAAAAATAGTTGAAATTAATAGTGCAGGAGAAGAAGTCAGGCCTTTTGATATTTCTTTTACAAAAAACGCGGCTTCTATTGTTCTTTCCTGCACCTTGCTGATTATTATTTTCCTGTCACTTGCAGCAGGTTATAAAAAGGATCCGCTGAAAGGCCGGAAAGGTATTGCCGGAAGCCTGGAAATGCTGACCATGTATATTTATGACGATGTAATCAAACCTTGTGTCGGAGAAAATTACCGTAAGTTTGCTCCCTACCTTCTTACGGCATTTTATTTTATCCTGTTGAATAATTTACTGGGATTGATCCCCATTTTTCCGGGAGCAGCAAATGTTACCGGAAATATTTCCGTAACCCTTGTCCTGGCATTGATTACTTTTTTCATTACCAATATTTTCGGAAACAAAGAGTACTGGAAAGAAATTTTCTGGCCGGATGTACCGGTATGGCTGAAAGTTCCGATTCCCATTATGCCGTTTATAGAAATCCTGGGAATGTTTACCAAACCTTTTGCCCTGATGGTCCGTCTGTTTGCGAATATGCTATCCGGACACTTTATTATTCTGGTATTAATGGGACTGATTTTTATTTTCGCCAACCTGGCAGGGAATGTAGTAGCTGGAGGAGTGTCTGTGTTTTCTATTGCTTTCTCTCTGTTTATGCTGGCATTGGACGTACTGATTTCTTTTATTCAGGCGTATGTATTTACCATGCTTTCCTCCATTTTCATCGGACTGGGACAGGTGAAACATCATGCCACACATTAATTAACCGATTAAAATTAAAATAATTAATAAATAGAATAATCACTTAAATACGAATTGTTATGTTACTTACTATTTTATTACAAGCAGTCGCTGGAGCAGGATTAGCGAAACTTGGAGCAGCTATTGGAGCAGGAATTGCAGTAATCGGAGCAGGTCTTGGTATTGGTAAGATCGGAGGTCAGGCTATGGATGCCATTGCCCGTCAACCGGAATCAACCGGAGATATCCGTTCGAACATGATCGTGATCGCCGCTTTGATCGAAGGGGTTGCCTTATTGGCCGTTCTTGTATGTGCATTAGCTATTTTCATATAAAATCTATGGAATGCCTGTAAATGGTATTTTCCCTTTACAGGTTATTCCTTAATTATTTAATTATTATGGAACTGTTTACTCCGGAAGTCGGGCTCATATTTTGGATGCTCATTCCGTTTTTGATTGTGCTCTTTATCCTGGGCAAATACGCATGGCCTATGATTATTGATGGGGTGGACAAACGTGCCCGGTTCATTGATGATTCTGTGCGTTCGGCACAGGAGGCAAACGAAAGGCTGACAAGTATTAAAGAAGAAGGAGAAGCCATTCTGGCAGAAGCCCGTAAGGAACAAATGCGTATCCTGAACGAAACAAACCAGATGCGTTCTGACCTGATTGAAGAGGCAAAGAAACAAGCCCAACTGGAAGCAGATAATATTCTGTCATCCGCACAAATTACCATTCAGAAAGAAAAGGAAGATATTCTAAGACAGGTAAGATCGGAAATAGCTTCTATTTCCATAGAAATAGCAGAAAAAGTGATCCGCGAGAATCTGAATACGACGGCAGAACAGGAAAATATGATTGACCGCCTGCTGCAGGAAATCAATTCGACCGGTAAAAATTAAACTCATGAATAACGGAAAGATTGCAAATCGATATGCAAAAGCATTGCTGGAGTTTGCCCTGGAAAAGAAACAGGAAGACCGGCTGTATCAGGAAATGAAAACTCTTTCCGGTAGTTTTGCGGCGTTGCCGGCGTTGCAACAAACATTGGAAAACCCTACCCTTGCGGTACAGGAAAAAGAGAAGTTACTGATTACCGGAGCCGGAATGCAGGTAAGTGAAGTATTCCAATCCTTCCTGCATCTGATTATGGAAAATAAGCGGGAAACTTCCATACGGGAAATATCCCTGCATTATCAGGAATTTTACCGCCGTTATAAAAAAATAGTGACCGGAAAACTGATCTCTGCAAAGGAAATTCCGGATAAAGCAAAGGAACAGATAAAAAGCATCATCCGCTCCGGTACCGGAAACGAAGTAGACCTGGTTACGGAAATTGATGAATCTTTAATCGGAGGTTTTATTCTGGACATAGAATCTACCCGCCTGGATGCCAGTGTAAGCAACCAGTTGAAAGAAATAAAAAAGCAATTGCTTGAAAAAAATAAAAGTATCGTATAATTCTGTATAAACAACAAGAACTTTTTGAAGGTCTTCCGATAGGAAAAGACCTGAAAAATTATAAATTTGACAATTATGGCTGATGTAAGAGCAAGTGAAGTTTCGGAAGTGCTGAAAATGCAGCTTGAAGGAATTGATACAAGGGTTAAGTTTGAAGAAATCGGCACTGTATTGCAGGTAAGTGATGGGGTGGCACGTATTTATGGATTAACGAATGTGGAAGCCGGAGAACTTATCGAATTTCCGAACGGGATTAAAGCCGTTGCCATGAATCTGGAAGAAGATAATGTGGGAGCTGTTATATTCGGGTCTTCCGATCTGATCCAGGAAGGAGAAGTCGTGAAACGTACGGGAAAGATTGCTTCTATCATGACCGGAGAAGGCTTACTGGGTAGAATTGTAAATCCATTGGGAGAACCGATCGACGGACACGGGGATATTCAGGGCGAACTGATTGAAATGCCGCTGGAAAGAAAAGCACCGGGAGTAATTTTCCGTCAACCTGTAAACGAACCTTTACAAACAGGAATCAAAGCAATCGATGCCATGATTCCGATAGGAAGGGGTCAGCGGGAACTGATCATCGGAGACCGGCAAACAGGAAAATCTACCATTGCAATCGATACGATCATAAACCAGCGGGAAAATTATCTTGCTGGGAATCCGGTATATTGTATTTATGTAGCTATCGGACAGAAGGGATCAACCATTGCCAGTCTGGTGGAGACACTAAAAGAAAAAGGAGCCATGGATTATACCGTGGTTATTTCCGCAACGGCATCGGATTCTGCGGCACTGCAGTTTTATGCTCCTTTTGCAGGAGCAGCCGTGGGTGAATATTTCCGGGATACAGGCAGACATGCTCTTGTGGTATATGATGACTTATCAAAACAAGCGGTAGCCTATCGGGAAGTTTCCCTGATTCTGAGAAGACCTTCCGGACGTGAGGCGTATCCGGGAGATATTTTTTATCTCCATTCCCGTCTGCTGGAAAGATCAGCAAAGATTATTGACAACCAGGAACTGGCTCAACAAATGAACGACCTTCCGGAAAACCTGAAATCAAGAGTAAAAGGAGGAGGCTCTTTAACAGCCTTACCGATTATTGAGACACAGGCAGGGGATGTATCGGCATATATTCCTACAAATGTGATTTCTATCACGGACGGACAGATCTTTCTTGAAACCAGTCTTTTTAATGCGGGAATTCGTCCTGCAATCAATGTCGGTATATCCGTATCCCGTGTAGGAGGAAATGCACAGATCAAGGCAATGAAGAAGGTAGCCGGAACCTTAAAGACCGACCAGGCGCAATACAGGGAACTGGAATCGTTCACCAAATTCGGTGGAGATATGGATGCTGTTACACAGCGTGTACTCGATAAAGGGAAAAAGAATTCGGAACTGCTTATCCAGCCGAATTATCACCCCATGCCTGTAGAACAACAGGTAGCTATCATTTATTGCGGTACGCAGGGATTACTAAGTGATGTGCCAACGGATAAAGTAAAGGAATTTGAAAACCTGTTTCTGGAAAGGCTGAAAATTCAACATCAGAAAGATGTACTGGATAAAATAAAAGCGAACCAGATGGATGATGAAGTAATAAATATCATCAGGGCAACCGCACAGGATATTGCAAAAAGTTTTTAACGATATACATATAATAAAGGAATAAGAAATGGCTTCATTAAAAGAGGTAAAGCAACGTATTTCTTCGGTAGAGTCTACCCGGAAAATCACCAGTGCCATGAAGCTGGTAGCTTCTGCCAAGCTCCGCAAAGCGCAGAGCCGGGTGGAGAAGTTCCTGCCTTATGAAGAACGCCTGAACGAGATCCTTCAGCGGTTTTTATCTTCCGAAACGGAATTTACTTCTGCATACACAGAAAAAAGGGAAGTGAAGCGGGTAGCCATCGTAGTCATTTCTTCTAATTCCAGTTTATGCGGCGCATTCAATACGAATGTTATCAAGCTTTTTGAAAGGGAATATGCTTCTTACAGTCATTTGCCCAAGGAGAACATTCTTATCTACCCGATCGGGAAAAAAGTCCGGGAAACCATTCTTAAAAACGGATTGAAGATAGAAGGTAATTTTGATTCTTTACTCGATAATCCGGAATTTGAAGAAATAAAATCTCTTGCAGATAAAATAATGAATGATTTCCTGGAAAAGAAAATCGATGAAGTAAAGTTATTATATACGCATTTTAAAAGCACAGCCGTACAACAATTAAGAGAGTTACAGTTTTTACCGATCGATCTGGAAAAAGAAAAAGCAAAAGATGAAAATGCACATGCGGTTGATTACATTATCGAACCAGATAAGGCTTCTATTCTTTCTACCTTATTACCGAAATCCTTACGCTCGGAGTTTTTTGCAGCCTTGTTAGATTCTCTGACAGCAGAATTTGCAGCCCGTACCGTAGCCATGCAGATTGCGACGGACAATGCGTCAAATCTTCTTGATGAACTGAGGATTCAATACAATAAAACCAGGCAACAGGCTATCACGAATGAACTATTAGATATTTTAAGTGGACAGGCAGCCTTTAAATCCTGATTTATTTACAAAGTTTTTATAAACTTATAAATCTAGCTATCAAGACATTGAAATAAAACAAAAAATATTTTTATTAAAAATTCATGGAAAGTATTGTAGTAATAAAAAAAACGCTCTATATTTGCACCCGCAAAAAGGAAATGCGAGGATAAATTTCCAGACGGCCCATTCGTCTATCGGTTAGGACGCAAGATTTTCATTCTTGAAAGAGGGGTTCGACTCCCCTATGGGCTACAAGTTTTAAAATTATCAATTCTAAAAAGAGATTAGTCAAAAATGGCAAATCATCAATCAGCAATAAAAAGAATCAGACAAGCTTCAGCAAGAAGGCTTCGTAACAGATATTATGCGAAAACCGCAAGAAATGCGGTAAAAAAGCTGCGTGCAACTTCTGATAAAACAGAGGCTTCTACAATGTTACCTAAAGTAAGTGCTATGTTAGATAAACTGGCAAAGAAAAATGTGATACATAAAAACAAAGCTTCAAACCTGAAATCAAAATTAACCTTACACGTAAACAAACTGTAAAAGTAAGGTGGCAGAGAATAATACAGGCCGGATGGGAACTTCTATCCGGCTTTTTTATTTCTTTATCTGGCCCTATGGGCCCCATCCTCTCATTCTCTCTCTTTGTTTTTGAAATAACCATTCCTCTACTCGTTTTCTCACCTTGTAATAATAACCAAATTTGCAGGAATTTTATATCTTTGAAGATTGTTTTCCGAATTAAATAAAGAACTATGAAAATACATAAAGGGTTATTATTTATTATTTTATTCAGTATGAGTATATGTATGACAGCAGGAGATAGTGCACCCTTGAAATTAGGAATAGCCGGTCTCTCCCATTCCCATCTATGGGAAGTATTATCCCGGCTGGACAGAGGAGATTTTGAAGTGGTAGGGGTCGCGGAAAAGGATACAACCCTCTGGAAAAACCCGACGTTACGGAAACATGTCAATGAATCCCTTTTCTTTACCGATCTTGAAGAAATGCTGGATACTACTAAACCGGAAGCTGTTATTGTTTATGAAAGCATTTACGACCATTTAAAAGTTATTGAAGCCTGTGCGCCACGGAAAATCCATGTCATGGTAGAGAAACCACTTGCTACAACAGTTGAACAGGCACAAAAAATTGCTGCGTTAGCTTCTCAATATAATATCTTTGTGCTTACAAATTATGAAACTACCTGGTATCCGGCAAATCATAAAGCTTATGAGCTGATTAAAAAAGATAACTTCATAGGAAAATTATCCCGCATGAATATTTATGACGGCCATTCAGGACCGGTAGAAATAGGTTGCAGCAAAGAGTTTTTAGCGTGGCTTACCGATCCGGTATTAAATGGCGGAGGAGCAGTCATTGATTTCGGTTGCTACGGAGCAAACCTTAGTACCTGGTTAATGGACGGACAGAAACCATTGACAGTATATGCTTCATTAAAACAACAGAAACCTGCTATTTATCCTAAAGTAGATGACGATGCGACAATCATTCTAACCTATCCGGATGTTACTACGGTGATTATGGCTTCCTGGAACTGGCCGATGAACCGCAAAGATATGCATGTGTATGGGAAAGACGGATATATTTATCAGGATACACCGGATGGTATGCGGATTTTTAATCATCAACAGAAAGAAGAAAATACGATTACGGAAAGTTTACCTGCTCCCTATAACGATCCGTTTTACTATTTCAAAGCAGTTGTCAGAGGAGAAATCGAAGTAAAACCTACGGATTTATCCTCCCTGGAAAATAATCTTATAGTAGTGGAAATCCTGGAAGCAGCTATTAAAAGCAATCAAACAGGGGAAGTCATTTCGCTGGAATAAAATAGTTATATTCCATTTTTAACTTTTAGCAAATGAAAATGCCAGGAGGAGAGAATTTATATAAAGGAATAAAACAGAGGACTATCTCCAAACCCCACCCTTCCCTTCCCTGAAGGGAAGTACCTTTTTGGAACAAAAAGGGGAAGGGTTGACCCACGGTAAAATAAACCAGATTGTTATCGCCAAACCCCTCCCCTTTCCCGGAGGGAAAGGTACTCCCCTCGTACGTTTGCATGA